>NZ_JBALSS010000019.1:0-30461 GCF_036967045.1 Bacillus sp. JJ1609 | reverse complement strand
CAGGGTTTAAAAATCAACACTCAGCTTTACAGAGCTTATTCAGCAGCTTTTTCGCACATCGCGGAAAACTAAAAAATGGAGGAGAAGCAAATGAAAAATTACTATTCATTATTATTGGCTATGCTAATGGCTGTCATCGTACTTGGAGGATGTGGAGATATACAGTCCGAACCCAAGCAGCAGGAAAAAGCCGCGCAGGAAAAACAGACAGGTTTCCCGGTAACGGTAAAAGATGCACTTAATGATAAAGTAGTAATTGAAGAGAAACCAGAAAAAATCATTTCACTGATTCCAAGCAATACTGAAATCGTTTATGCGCTTGAACATGGCGATGCGATTGTAGGCGTGACGGATTTTGATAATTATCCTGAAGAAGCGATGGCGAAGGAAAAAATCGGCGGGATGGAATTCAATGTTGAAAAAATGATTTCCCTGAAGCCTGATCTTATTCTTGCCCATGAGTCAACGGCTGATAGTGCGGCAGCGGGGCTTCAGCAATTGCGGGATGCGGGAATTGCTGTCGTGATCGTGAATGATGCACAGACATTTGACGGAGTATATACATCGATTGAGATGATCGGACAAGCGATTGGTGAGCCGGAGAAAGCAGCTGACCTCGTTGGTGATATGAAAAACCGATTTGCTGAACTGAAAAAACAGGCTGATGCCATCAAGGCGGATCAGCAAAAGACAGTGTTCGTTGAGGTTTCTCCAGCACCTGAGATCTATGCTGCTGGAAAAAATACTTTCATCGATGAAATGCTCGCTTTAATTGGTGCTAAAAATGCTATTGGCGATATGGACGGCTGGCCAAAGGTCGATCAAGAGGCAATCGTCGAGCGGAATCCAGATGTCGTTGTAACGACTTATGGTTATTACTCAGAAAAGCCTGTTGAGCAGGTACTTGGGCGACAGGGCTGGAAAAATGTAAAAGCCGTCAAGGACCAGCAGGTTTTCGATGTCCATTCCGACCTCGTTACCCGTTCAGGTCCAAGGCTGGCTGAAGGAGCAGAGGAGCTTGCAAAAGCCATATATCCGGACGTTTTTAAATAAAAAAGGTTCAGCATATGTTGCTGCCACAGCCTTTTTAATCATATCGATGCTATTTGGCATTTCAATCGGAACGGTTTCCATCCCTGTACCCGCTATTATTAAAATCATTGGTGCTGAAATTTTCCGCTTTCAGGGACAGGGAATCGATCCGATGCATGTAAGTATTGTGATGGAGATACGGCTGCCGCGCGTATTGCTTGCAGGTCTTGTCGGCGCTTCTCTTGCCATTGCGGGAGCCGCATTTCAGGGACTGTTAAGGAATCCGCTGGCAGATCCATATACATTAGGGATTTCTTCAGGGGCTTCGATCGGCGCAGTTATTACCCTGTTTTTGGGAATATCGCTTCCGTTTTTCCAGTCTTATACGCTGCCAGTGCTGAGTATTTTATTCGCCTTCGCAACGATTCTATTTGTGTTATTTTTTGCCCGGCAAATCGACCGGCTGCTCAGGGTTGAAACGATCATCCTGACCGGAATCATTCTTAGTTCCTTTCTAGGAGCGTTTATTTCATTAATGATTGCCCTTTCGGGGGAGGAGCTTCGGCAGATCATTGGCTGGCTGCTTGGCAGTGTTTCGATGAGAGGCTGGGAGTATATTAAAATTATCCTTCCATTCTTTATGATAGGTTTGGTGATCTTGCTAGCCAATGCCAGGGAACTTAACGCGATGTCCTTTGGAGAAGAGCGTGCGCAGCATCTTGGCGTCAATGTGGAAAGAAGGAAGCTGTTGATTCTCCTGTCAGGCTCGCTATTGACAGGTTCAGCTGTTGCTGTTTCAGGAACAATAGGCTTTGTCGGATTGGTCATTCCCCATTTAACAAGGACCATTTGGGGGCCGGATCACAGACATTTGCTTCCGCTATCGGTTTTAATCGGCAGCGGCTTCCTGATTCTTGCCGATCTTGTTTCGCGTACCGTGATTGCGCCCGCAGAACTTCCCATCGGTGTGATCACAGCGCTGATTGGCGCTCCGGTTTTTGCGCTTATTTTATTGAGAAATCGTAAGGAAAGAAGTGCTGGATGATGATAACCGTTAACGATTTAACAGGCGGATATTCGGGAGGGGAAGTCCTGAAGGGGATTTCGTTTGCCGTGGGAAAAGGGGAGCTCTTTGGCATTCTCGGTCCGAACGGGAGCGGAAAAACCACTTTGTTAAAAATGATCTCCGGTGCTTTAAGTACGAAAAATGGTGGTATTACCCTCGATGGGCGGCCGCTGGATGACTATACTCCGAAGCAGCTTGCCCGGTTAATGGCAGTGCTCCCACAGCATGCTGATCAGGCCTTTCCTTACACGGTAAAAGAAACGGTCTCGCTTGGCCGGTATGCACACCAAAAAGGCTGGTTGAACAGCTGGACTAAAGACGATGAGCTCATTGTTCAAAGGGTGATGGGCCAGACGGGGATTACCCACCTTCAGGGAAAATCCATCGTTGAATTATCAGGAGGCGAGAAGCAGCGGGTGTTTCTTGCCCAGGCTCTTGCACAGCAGCCGAAAATCCTTCTGCTTGATGAGCCAACGAATCACCTGGATCTTTCTTTTCAAAAAGAATTGCTGGATTTGCTAAAAAAATGGACCATTGAGGAAGAATTGACGGTAGTATCTATTTTTCATGATTTGAATTTAGCATCGCTTTATTGTGACAGACTGCTGCTGATGGAAAATGGACAGATTTTGATTGTTGATACTCCTGTGCAAGTTTTAAAAGAAGAGCGGATTCGGAAGGTATATAGAACTGAAGTGAAAAATCATCCCCATCCTGAAATCGCAAAGCCGCAGCTGCTGTTGCTTCCGAAAGCTGGGGATGGTGAAAAACAAAATATAAAAATCGATTCGAGGCTGCTCGATATGGGCAGTGACCGTATCGTCCTCAAGTCGTTGATTCCGTTAAGGACGATGTCATCGGGGATTACCGGTGCAGGGATTGGCTGGCACAGTTCATTTGTGAACAGGATTGTTCCAGCAGAATATGACTGCAGTGACCATAAGGCAGAGATGGCGGAATATTTGCAGGAGAATGGATTCCTTCCCAGTGAGACCGTCGGCATGATGACGGCTGTTCCGGCAGAGACTGCATCATACGAGCTTTTCGAAGCTGATGAATTTTCGATTTTTGTGCTTGTCTCAGCAGGGAACACGTCGAGGGACCTTCCACGGAATATCAATACATGGCTGTTTATTAACGGGAAAATTTCCGAGGAAGCTTTTATCCAGAGCGTGATGACGGCGGCTGAAGCGAAAGTGAGTGTCTTGCAGGAAATGGATGGAAGACCTTCTGAAAATGCTGGCACATCACCCGGGATTTCCACGGACAGTATTTGCATTGCCGCCACTCAGCAAGGAGGATTAATTTCCTATGCCGGCACAGCAACTCCGCTTGGGAAATTGATTAGTGAGGGAATTTACACCTGTACAAGGGAAGCGATTTTAAAATATCGATCAGAACAATCCGTAACGAAAAATTGAGGCACGATGAACGATCCTGGCCCAATATTTTTATCAAGCAACGTTGAAGAAGGAATCCTGCATCTAGTCACGAATGTATATAGTGAGGTGATAATCATGGATTTAAAACTAGGATACGTCATTCTTTATGTAGAAGATCTGGAAAAAACAAAACACTTTTACGGTGAATTGCTTGGCTTGAGGCTTCGCAATGAATTTGGCACTTATATCGAATATGAAACAGGCAATACCGTCCTTTCCATGAACACGAGAGAAAGCGGAAGGGAAATCACAAAGCTTCCTATTCCGGACGGCCAAAGGAAGGAACAGACCTTTGAACTTGGTTTTGTGACCGAGGATGTAACAGGTGCGGTAGAAAAATTACGCGAGGCTGGCGTTCCGATTTTATTGGAGCCAACCGAAAAGCCATGGGGCCAAGTAGTTGCCTATGCAGCTGATCCTGATGGGCATTATATTGAGATTTGTACGCCAATTGGATAAGGAATGAATCCCTGTTGTTACGCAGGGATTTTTTTATGGAATCGGATTCCAGTTAGTGAAATTATTTTTAACGTTTGAATATGAATGATGTTGAAAAGTGAAGAAAAAAGAAGATAAATAGGAAATATAACGCTTACATGTTGGTTGTCTATATCCCTTATTATGTTATGATATCTCTTGTTTTTATCGGACCGGGCTTGCTTGAGAGTAGGAAGCCACAAATAATAATAAGGGGTGTTTATTTGAATACGAATACAATTAAAAAGCAATGGTTTGGCAATATTAAAGGCGATATTCTTTCAGGTATTGTTGTCGCGCTCGCCTTGATTCCTGAAGCAATTGCTTTTTCGATCATTGCTGGTGTTGATCCGATGGTCGGTCTTTACGCTTCATTTGCGATTGCCGTGACAATTGCGTTTGTCGGCGGCCGTCCTGGCATGATTTCTGCAGCAACAGGAGCGATGGCTCTTGTCATGGTCACGCTGGTAAAAGATCATGGCCTTCAATACTTATTTGCTGCGACCATCCTGACTGGGCTATTGCAAATCCTGTTTGGTGTCTTCAAGCTGGCAAGGTTTACGAAATTCATTCCGCGATCTGTCATGATCGGTTTTGTGAATGCCCTGGCCATCCTTATTTTTATGGCACAGCTTGAACAATTTGTCGATGCTACATGGGTCATGTATGCCATGGTAGCGGGTGCTCTTGCGATTATCTATCTTTTTCCGCGAGTAACGAAGGCAGTTCCATCACCGCTCGTTGCAATTATCGTGATCACAATCATTGCGCTAATGACGAATAGTGATGTAAGGACTGTTGGGGATATGGGAAAACTGACCTCTGAACTGCCAGCATTCTTCATCCCAAATGTACCATTTAACTTTGAAACTTTGAAAATTATTTTTCCGTATTCAATAGCATTGGCAATGGTAGGTCTGCTGGAATCATTGCTGACAGCTTCGATCGTTGATGATATGACAGATACAGAAAGCAATAAGAATCAGGAAAGCCGCGGACAGGGGATTGCGAATATTGTTGCTGGATTCTTTGGCGGCATGGCAGGCTGTGCGATGATTGGACAGTCTGTGATTAACGTTAAGTCTGGCGGACGAGGCAGGCTGTCTGCATTTGTGGCTGGTACATTCCTGATGTTCCTGATCATTGTTTTAGGAGATCTTGTCGTCAGAATTCCGATGGCAGCACTTGTTGGAGTGATGATTATGGTGTCAATTGGTACCTTTGACTGGTCCTCGATCAAAGGATTGGCAAAAAATCCGGTTACGGATTCCATTGTAATGGTGACAAGTACTGTTACCACGGTATTCACACACGATCTTTCAAAAGGTGTCTTTGCCGGTATCATCCTGAGTGCGATTTTCTTTGTAGCGAAGATCTCCAAGGTGAAAGTCAACTCCACTTATGATATTGCTGCAGAACGCCGCACATATTTTATAACAGGTCAGGTGTTTTTTGCTTCCGTAACAGACTTGATTGCTTCCTTTGATTTTAAAGAAACAGCGAAAGAAGTTGTAATTGATCTCACTCATGCACATGTATGGGATGATTCAGCCGTTGCGGCAATCGATAAAATAGTCCTGAAATTAAGGGAGAACGGTACGGTAGTCCGTTTGCAGGGCTTGAATGAGCCAAGCTCCCACTTGATTGACAAGCTTGCTGTTCATAAACAGGAAGGTGCCAAGCTTTCCGGACATTAATGAATTTTGGGAAAGCACGTTGACTATTCAGCGTGCTTTCTTTTATATATAAGATAAGATACATAGGCAGGGGGAGAGTATCGATGTTTCAAAAGATTTTACTTGCGGCAGATGGTTCTGACCATTCTGTGCGGGCGGCAAAAAAAGCCGCAGTACTGGCAAAATTAAGCGGCGATAGTGAAATCACCGTAGTTTACGTCATCGATGGACAGACATCGAAGGAAGATATACTCCACAATCCAAATCGTTCTGTGGTCGAGGAAAAAAGAAGACTTAGACTCCAGCCAGTGACAAGCCTGTTTAACAGCGAAGATTTGAACTTCAAGCTGGAAAAATTACTGGGCGAACCAGGTCCGGCAATTGTTGAATATGCAAACAAGAATGAATTTGATGTCGTAGTGGTCGGAAGCCGCGGCTTGAACGGGCTTCAGGAAATGGTCCTTGGCAGCGTCAGCCATAAAGTGGCAAAACGAGTAAAAGCACCGGTGATGATTGTTAAATAATTTCGATGAACTCGCCTGCTGGCGGGTTTTATTTTTTCATCTACACTGTCTTTTCAACTTTATGAAGTTCTGCCTCGAAATTTAATCCTTGTGGCGAGAAATCAATATTCACGGAATTATTAATTGCTTCATATGGTATTTTACACAGGAAAACTGGGTTATTTTCCTAGAAATGGAGCAATAAAAGTACTTTTGTTTCTAAGCAAACAGGTATTAAATTAAGCTTGAGGTTTCATACAAATAAAAGAGGAAATAGTATAGCTGGGGAACTAATATTAAAAATTGATAACATTTACTTTCTTAAAATATAAAGTGGTAAAATAAAAAGCGGTAGTGCCATGGCCGGACCTGTGCCCCTTAAAGGTTATCCCTTAATGGCGGATGATCGCAATAGGTTAATCGGGATGAAATTAGGCTAAGACACTCGACATAGATGTTATCTGAATTGAAAAGTGAATCATATTGGAGGTCAATTTTTATGAAGACAAGAATCGGGCTGCTGTATGGCGGCAAATCGGCTGAACATAAAGTTTCAATGCAAACAGCGCTGGCTGTGACGAAGGCATTGGATTTTGAAAAATTCGAGATTTATCCTATATACATAACGGAGGAAGGAGAGTGGGTCAAGGGCCCTCAATTGAGCGCTCCGGCTGAAAATGTGAAGGCTCTTGAGTTTTCTGATGCTTCAAACCTGCCATCCCCTTCATTTACACCAGCATTATTCCAGGCTGGCGGAGCGGAATCAAGTAAGTCCCTTGATGTCATTTTCCCATTGCTTCACGGTCCGAACGGTGAGGATGGAACGGTACAGGGTCTCTTGGAATTACTGAACCTTCCTTATGTCGGTAATGGCGTATTAGCATCGGCAGCTGGAATGGATAAAGTACTCATGAAAAACATCTTTGCCCAGGCGGGACTGCCTCAGGTGGATTATGTATCTTCTCTTCGCAGCGAATGGGAAAAGGATAACGAAAAAGTTTACAGCCTTGTTGAAGAAAGACTTGGCTATCCGTGCTTTGTAAAGCCTGCAAACCTTGGATCAAGTGTTGGAATCAGCAAGGCTTCAAACAAAGAAGAGCTTGAAGCTGCTTTCAAAGAGGCTTTCCAATTTGACCGTAAAATCATCATTGAACAGGGTGTTGTTGCACGTGAAATCGAAATCGGCGTATTGGGCAATGATGAGCCTGAATGCTCTGTAGTCGGTGAAATCGTTCCTAAGAAGGATTTCTATGATTACAAGGCTAAATACGAAGATGGCGATACAGCGATGATCATCCCTGCTGAAATCACTGAACAGCAATATGCTGATATAAAAGAGATGGCCGTTTCAGCGTTCAAAGCGCTTGATTGCTCAGGACTAGTCCGTGCAGACTTTTTCCTTACAAAAGAAGGGGAATTCCTGATCAACGAAGTCAACACAATGCCCGGCTTCACTCCATTCAGCATGTTCCCGCTGCTATGGAAGCACACAGGAGTCGAGTATCCGCAGCTGATCGAAAAATTAGTAAACCTGGCAATCGAACGCCACACAGAAAAGCAAAAAATCAAATATACCTTTTAACACGTTAAAGCGCTGGGGGTCAGACCCCCGGTAATGTACCGCGTTAAAGGACTGGGGGTCTGACCCCCGGTGGAGTGATGCGTTAATGTGGTGGGGTGTATGTACAAAAAAGGTAGAGCATTTATAAATTTACATCGAGGGGAAACACGGCCAGCGGAAGCATTATGCTTCTTTGGCCGTGTTCCTTCATTTTTGCTGTCAATGGGAGGAAATCAATATGATCCAAAAAACATTATCAGAAATCGCTCAAATGGCCGGAGCGTTGAACGATGTCAGCAGGTTCGGTGATGTGATCGTCAAAGGCGTTTCAATCGATACGAGAAAAATTGAATCAGGGAATTTGTTTGTCCCTTTTAAAGGTGAAAGAACGGACGGGCATAATTTTGTTGTTGATGTCATTAAAAATGGCGGAGCTTCAGCTGCACTATGGCAAAAGGATGTTCCGAATCCTCCTGAAGATTTGCCAATCATTATCGTTGAAGATACAACAGTGGCTTTGCAGGAGCTGGCAAGGAGCTACCGCAATTCACTCGATATCAAAGTAGTCGGGATTACAGGCAGCAACGGGAAAACAACGACGAAGGATATGACAGCGGATTTGCTGGCATTAAATTTCAAGGTTCAGAAAACGGAAGGCAACTTCAACAACCACCTTGGCCTGCCGCTGACGCTTCTCCGTCTTAGAGAAGATACAGAGGTTGCTGTGCTTGAAATGGGCATGAGCAGCAAAGGGGAAATTGAATTTTTAACAGAAATGGGCCGTCCTGACGCTGTTATCATTACAAATATTGGCGAATCCCATTTGCTTGACCTAGGTTCTAGGGAAGCGATTGCGGATGCGAAGCTTGAGATTATCAGCGGGCTGCGTGATAATGGCTTGATTATTTTTAATGGTGACGAGCCGCTGCTTCAAGAAAGGCTCAAGAATTATAATGGAACAGGCAATCTGAAGACATTTGGATCAAGCTCTGAAAATGACCTTTATCCTGTCAGTGTCGAACCGATGGGAAATGGAAATAGGTTCAAAACGAATCATGGCGATGAGACTTTCGAGTTGCCAGTTCTCGGCAACCATAACATTCTAAATGCGCTTGCAGCGATGCTTGCGGCAGAGTTCCTTGGGGTTCCTTTTGAAAAAATGAATGAAGGGTTTGCCGGACTGAAGCTGACGAACATGAGGATGGAGCTCTCAGAAGGGGCAAAAGGCGAGAAGATCATCAATGATGCTTACAATGCCAGCCCGACTTCAATGAATGCTGCGATAGATCTGGTTGCGAACCTGACTGGCTATAGCCGGAAGATTCTTGTCCTTGGAGATATGCTCGAGCTTGGGCCGCTTGAGGAAGAGTACCATTATAAAGTGGGTACATCCTTAGATGCGGAGAAAATCGACTTCGTTTTCACATATGGCAAGCTCAGCGAAATGATTGCCAAGGGCGCGAAAGAAGTGCTTGGCGAAGAAAAGGTGTTTGCGTACCAGGAAAAACAAGCATTGAGTGATGAACTGAAAAAGCATGTGACAAACGAGACGATTGTCCTTGTTAAAGCTTCACGTGGAATGAAGCTTGAAGAGGTTGTACAATCACTGCAAAAATAACCACAAAAGGATGTCCTGAACAGGGCATCTTTTTGTGATTTTACAGAGTCGTTATAATAGGATTTTGAGGGTTAAATGATTTAAAATGGGGAAAGATTAAATACGAGAAAAACTAATGGGTGATTGGTTATGATAGGTTGTCTTTTAATCCATGGATTTACTGGGGCGCCGTTTGAAGTAGAGCCCCTTGCCAAGTCGTTAAAAGAAAGAACGGATTGGAAAATAGCTGTCCCCACACTTCCTGGTCACGGAAATGAGCTCAGTTTAAAAGGCATCACATATGATCAATGGATCGACCATGCCGAAAATGAACTGAAAGAGCTCCTGAAGGAATGTGATACCGTGTATGTCGTCGGTTTTTCGATGGGTGGATTGATCGCAAGCTATCTTGCAGCGAAATATCCAGTAGAAAAACTTGTCCTGCTCAGCGCAGCTGCCTATTATGTGAACCCTAAGCAGCTCGCCGTCGACGTGAGGGAAATGATGTGGGATACAGTTAAAGGAAAACTGAAAGAAAATGAACTATTCCGGCGTTATAAGCGAAAAATTAAAGAAACACCCATGACCGCTACCTTGCAGTTTCGCAGGCTCGTGAACACAATCAAGCCTATTCTCAATGATGTAAAGGTCCCAACATTAATAGCACAGGGAGAGAGTGATGGCATCGTTCCTCCAAAAAGTGCCCAATATTTATATGAAAATATTGGGTCAGCACAAAAACGGCTGATTTTTTATAAAAACTCCAAACATCTGATCTGTCACTGTGATGAAAAGGAACAGCTTTTCGAGGAAGTGTACGATTTTTTGACTTCCAGGCAAAGAAAGGGAATGAGCAGTTAAGCGGTGTTCCACAAAAATTGCTTTTCCTTCCTAAAGATGGTATGATAAATATTGAGTGTCTATCTGAGAAAATCCTTTAAGCGGACATACTCCCGGGTTTGGAGAATGTCTTTTTTTGCTAATATTTCAGGTTCTGTGCTTCAGCGTACTAATTTCAATGCTGATTCAGCCCTGCTTAAAACCAAGGTGCTAGCACCTATTTTGCCATTAACGGTACAATAAACTAACCAGAATCAGAAATGGTTTGGATCATACTTAAACAGCCACTTAATAAACGAAAAGTGTAGGCGACTGTACAGCCTCGACAAGCGCTGGAGGGCCAGCAGTGAAGTCGCTCTTTGACTTCATTGGCAGGACCGAAACCGAAATGTGTAGCCGACTGCCCAGAAACGCAGAAACTGGAGACTCCGACAAAGAAGCGCTTTTTGCTTCTGCCGGCGGAGTTGAAGTTTCGGAGTTTCTAGGAGGCGAAACTAGACAAGCGACTCGAGGGGCTAGGAGCCGAAACTGGACAATAGTAAATGTGAATATAAAGGAGAATGAGCAAAGTTGACAATGTTCCAAGACATGGGCATTAGCCCCGCAACATTAAAAGCTGTAAAGAATATGGGTTTTGAGGAAGCAACTCCTATTCAGGCGCAAACGATTCCGATCAGCCTTGAAAATAAGGATGTAATCGGCCAGGCACAGACGGGTACTGGTAAGACTGCAGCGTTTGGTATTCCTCTAGTTGAAAAGATCAAAAAGGAAAACCATAATATTCAGGGAATCATCATTGCCCCTACTCGTGAGTTGGCAATCCAGGTTTCTGAAGAATTATATAAAATCGGTGCTGGCAAGAAAGTAGGCGTTCTTGCGATTTACGGCGGACAGGATATCAGCCGCCAGATTCGCGCGTTGAAAAAAGGTCCGCATATTATCGTAGGAACTCCAGGACGTCTTCTTGACCACATCAACAGAAAGACGATTGACCTAAGCAACGTTGAAACTGTCATCCTTGATGAAGCAGACGAAATGCTGAACATGGGCTTTATCGAAGATATCGAAGACATCTTGGCTAAAATCCCTGGCGCACGACAAACATTGTTGTTCTCGGCTACAATGCCTGGCCCAATCCAGAAGATTGCTGAGCGTTTCATGAAGGACCCTCAAATCGTTCGCGTAAAAGCAAAAGAAATGACAGTCCCTTCAATCGAGCAATTTTATGTTGAAGTTCAAGAAAAGAATAAATTTGATGTCCTTACAAGACTTCTTGATATTCAATCTCCAGAATTGTCTATCATCTTCGGTCGTACAAAGCGCCGTGTAGATGAACTTTCTGAAGCATTGAACCTGCGCGGATATACTGCAGAAGGAATCCACGGAGACCTTACACAGGCGAAGCGTATGTCAGTATTAAGAAAGTTCAAAGAAGGTTCAATCGATGTACTTGTTGCAACGGATGTAGCGGCTCGTGGCTTGGATATTTCTGGCGTTACACACGTATACAACTTTGATATTCCTCAAGATCCAGAGAGCTACGTTCACCGTATTGGACGTACTGGACGTGCAGGAAAAACAGGTATGGCCATCACTTTCGTTACGGCAAGAGAGCAATCTTACCTTCAGGTAGTAGAAAGAACAACTAAGCGCCGTATGGAAAAGCTGAAAGCTCCAACAATGGATGAAGCTTTAGAAGGCCAGCAAAAAGCAGTCATTGAAAAAATCATGTCAACAATCGAAGCCAACAACCTGCAGTATTACCGTCAGGCAGCGGATGAATTGTTAAGAAATCATGATGCAACAACTGTTGTTGCTTCAGTGCTTAAAATGCTGACAAAAGAGCCGGATATGTCTCCTGTCAAGCTGACTGAGGAAAAGCCTCTTCCAAACAGAAACAAAAAACCTCAAGACCGCAGAAGATACGATTCAAACAGCGGCGGCGGCGGACGCAAGAAGCCACCTTTGAAGCCAAGATCTGGCGGCGCTAAGCGCTCCGGCGGCAGCAGAGAAGGCGGCGGCTTTAAATCTAGATCACCAAGATAAATAAAATGATGAAAATCCCTGGTTTTTATAAAACCGGGGATTTTTTTATGGGTCAATGAAAAAGACTATGACAATGCCTATGATATTTTGAGTAAAAATACTTGGAAAGAGAAAATTCACACTTTTTACAAAGTGTGAATTCATAGTCACAGAAGGTATTCCGCGAAAATCTGCTTTAATTCCGCGAAAGCTCCCGTTAATTCCGCGAAAATTTGTCTAATCCCGCGAACTGGAAAAAACTAATGATTTTTTCCAATTTAATCGTGAAGTGAAAAATTACTTGGGAATCTCGAAACTTAAATTCAAACACATAGTTGGGCATACTACCGTTAAAAAACGTGTGAGGTGCAGGCGATGACGATTGTGAGGCTTGGTTATGTAGCGATGAGTGAGGAGCTGAAGAACGCTTCCCCGTCGCAGACTATGACCTTTAAACAATTCCAGGCAATCAAGGACCGTGAAGCGGCGATCAATAAGCTTGAAAGGATTGCGGTCTCAAACTTAGAAAATTGCCTGCGCCTCTTGAGGCACAGTAAGGCAAATGAGATTCATTTTTTCAGGCTGAGTTCGAGGCTGATTCCGCTTGCTAATCACGAGGAGCTTTCAGATTGGAAATTCATGCGGGCGCTAAAAGAGCCTTTGCAGGACATAGCGGATTTTTTACAAAAGAATCCGATGCGTGTAGATTTCCATCCGGATCATTTTGTGCTGCTGAATACTCTCAAAACAGACACGCTCAATAATTCGGTGAAGACGCTGGCAATGCATCATGCTTTGCTGAAGGGAATGGGAATTGATCCGGAGCACCGCTGCGTCCTTCATGTGGGGGGTGTGTATGATGACAGGGAGAAGGCGCTTGAGCAGTTCATACATAACTGGGGACTTGTCTCAACAAGGTTGCAGGACATGATCATCCTTGAGAATGACGATACATCCTTTACCCTTCACGACACTCTTTATCTCTGTGAAAAATTAGGCATCCCGCTTGTTTTCGATTACCACCATCACCTGGCGCATCATGAGGATATTAATTGGCAGGAGCAATGGGAGCGGATTGTGGGAACGTGGGAGCATTCCAAGCTGCCTGTGAAAATGCATATATCCAGCCCAAGATCCGAAAAAGAATTCAGGGCCCATGCTGAATACGTCGATGTAGATATGTTCATGGATTTCCTTCGCGGCATAAAGGGGACGGTCCCCGAAATCCATTGCATGATCGAAGCGAAAAAGAAAGACCTCGCCTTATTCAAGCTGGCGGAGGATTTAAAGAAGATTCCAGATGTAGAAGCGATTGATGGCAGCAGTTTTCTGTTAAAATAATTCCGATTTTCGAAAAGTATTCTGCTCGCATTTAGGACGATTTCCTGCCTGGCAGAGGCGTGATACTGGGAGCTGCATACCTTATTTATTTCCAGCCCAATAAGCTGTAGATGTATAATGACTTCAAATCCCGAAACACACCTGTCACCTGAAATTAATGCCCAACAAAGTATTCATGTTGTATACTTAGGAAGGTGCTATTAATTGGAAAAGCAGGAGGTTGCTTTATGACGATTTCTGAACCGCAGAGGCGTATTTCCGAGCGGGCTTTGACTGTCTGGAAAATATCTGCTTGCCTCCATTCTTTGGTGGTCTGGCTTATAGCGGGCGGTCTGATAACTTTGACTGTTTTATTTGATTGGCCTTATTGGATTATTGGGGCTGCCTTCATGGTGGCAGCTTTATATAGCTATTTATTCATTTTTTTATTGCCGACCCTGCGCTGGAAACGCTGGCGTTATGAGGTCAGGGAGCAGGAGATTGAACTTCAGTACGGGGTATTTATCATTAAGAAAACATTAATTCCTATGATAAGGGTACAGCATGTTGATACCCAGCAAGGTCCGCTGCTGAGGAAGTACCGGTTATCAACAGTAACCGTTTCCACGGCTGCGACGGTCCATGAAATACCCGCGCTTGATATGGAGGAAGCAGAGAACTTGAGGACTTCCATTTCAAGGCTGGCAAGGGTGGCGGATGAAGATGTCTGAACCGAAGAGGCTGCACCCGGTCGCTGCGGTCGTCACTGCTCTCCGTCAGCTGAAGGAATTGATTATCCCGTTTCTGGTATTTGTGGTATTCGGAAGCCGGGGGACGAATTGGGACCAGTTTTATTTTTACGGATCGATCGCTGCTGTTGTGCTTGTATTCGTGTATGGGGTTCTGACATGGTACAGGTTCACCTATCGCATCGAGCAAGGGGAACTTAGAATCGAATATGGGTTGATCGTGCGCAAAAAGCGTTATATTCCTTTTGAAAGAATTCAGAGCCTTGATTTATCGGAGGGTATCTTACAGAGGCTGTTCGGCCTTGTGAAGGTGAAGGTTGAGACAGCTGGATCAGGTGGAATGGGACTGCAGGATGGGGAGGCGGTCCTGACCGCGATCACAAAGCAGGATGCGGAAGAAATACATAATTATTTAGTCTCAATCAAAAGGACTGACAGGCTGGATCTGGACGAACACGAACAGGAAGCTAGTGAGGACGTTCTTTATAAAATCTCGATAAAAGAATTGCTGATGCTCTCTTCGACTTCTGGGGGAGTCGGTGTCGTCATTTCAGCTGTAATGGCATTTGTTTTTCAGTTCGAAGAATTCATCCCTTATGAACAAATTTTTGATGGTGTGGAAACTTTCGTTCAAAGCGGATTCATATTTGTCAGTTTCGTTGTCTTTGCAGGATTTTTGCTGGCTTGGATCATCGCTCTTTTTGGCACGATGCTGAAATACGCGAATTTTACCGTAAGGAAAGTGGATAATGACCTCGTGATTACTAGGGGGCTGCTGGAGAAGCGGCAATTTACAATTCCTTTGAATCGCATCCAGGCAGTCCGGATCAGTGAAAACCTGATCAGGCAGCCGCTTGGCTATGCCTCGGCCTACATTGAAAGTGCCGGGGGCTCTGCCCTTGATCATGAAAGCTCAAAGGTTATCATTCTTCCGATTGTAAAAAAAAGCCGGATACCGGATTTGCTCGAACCGTACTTGACGGATTACCAGTTTCGGAATATGCTGACGCCTGCGCCTTCACGAGCGTATTTTAGATACTTATTAAAAGGCTGGATCGTCATCCTTCCTGTCATCCTTGCGGCCATTTGGTTTTTCAGGCCATGGGGATATGCAGCGCTGGTTCTGCTTGTTGTTTCTGGACTGTGGTCACTCTTGAATTTTAAGGATGCCGGCTGGAGCGTGGACAACGGCATGCTGACATTCCGCTACCGGAATATTGTAAAGAGCACCGTTTTTATGAAAAAAAATAAAGTCCAGTCCTTTAGCGTCAAAGAAAGCTTTTTCCAGCGAAAAAAGAAGCTGGCAACCGTCGAAGCCATCGTAAAATCAGGCCATGGCGGATCGGGGGGCAAGGTAATCGACCTTGAGAAAAAGGATGCTGATATGATTTATCATTGGTATTCGCATGAAACTGCAGAATAAAAAGTAAAAGCGCCAATCCGGCGCTTTTTCACGTCATACGTTTATTAAAGATAGTAGCGCCGATCAGGAATCCGGCAATCAGTCCGAAAATATGGGCTGTAATGTTAATGTTTGATTGGACGAAGGTCATCACAATTCCAATAACGGCAATGGTCATGATCGTCTGGGAGTTTTCCCTGGATAGCATGGCTTTGCGGAAAACGATAATCGCGATATAGAAACCGAACAACCCAAAGATTGCTCCGCTGGAACCCACATGTGTATACGTTAATGGCTCGAGTGATAGTGTGGCGATGTTTGCGGCGATTCCTGTAGCTAAATAAAGCAGGGTGAATTTAGTTCTTCCAAGCAATTGTTCAAGGGCCGGCCCGAATAGGACGAGCGAAAAGCTGTTAAACAGCATATGGGCAAAGCCGGCGTGCATGAAAATCGGGGTGACCAGCCGCCAGTATTCACCATTTACAATGTACAAATTTACGCCTGAAAGCAGCTCGAACATGTATCTGCTTGGGAAGAGTGGTATTGTAGTCGCCAAATATAATAAGATGTGGATAGAGATAATCAATGTAACAATTGGGTAAAACCTGACGAAATCACGAAAGCTTTCGGTTCTCGTAAACATGCCAAACCTCCTGGGTACTAATATATAAAAGCATAGCCTTAATCTCAGATAGTTGTACAATATTTTTTATGCGGAATGTATCTTTTTTAGAAGGAGCAAGAAAAATGATCATAGGAACGGGCGTTGACATTATTGAAATAGGCCGGATCAGGAAGCTGATTGAATCCCAGCCGCGTTTTCCTGACAGGGTGCTTACGGAAAAGGAAAAGACCATTTACAGTACATATAATGAGCGAAGAAGAGTAGAGTTTCTTGCTGGCCGCTGGGCTGCGAAAGAAGCATTTTCAAAAGCAAAAGGGACGGGCATCGGAAAAGAATTATCCTTCCTGGATATTGAAATCGAAGCGGATCTCCATGGCCGTCCAACCGTGACGAAGCCAATGAAGGATGGCGTTCACCTTTCAATATCCCATAGTGAGCAGTATGCGATTGCGCAGGTCATCATCGAAAAAATTTAAAAGCTTGTCATCGCTTGGTCATATTCACCCAGGTTGTCTCATATATTCATAATGCAGTAAGGGAGACAAGGCTAGGCGGCGGGAACATGGCTGCAAAGAGACAACTCAGGCAATCTGCAGTCAGTGTCTTATTCCTGTCCTTTCTTTCCCTTTACACGTTTAAATGAGACTAAAAGGGGTTGGAAGAATGAAGAAAAGGTTGTTGCTGCTTCTCGCCGGGCTCATGGTTATTTTTGCTCTGGCTGCCTGCGGTACAAAATCACAGGAATCTGTGGTTAAGGAGTTGGATGGAACGCTCAATGATTTAAAGAGTTACAAGGCTAAGGCAAAAATGACATTGCAGATGGGTACGGAGCCTCAGGTGTATGAAGTAGAAATCTGGCATAAGGATCCGTCATTTTACCGTGTGAATCTGAAGAATGCCCAAAAAGACCAAAGCCAGATGATTCTTCGCAATGAAGAAGGAGTTTTTGTTTTGACACCTGCGCTGAACAAAAGCTTCCGATTCCAGAGCGACTGGCCAAAAAACAGCAGCCAGGCGTACTTATACGAATCTTTAATCACAGATATCCTCGAGGACAAACAAGCGAAGTTCTCAGCAACAAAGAACCATTATGTTTTTGAAACGAAAACAAGGTACCAAAACAATAAGATGCTTCCGATCCAGGAAATCAAGCTGAATAAAAAGAATCTGTCTCCGGTAAGCGTGAAGGTAATGGATCCTGACCGCAATTCACTTGTTACGGTGGAATTTTCAGAGGTTAAATTCGACGCAAGCTTCGATAAAGACGCATTCGACATGAAGAAAAACATGACACGTGTACAGCTTGAAGTGCCAGTTATGGCAGATGTCAATGACAAGGCATTCACTGTCAAGTATCCAATGGCTGAAATTCCTGGCGTCACATTAGTGGATGAAAAGGAAATCACAACTGAGGATGGCAAGCGAGTCGTCTTAACATACGACGGCGACAAGTCCTTCACCTTGATCCAGGAGAAAGCTGACGCAATGCCGGCAATGTCTTCTCCAATCAACGTGACTGGCCAGCCAGTTGACCTAGGCTTTACAATCGGCGCCATGACTGAAACATCGATTTCATGGACACACCTTGGAGTAGACTATATGCTGGCTTCTGCCGACTTGTCACCAGAAGAATTAGAAATGGTAGCAAAATCAGTGGTTGCCGACATGGAAAAATAAGATTGCGAATGACAGGCTCAGAGCAACCTGAGCCTGTTTTTTATTTGGGTGATACAGGTTTTTCGGAATATATTCATTTTTTTCGGAATAAACGAGATGGTTTTCGGAATAAACGAGATTTTTTCGGAATAAATGCATGGGATTCCGGAATATCTTAACTCCTGCTGTCTGCTGAACCATTCCTTAAGTATTAAAGTAGGAAAATGTAAGGGAATTGGACTACACCGATTGAATTTTATGAAAATAAAGGTCTTTCTCCACAAACTATATTAACCATTTGACATTGAACCGATGGAATTCGATAATGGTAAAATAAATAAAATGTTCGGTCTGAAGGAAGTGGAGTTTCGGTGGAGGAGCAAGGATTTTTTTACCGTGATACATGGGCAGAGGTGGATTTGGATCATATTAAAGAAAACGTGAAGGCGATTAAAGGTCACCTGCCTGAAGAGGTTGATTTTATCGCGGTAGTGAAGGCGAACGCATATGGCCATGGGGATTTACAAACAGCAGAAGCTGCGTTGGAAGCGGGAGCATCCATGCTGGCAGTTGCTTTTATGGACGAGGCACTTGCATTAAGGAAAAAGGGGATAACGGCACCAGTCCTTGTGCTCGGCGCAAGCCGGCCAGAGGACGTTAATATTGCTGCGGAGGAAGACGTCATTCTAACTGTTTTTCAGGAGGAATGGCTGGCAAAAGCACGCGAGGTTCTTAAAGGCGATGCTTCCATTTCTCTTCATATAAAAATAGATACAGGTATGGGTCGGATTGGAATACGGTCAGCAGAAGAACTGAAATCGATTGAAAAGTCGATCCAGGAAGATCCGCGGCTCGAGCTTCATGGAGTATATACGCATTTTGCAACAGCTGATGAACTTGATGAAACGTACTTTAAGGAGCAGCTCAGCCTTTTTAAAGAATTGCTCGCGACGCTAGATGAGCTCCCTCCATGTGTACACAGCAGCAATAGCGCAGCTGCCCTCATGCATGCAGATGCACAATTCAATGCAGTCAGGGTCGGTATCGCTATGTATGGATTAACTCCTTCGTTGGAGATTGAACCGGAGCTGCCAGTTCGATTAAATGAAGCGTTTACCCTCCATTCCCGGCTTGTGCATGTGAAGAAGCTTGAAAAGGGCCAGAAGGTAAGTTACGGGGCAACCTATGAAGCGGCAGAAGATATTTGGGTCGGAACACTGCCGATAGGTTATGCTGACGGCTGGATTCGCAGGCTTCAGGGACAGGAAGTATTGATAAATGGTAAACGATCTCCGATTATCGGGCGCATTTGTATGGATCAGTGCATGGTCATGCTCCCTAATGAGGTTCCTGTAGGTACGATTGCCACCCTGATCGGAATGCAAGGGGAAGAGATGATTTCCATCAATGAAATTGCGAAAAGGCTGGAAACAATCAATTATGAAGTTCCCTGCATCATATCTTCACGTGTACCGAGGATTTACAAACAGGAAGGAAAAATAGTGGATTTAAACAATTCTCTGCTTTAAAGGGATGCAACGCTTAAGAAAGTGGTTATTATTATCCAAATATTAACAAACCTATTTTTTTCGCTTAAAACGATGCATAAAACCTTATTTTTTTGGCGGATAATACAGAAGAATTGTTGAATAGCCTTTGCATCTGGGATAAATAGTGATAATATTAGAAATGGTAGAGAGATAAAGAATTTAATAACGGTATGTAGTGATGATGGTGGAGGTGTATGTTTGTGTCTGAATCCAGCGCAACAACTGAGATTTTGGTAAAGTTACCGCAGCATCTATTAAGTGAACTAGATGGATTTGTTAAGCAGGAGAACGTAAACCGCAGCGAATTTATTTATCAGGCTACAAAAATGTATTTGCGTGAGAAGAAAAAGAGACAAATTCGTGAATCCATGAGACGAGGCTATATGGAAATGGCCAAAATTAATCTCACCATTGCTTCTGAGGCATTTCAAGCAGAATACGAGGCAGAACACACAGTTGAACGTCTAGTCAGCGGAGGATAATCCCTTGATTGTCAAACGTGGTGACGTCTATTTTGCGGACCTATCCCCAGTTGTTGGTTCAGAGCAAGGCGGAGTACGCCCTGTACTGGTCATCCAAAACGACATCGGGAATCGGTTTAGTCCCACAGTCATTATCGCAGCGATCACAGCTCAAATCCAAAAAGCAAAGCTTCCAACTCATGTTGAAATTGATGCGAAGCGGTACGGTTTTGAACGAGACTCGGTTATATTATTGGAACAAATTCGCACAATCGACAAACAGCGCCTAACCGATAAAATTACCCATCTCGATGACGAAATGATGGAAAAAGTGGATGAAGCCCTTCAGGTAAGTTTAGGTCTTATTGAATTTTAATTTAAAGTACGCTCTTAGTAAGAGCGTTTTTTTGTAACTGCAAGCATTAGGCCTGGACTCCAGGTCCTTTACATAACGAAAAAAATAAAACGGATGTGTTCTGTGTGGAGGCAAGCTAAAACTTGCCTCTTTTTTTATGCTTTTTTCGTTCGCTCTGTTAAATATGTACAAATTAACGCATTAAAGCAGCGGGGGTCAGACCCCAGGTAATTAACGCATTAACGTGATGGGGGTCAGACCCCCGTCGCGTTAATGTTTGAAAGTGCGGTCGTTCGGTGAAGATTAAACAGTAAATTTAATCCGGTAAAATATTAAGCTCTACAATAAGGAATAGTAAGAATAACTTTTGTCCATTGTGCAGCATGTATGAGGCGTTTTTTTTAATACACTTTATACTTCTGGTTGCCTCTGTAAGGAAACCGTTCTCATTTGGGTTTTTTCTTACAAATATCGCTTTCGCACAGATTATGTCAAATGGTGACAAGTTTACGCCTAAAGCATTGTCGACAAGTTGATTTTATTTGACGAACGGAAACTGTTATCATTAAATGGAGATATATAAACATTGAATTTATGAATAATTTTTTACATTTTTAAGATTGGTTTACATTTGGACGGAAGAGGGTATTATAAAATTTTTGTGTGATAGAATGGGGAGGATGGAATGAACAATACAATTTCAAATTACATTCAGTCTCATAAGCAGGAGATTTTGGATGAGTGGATAAATAGAACAAAGGAAGAGGCCGATGAACGAGTGGTACGCCTTGTATCAGACCGGGTTTTTAATGCCACTAGCAAAGAATTCATCGACTTGATCATTTCGAATTTTAAAGGTTCGAATGAAGAATATCATAATAAACTGACGGATTTTGCTGAAAAGGTCGTCAGGCTTGGCTGGCCTTTGACATTCGTGACCAAGGGTCTCCATACTTTTAACTTAATTGTTTTTGAAGGAATGCAAAAGGAAGGGATCGTAACAAAGGAAAACCAGATGGATGTCATCTACGAATTCGACCGTTGGGCAACGCCCATGAATAATGAAATTGTCAGCGTGTATTCATCTACATGGGAAAGAACAGTTTCCTTGCAAAAAATTGCCCTTCAGGAGCTTTCAGCACCATTAATTCCGGTTTTCGAAGGGATAACTGTAATGCCGCTTGTAGGTACAATCGATACTGAACGAGCAAAACAAATTATGGAAAACCTGCTGAAGGGTGCTGTCAAGCATCGTTCCGAAGTTGTTCTCATTGATATTACTGGTGTACCAGTTGTCGATACGATGGTAGCCCATCATATTATCCAGGCGGCGGAAGCGGTCAGGCTGATTGGTGCTAAGTGCATGCTCGTAGGGATCCGTCCTGAAATCGCACAGACGATCGTGAATCTGGGTATTGATTTAAACCAGTTTACAACTAAGAATAACCTGAAAAAAGGTATCGAAGCAGCTCTCGAGCTGACAAATAAAAAAATTGTTTCTATGGGGGGAGCAAAGTGAGAATACCTATCCTTAAGCTGAATGATTGTCTATTAGTCTCCATTCAATGGGAGCTTGATGACCAGACTGCTCTTCAATTCCAAGAGGATTTGCTCCATAAAATACATGAAACAAGCGCCAATGGCGTGGTCATTGATTTAACATCAATAGACTTCATTGACTCGTTTATTGCGAAAGTGCTTGGGGATGTAATCAATATGTCCAAGCTTATGGGCGCTATTGTTGTCATTACCGGAATCCAGCCTGCTGTTGCCATAACGCTAATTGAATTAGGGATCAGCCTTGATGATGTCCTAACTGCATTAGATTTAGAAAAAGGTTTGGAGAAATTACAACAGGAATTGGGGGAATAGGTGAATGGACATCCAATCCTGCGTTACGATCATAAACGAATGGGACATCGTAGCAGCGCGCCAGCTTGGCCGGAATGTTGCGAAAGAGCTTGGTTTTGGAACAGTTGACCAGGCAAGAATCACCACCGCCATCAGTGAATTGGCAAGAAACATATACTTATACGCCGGCAAAGGGCAAATTTGCATCGATAAATTGTACGACGGCGGAAAAGCGGGATTGCGAATCAATGCAGTGGATAGCGGCCCAGGAATAAAAGAGATTCGCCAGGTCATGGAAGATGGCTTTTCTACATCAGGAGGACTTGGAGCCGGCCTTCCAGGAGTAAAGAGACTCATGGACGAATTCGATATTGAGTCAACTCCAGGACAAGGAACACAGATAAGAGCATCTAAATGGCTCCGATAGGGGGAAACAGTATGGAATTCCGAGAAATGATGGAATCAAAGTATCGGGATATTCTTGACAATTATATTAAAGAGCAATCAGAACAAGCATTGTATGCAGGTCAAAAATTCAGCCGTAAGTCGATTGAGCACAAAATCGCACCGGAAGAAATCATTAGCCTTCATAAAAGCTTGCTTCTTGAGATGTATCCTGAACTTCCAGAAGATATCATGCATTCCTTTGACATTCTCCTTGAGGTCATGATCGGCTATGGTATTGCTTACAGAGAACATCAAAGCTTGAGGCACCAGCAGGAGGAGTTAAGATCAGAAATGGAAATTGCCGCTAATGTGCAGCAAACACTGCTGGGGACAAAAATCCCTACAGTTCCAGGTCTCGATATTGGTGCGATCAGCGTACCTGCTAAGCATATGAATGGTGACTATTTCCATTTTGTCCAAGATGAAAACAATAATATAAGTGTTGCGATTGCGGATGTTATTGGAAAAGGGATTCCGGCCGCACTATGCATGTCCATGATCAAGTATGCAATGGACAGTCTGCCGGAAAATCGTCTTGACCCTAGCAGCATACTCGAAAACCTGAATAGGGTAGTTGAGCAGAACGTTGATCCAAGCATGTTTATCACGATGTTTTACGGAATGTTTAATCCAGACAATAATATCTTCTATTATGCTTCTGCCGGCCACGAGCCTGGTTTTTATTATGATTCTGTGACCAAGGAATTCACAGAGCTCACGGCAAGAGGTTTGCTGCTTGGAGTAGACAAACGGACGAAATATATCCAGTATGAAAAAGAGATTCATGCTGGGGATATGGTGATCTTGATGTCTGATGGAGTTACAGAGTGCAGGACGGAAGAGGGATTCATCGAAAAGGAAACATTAATCGGATATATTAATAAATATATTCACTTAAATGCTCAGGAAATTGTCAATAATATCTTTAGGGAACTCGAAAAACTTCAGCATTTCCAATTGCGTGATGATTTTACCTTAATTATTTTAAAAAGAGAGGTTTAATTCGGTTCCGAACCGGGTAAATCTAAAGAGCAATTGAATTGTAAAGGGTGGGTCAGTTATGAATATTTCGATAGATGTTAAAGATACAGAATCTGTGTTAGCAGTTAAGGTTAATGGTGAAATTGATGCGTATACAGCACCACAGCTACGGGAAAAACTCTTCCCTTTGTCCGAAAAAGAGGGCGTAAAAATGGTTGTTGATCTTTCTGAGGTCAATTATATGGATAGTACTGGGCTGGGAGTGTTTGTAGGAGTATTTAAAAATGTCCGAGCCCATAACGGAGAGTTCAAAATCGTCGGTTTATCCGAGCGTTTGCAGAGACTTTTCGAAATTACCGGCTTGGCTGATATTATCGATATAAACAGCCAGATTGAGGGTGGAGTGCAATGAACCAAGCATTTGACTATATAGAAATGAAAATCCCGGCAAAACCGGAATTTGTAGGTGTTATTCGTTTAACACTTTCCGGAATTGCGAGCCGTATGGGTTTTTCATATGATGAGATAGAAGATTTGAAGATCGCAACAAGTGAAGCTTGCACAAATGCTGTACAGCATGCTTATAAAAATAACGAAAACGGCGAAGTGATCATCGGTTTTGGATTATATGAAGACCGACTTGAAGTAATGGTTGCAGATAACGGCCAAAGCTTTGATTTCCATTCAGCACGCCAGGGGCTTGGTCCTTACGATCAAAACAGTTCTGTAGAATTCCTTCGTGAAGGAGGCTTGGGACTGTATCTGATCGAAACCTTAATGGATGAGGTTCGAATTCATCACAAAGAGGGCGTCACGGTCTTTATGACCAAGTACCGAGAAGGAGAGCAGGTGGAGAGAGATGCAGAGACAATCTCAACCTAAGCAACGTCCAAAAGAAGAGATTAATCAATTAATCAAAGCATACCAGCTTCATGAGGACGCCGACGCCCAAAATGAGTTAGTTCTCCATTATCAAAATCTGGTTGAAACAATTGCCCGTAAATATTCAAAAGGAAGGTCGTTCCATGAGGACATATTCCAAGTTGGAATGATCGGACTTTTAGGCGCAATCCGCCGTTATGATGAAACATTTGGCAAAAGCTTCGAGGCATTTGCAGTTCCGACCATCATTGGTGAAATCAAAAGGTTTTTACGAGATAAAACATGGAGTGTCCATGTACCTCGCAGAATCAAAGAGCTTGGACCGAAAATCAAGACAACTGTCGAAGATTTGACGACACAGCTGCACCGCTCTCCAAGAGTGGACGAAATAGCGGAAGTTCTTCAGGTTTCTGAGGAAGAGATTTTGGAAGCTATGGAGATGGGCAAAAGCTATCAGGCATTATCCGTCGACCATTCCATCGAAGCTGATTCTGATGGAGGAACTGTCACTCTGTTAGATATCGTCGGAAATATTGATGAAGGCTATGAAAAAATCAATCAAAGAATGGTGCTCGAAAAGGTACTCCATGTACTAAGTGAAAGAGAAAAGTTAATTATCCAATATACCTACCTTGATAACCTGAGCCAAAAGGAAGCAGGAGACAAGCTGGGAATATCACAAATGCATGTATCACGACTTCAAAGAAGAGCCATCAAGAAGCTACAAGAAGCAATTCATGCAGAAAACAATAATTCGGAGTATATTACATGATCCAACAGTTCAACGACAAAATTGAACTTTATGCTTACCAGACAATTAAAGAAGGTAAATTAGAGTGCGGTGACAGCTATTTCTATACTGCCACCGATGATTATTTTGTCTGTGTAGTAGCTGATGGGTTAGGTTCTGGGCAATACGCCCACGAAGCTTCTGCGGCGGTTGTGGCTGTAGTAGAGGAACACCATCATGAAGATGTCGATACTCTCATGAAATACTGCAACAATATATTGGTGCAAAAAAGAGGAGCAGCTGTATCGATTTTCAAGGTTTTTTTCGATACAAACGAATTCGTCTACAGCTGTGTCGGGAATATCCGATTCTTCCTCTATTCACCAAACGGCAAGCTGACCTATCCATTGCCTGTCACAGGATATTTGTCAGGGAAGCCGCAAGTATTTCACACCCAGAGATTCGTTTTTGAACCGGAATCAAAGTTCCTGATCTACTCAGATGGTTTTGATATCCACGGGGCAAAATCTTTATTGAAGGGTTACAGATCAGTAGCAGCCATCGCAGAGCAAATAAAAAGCGATTATGAAAACTCAATGGATGATGCAACTTTTATTGTGGGAAGTCTACTATAGCCGGTGGGCTTCTTTTTGTTTTTTATAGGGCTGTTTTCGTAAACCTTGTTGCTTTAAATAAGTTGATTTCCACTCCAGGTACTCGTTTTCCGCGGAAGAATTATGAAAAAGCCCTACCCACAGGAGTCGAGTACCCTCCGTTCCAATCAACTTATTTATCAAGGTATTGCTTTCAAACAATTCAATAAAAACAACAAGCTATAAGAATACAGCCTTTTGTAAAACGAGTGGTGGGAATTTTGCCCCAAACATTTACCTATTCTCATACTCCCTATAAACACATAAGTAATTTTGGTACACTATAAGAAGGGATAAGAGAATACCTTATCCAATAAAGATATGGAGGATTGTCTCTTGAATCAAACGATGGAGAAGCAGGATCAATACGTAAATATCATTGCCAAAGAGCAATCATTAACATCTAAACAAGTGCAGAGTGTTATTTCTCTTATTAATGAAGGGAATACAGTTCCTTTCATTGCCCGCTATCGAAAAGAAATGACCGGCGCTCTTGATGAAGTGCAAATTCGTGACATAGTTGAAAGATGGCAATACATACAAAACTTAGAGCAGCGTAAAGAAGAAGTCATCAGGCTGATTGATGAACAGGAAAAGCTGACGGATGAACTCAGGGCTAGCATAGAAAAAGCAATCAAACTTCAAGAAGTTGAAGATTTATACCGTCCATACAAACAAAAGCGTAGAACGAAAGCAACCGTTGCGAAGGAGAAGGGTTTAGAACCACTTGCATTATGGATGCTCGAGTACCCGGTGAACGGCAGTCTCGAACAAAAAGCTTTTGAATTTTTATCAGATGAAAAAGAGGTAACATCTGCCGAGGAAGCAATTGCTGGGGCAAAGGATATCATTGCAGAAATGGTATCCGATGATGCTGACAGCAGGAAGTGGATCCGCAATGAAACATTCAAATCCGGCTCTATAGAATCCGCGGTCAAGAATGAAGAGCTTGATGAGAAAAAAGTATATGAGATGTACTATGAATATTCAGAGCCGGTAAACAAGGTCGTGCCCCACAGAATTCTTGCCCTTAATCGGGGTGAGAAAGAGGAGCTGTTAAGGGTCTCGATTAAACCCAAAACGGATTTAATCATGAGCTACCTTCAACGTAAATGGGTAAAAAAAGAGCATGCTATTACAACATCTGCGATTATGGAAGCGATAGAGGATGCTTATAAGCGGTTAATCCAGCCATCCATTGAGCGGGAAATCAGGAATGAACTTACGGAAAAAGCAGAAGAGCAAGCCATCCACATCTTCTCTGAAAATCTGAGGAAGTTGCTGCTTCAGCCGCCGTTAAAAGGAAAAGTTGTCCTTGGGGTAGACCCAGCGTTCAGGACAGGCTGCAAGCTAGCTGCGGTAGATGAAACAGGGAAGGTTTTATCAATCGGTGTTATTTACCCGCATACATCCAGTTCGAAAAGCACCGAAGCCCGCGAGAAATTCATAAAAGTACTGAAGGATTATAATGTCGAAATGGTGGCAATCGGCAACGGTACAGCTTCCAGGGAAACAGAACAATTTGTATCTGATATTCTGAAGGAATTAGATA
Source organism: Bacillus sp. JJ1609 (assembly GCF_036967045.1). Taxonomy (NCBI): domain Bacteria; kingdom Bacillati; phylum Bacillota; class Bacilli; order Caryophanales; family Bacillaceae; genus Bacillus; species Bacillus sp. JJ1609. Next base: position 3,028 of record NZ_JBALSS010000019.1, on the reverse strand, counting down.
CAGAAATTTATTACCTGATTGTCAATGAAGCAGGGGCGAGTGTATATTCGGCATCAGACCTTGCGCGTGAAGAATTCCCGAACTACCAGGTAGAAGAACGAAGCGCAGTTTCAATCGCGCGCCGTTTGCAGGATCCACTGGCTGAACTTGTTAAAATCGACCCTAAATCAGTAGGTGTCGGACAGTACCAGCATGATGTCGGTCAGAAGAAACTCTCCGAATCTTTGACATTTGTGGTCGAGACAGCTGTTAACCAGGTAGGGGTTAATGTAAATACTGCGTCATCTTCTTTACTGCAATATGTTTCAGGTCTTTCAAAGACAGTAGCCAATAACATTGTTAAAAAGCGTGAAGAAGAAGGGAAATTCACAAGCAGAGCGCAGCTTAAAAAAATCCCTCGCCTTGGCTCCAAAACATATGAGCAGGCAATCGGCTTCCTAAGAGTGATCGAAGGTAAAGAGCCGCTTGACCGAACTGGCATCCACCCGGAAAGCTATGGAGAAGTGAAGCAGCTGCTAGACAGTCTAGGTTTTAAAACGCATGATTTAGGAAGTGCAGCGTTGAAAGAGGCATTAGCCAAAATCAATGTCGATCAGACTGCGAACGACCTTGGCATTGGCAAGCTGACACTCAAAGACATCATCGACGCTCTTGTAAGACCGGAAAGGGATCCTCGTGATGAACTGCCGACTCCACTTCTTAAGAAAGATGTTCTTAAGCTTGAGGATTTAAAAACGGGCATGGAGTTACAAGGAACAGTCCGTAACGTAGTAGACTTCGGGGCTTTTGTAGATATCGGCGTTAAGCAGGATGGTTTGGTCCACATCTCTAAGCTAAGCAATAGATTCGTTAAACACCCACTGGATATCGTATCAGTAGGGGACATCGTAACAGTCTGGGTTGACAGTGTTGACCAGAAGAAAGGGCGAGTAGCATTAACAATGCTTAAGCCAGAGCAAGCTTAAATGAAAAGACTGCAGGATTTTTCTTGCAGTCTTTTGTTATGGGGACAAACACTTGTAAGCAAAAGACTTGAAAACCTAATAGCCTTGTTTATTCCTGTAAAAAAACCAGCATTGATTTAGCAGCTTAATTTGGTATCGATTTTTTTCGTAGAAGGCTCGTTTCATTTGATTCTGGAACCAGACAGGCATAACAATACCTCCTTTAGATAATACGAGAAAAGGTATCCTTAATATATGCTATAATGGGTTGTCATGTTTCTATAAAAGGCAGGCGTTTTAATATGATGACAGATCAGCAATTACACAACCTAGTTGTTAAAATATCAGCAGAGCAATTCCATAAGCCATTCAGGCACAGAGCATTCTTTAATCCGAGACTCCGTACAACCGGCGGACGCTATATGCTGCGAAGCCATAACATTGAAATCAACAGAAAGTACTTCGAGCAATTAGGCGAACAGGAATTGATCGGAATCATTAAGCATGAATTATGCCATTACCATCTTCATTTAGAGGGAAAGGGCTACAAGCATCGTGATAAAGATTTCAGAGACCTCATGAAACAAGTCGGGGCTCCGCGATTTTGCTCCATGCTTCCTGAGGAAAAGAAAAAAAAGTCACAACAAAGAATTCTTATTTATCAATGCAGCAAATGTAAAATGGAGTATCACCGAAAACGATCAATAAATACTGCAAGATATGTGTGCGGAAAGTGTAAAGGGAAGCTGGTAAAGGTGAAAGAAATGTTGCTAGAATAGCGTTTTTGCAATGAGAAAAAAACAAATGAAAAACTTTTAAAAACCCGCTTGACTTTTATTAGGCACCTACCTATAATAGTAAGAGTCGACAAGACAACGACACAGTCTTCTGAAGAGGTTTTAAGAAGACAATTAATATTATTCCGCAGTAGCTCAGTGGTAGAGCACTCGGCTGTTAACCGAGCGGTCGTAGGTTCGAATCCTACCTGCGGAGCCATTAATTCTATGGTATGGGGAAGTACTCAAGAGGCTGAAGAGGCGCCCCTGCTAAGGGTGTAGGTCGGGTAACCGGCGCGAGGGTTCAAATCCCTCCTTCTCCGCCAGAACACTTTTATTAATGGCCCCTTGGTCAAGCGGTTAAGACACCGCCCTTTCACGGCGGTAACACGGGTTCGAATCCCGTAGGGGTCACCATCTACTTTCAATACTTCAAATAAATACTGGTCCCGTGGTGTAGCGGTTAACATGCCTGCCTGTCACGCAGGAGATCGCCGGTTCGATCCCGGTCGGGACCGCCATTTTATTGGGCTATAGCCAAGCGGTAAGGCAACGGACTTTGACTCCGTCATGCGTTGGTTCGAATCCAGCTAGCCCAGCCATTTTTGAGCCATTAGCTCAGTCGGTAGAGCATCTGACTTTTAATCAGAGGGTCGAAGGTTCGAGTCCTTCATGGCTCACCAAAGTTTTTTGCGTCAGCAAAATAACTTACATTTCAATAATGCGGGTGTGGCGGAATTGGCAGACGCACCAGACTTAGGATCTGGCGCCGCAAGGCGTGGGGGTTCGACTCCCTTCACCCGCACCATTAATTACCTGTTGATTAATAAGTTGAAATTGGTTATGATATTATCCTGTCATCTATTTGCGGTCGTGGCGGAATGGCAGACGCGCTAGGTTGAGGGCCTAGTGGGGGCAACCCCGTGGAGGTTCAAGTCCTCTCGGCCGCACCAAAAAGTCGTTGACATCCTATTGTGGATGTGGTAATATATAAAAGTTGCTATAAAAAACATATGCGCCCGTAGCTCAATTGGATAGAGCGTCTGACTACGGATCAGAAGGTTATGGGTTCGACTCCTTTCGGGCGCGCCATTATTTTTTCTTCTTAATATCGGGGAGTAGCTCAGCTTGGTAGAGCACTTGGTTTGGGACCAAGGGGTCGCAGGTTCGAATCCTGTCTTCCCGACCATTCAGAATTCAATTTCATATGCGGGTGTAGTTTACTGGTAAAACCTCAGCCTTCCAAGCTGATGTAGTGGGTTCGATTCCCATCACCCGCTCCAATTCATTTGTTCTTTGAAAACTAAA
>NZ_JBALSS010000018.1:130442-137762 GCF_036967045.1 Bacillus sp. JJ1609 | reverse complement strand
GCGTGGGCAGATTCGAGGGAGCTATTCAATGTCCTGCGGGCTTAGCTGGACAGGTGAGACCCCGCAGGAGCGAAGCGACGAGGAGGCTCAGCGCCAGCCCCGCGGAAAGCGAAGCGCCTGGAACGAAAATCAACAGCCTTGTTTAACAGAGCCAAAAGCAAAAGAAGAACAGGCTATTTGCCTATTCTTCTTCACTAGTTTGTTTTGATTTCAATTCATTATGTGCCTCAGCTACAACTTCATCAGATGTTGATTTCAACCTCAGCTCACCCTTCTCTCCAAGCTTACCGTTCCACTGAAGATGAAGGAGAAACTCAATGTTCCCATCCCCGCCTGTAATCGGTGAAAATGAAAGATCGAAGACGTCATAGCCTTCACTTAGTGCAAAGGCAATGATCCTCTCGATTACTTCTATATGGACTTTCCTGTCGCGGACAATCCCCTTTTTGCCGACTTGTTCTCGACCTGCTTCAAACTGTGGTTTAACGAGAGCGACGATATCGCTCCCTGACACCAATAAGGTCTTCAGTACAGGTAGAATCAGCCGCAACGAGATAAAGGATACGTCAATGCTGGCAAAGTCCGGGAGACCCTTTGTCAGGTCTTCAGGTTTCACGTAGCGGAAATTGGTACGCTCCATCACTTCCACCCGCTCGTCCTGTCGCAGTTTCCAAGCGAGCTGATTATAGCCAACATCCAGGGCATAGGACATTTCTGCTCCATTCTGCAGGGCGCAATCCGTAAATCCGCCAGTAGAAGCTCCGATATCAAGCAGAATTTTGCCTTTAACTTCCAGGTCAAAAACCTTTAATGCTTTCTCAAGCTTCAAGCCGCCTCTGCTTACATATGGAAGGACATTACCCTTTACTGTTAGTGGAATATCACTATTTACCTTTTCTCCTGGCTTGTCCAGCCGGTTTTCATTGGAGTAGACAAGCCCTGCCATGATTGTCCGTTTCGCCTTTTCTCTTGTTTCAGCAAGACCACGCTCCACGAGCAGCACATCTAATCGTTCTTTTTTGATTTTCATTTGTTACGCCCTTTTTTGTTTTTGTCTTGCAAGCTTTTGGATCCGCAAGACAACATCGTCTTTTGTCATTCCAATTTCCTTTAACAATTTATCAACACTTCCGTGTTCAATGAATTGATCTGGTATTCCCATACGGTCAATTTCAGCTTTGTGGTAGCCAAGTTCCTGGGCTGTTTCAAGAATGAAGCTTCCAAATCCTCCCTGAAGGACTGCCTCTTCAATTGTTAAAATCGGTAAATCTTCATTTAAGATACCAGTAAGCATTTTTTCGTCCAGTGGTTTGATGAACCTTGAATTGATGACCCTTACTGAGATACCCTGCTTAGCAAGAATCTCAGCTGCTGTAAGTGCCATTGGAATCGTCGTTCCGAAGGTCAGGATTGCTGCATCCTCACCCTCACGGAGAATTTCCCATGTTCCGATTGGAATCTCCTTTAATTCATCGTCCATAGGAACTCCCAGTCCATTGCCGCGCGGATATCTCATTGCAATTGGGCCATCATCATATTTCATAGCCGTATATACCATATGTTGTCCTTCATTTTCATCCTTAGGCATCATTAACACCATATTAGGAAGATGTCTTAAGAACGCAATATCAAATACTCCCTGATGTGTCTCTCCATCAGCCCCTACAAGGCCTGCGCGGTCAATCCCGATAAAGACATTAAGGTTCTGTCGGCAAATATCGTGGACGACCTGGTCATAGGCACGCTGCAGGAAGGTCGAATAAATGGCAAGGAACGGTTTCATATTTTGCGTTGCAAGCCCGGCAGCAAATGTTGTTGCATGCTGTTCTGCGATTCCAACATCAATCATCCTGTCAGGAAACTCGCTTGCGAAGCCCTCTAGTTTGGAACCCACCGGCATTGCAGGAGTGACAGCAACAACCCGGTCATCCGTTCTTGCAATCTTCCTCACAGTCTCACTGACAAGCTTGCTCCATGCAGGCGGAGCGTAATCAGGCTTCACAAAATCTCCGGTTTCCATTTTGTATGGTCCTGTTCCGTGCCAGGTGCCAATTTTATCGTTTTCAGCAGGGTTATAGCCCTTCCCTTTTTTCGTGATCACGTGAAGCAATACCGGGCCATCCTGTTTTTTTGCATAAGCCAGGTGTTCAAATAAATCCTCATAATTATGGCCATCTACCGGACCAAGATAGGTAAATCCTAATTCTTCAAAAAAGATTCCTGATACAAATAAATACTTTAGGCTGTCTTTTATTCTCTCTGCAGTTGCCGCGAGTTGTCCGCCAATTGCCGGCACTTTCTTTAGGAGCAACTCAAGCTCATCTTTTACCCAATGATATTTACCTGCAGTCCTCAAACGGCCAAGGACACTGTGCAAGGCACCTACATTGGGAGCAATCGACATTTCGTTATCATTCAAGATGACAATCAGTTTCTTTTTTTCATGGCCGATATGGTTGAGGGCTTCAAGAGCCATTCCGCCTGTGAGGGCCCCATCCCCAATAATCGGAACGATGTGGGAATTTTCGCCTTTCAAATCTCTGGCAATCGCCATCCCCATTGCTGCAGAAAGGGATGTAGAACTATGGCCAGTTTCCCAAACATCATGCTCGCTTTCAATCATCTTCGGGAAACCGCACAAGCCCTTATATTGTCTTAGCGTATCGAATTGGCATGCCCTTCCTGTCAAAATCTTATGGACATATGACTGATGTCCGACATCCCAAAGAAATTTATCCTTAGGACTGTCAAAACACTTATGGAGGGCAATTGTAAGTTCAACTACACCAAGGTTTGGGCCAATGTGTCCCCCAGTAACCGATAGCTTTTCAATCAAAAACTGCCGAATCTCCCCGCTTAATTCTTCCAGTTCCTTATTCGAAAGATTTTTCAAGAAGGAAGGGTCTTTTATTGATAAAAGATCCATTAAGGACCACTCACTTTCATTTCTGACTTAATAATCCGGATATATGATTATCTGTTTTTCCAAAAAAGTTGTTAGTAATAACATATATTAAGTAAAGAAAGGTTTTCAAGCTAAACCACAAATTATGTAAAAAAAACTGCTAACACTATCGTGCTAACAGCCAATTATAGCACATGGTTCATGCCTTCTCAACGACAGCCGAGGCTTAATAGTTTCGCAACCCGATTAAATCAGTAATCTCCAAAAGCACCGCAACTTCAAGTTTGGTCGTTGCCAAGGCTTCTTTTGCGCTATGCAAATGGTTTTCGAGTGCATCTTTTGCACCAGCAAGGCCGAGAAGCGCAGGGTAAGTGCTCTTATGGTTTTCTGTATCGCTTCCAACTGGTTTACCTATCAAATCCTCACTGCCTTCAAGATCGAGGATGTCATCACGGATTTGGAATGCCAGGCCAATGTGATAGGAAAACTTTGACAAGACAGTCTTTTGTTCAGCGGTAGCTCCTGCAATGTCAGCACCGGCGATTATGCTATATTCCAAAAGTCTGCCAGTCTTATTGATATGGATATACTCTAATTGTTCAAGAGACAGTTCTTTATCTTCACCTTCCATATCGGCAACCTGGCCGCCTACCATTCCGATAGCGCCCGCTGCCTTAGACAACCCTTTAATCAATGACAATTTCACTTTATCAGAAGCGTATTCATCAGGGATATCAGCGAGCATATTAAAGCTCATTGTCAATAACGCATCACCCGCAAGAATGGCTGTTGCCTCACCAAAAACTTTATGGTTAGTCGGCTTTCCTCTTCTTAAATCATCATCATCCATGCTGGGAAGATCATCATGGATGAGTGAGTATGTATGGACCATTTCAATCGCTGCAGCTGCGTCCACTCCCAGTTCAGGATCTTTGCCGAAAGCGTCAATCACCGCGAAAAGCAATAGAGGGCGAATTCTTTTACCGCCAGCTTCAAGTGAATAAAGCATGGCTTTTGTAAGGTTTTCTGGCGCTTCAAGTGTCCCTATAGTTTCCCTAAGCCGAGTTTCAACTAAAGCTTTATATTTTTTTGTGAATGATTCCAGTGAAACAGGATGCAATGCTATTCCTCCTCATTTATGGAGAAACCTTCAGTCCGTCCATCTTCTGTAATGATCTCTGCAAGTTGTGATTCTACATTCTTTAGCTTATCATGGCATAGCTTCGAAAGCTCCATTCCTTCTTTATAAAAAGAAATTGCTTCTTCGAGGGGAACATCTCCCTCTTCCAGCTTCTCAACGATGCTTTCCAATTGTTCCATAGCCTGTTCAAAGGTTAATTTTTTATCTTCTGTCATCATTAGCACTCTCCTCAATATCGGTTACGACACATTTAAAGCTGCCATCCGAAAGCTTTACATATATTTTTCGCTCCGGTTTTACCTGGGCGACTTTTTTAATTAGTTTACCATCCTCAGTATAGGCAAGACTGTATCCTCTATCCATGATTTTCAGCGGACTTAAAGCTTCGAGGGTTGAAATCACTCCATTAAACTCTTTTCTCTTTTCAGAAATAACTGCAGCCATCGCTCTGCTCAATGCCCTTGTTACCCTCTGATGTTTATCTGCCGAGATTTTCTTCAATTCCTCGGGGTGGCTTCGATCCAGCCTTTTCCTAAGCCCAATTTGTTCTTCAAGTTTAAAAGAGTAGAGCTTTTTTGCTCCACGGGTTAGGGATTCCGTCAGCTTGTCCACTTGCTCAAGCTTTTGCTCATATAATTTCCTCGGATAGCGGAACGCATAAGAGCGAATCAGCCGCTGATAGCGCTCCTGCTGAAAGAAAATCTTTTCCCTCATTGCCCTGAGAAGCCTCGTATCCCGATTCATTACGCGTTCAAGCAGCTCCTGGATATGGGGTACTGCCAGCTCTGCAGCCCCTGTAGGAGTGGGTGCTCTCATATCGGCAACGAAGTCTGCTATCGTAAAATCTGTTTCATGCCCTACTGCCGATATAATCGGTATTTTTGAAGCAAAAATGGCACGGGCAACCGCCTCTTCATTAAAAGCCCACAATTCCTCAATGGATCCACCGCCACGGCCAATGATCAGTACATCGACATCATTTCTTTCATTGGCTTTTTCGATAGCCTTTACGATTGATGGCGCCCCCTGCTCCCCTTGTACCAAGGCGGGATAAATCAGAACCTTTGTGATAGGGTATCTTCTTTTTATTGTGGTTAAAACATCTCTTATGGCAGCACCTGTTGGCGAAGTAACGATACCTACTGCTTTAGGATATTTAGGAATTGGCATCTTGTATTGCGGAGAAAAAAGCCCCTCTTGCTCAAGCCTCTTCTTTAACTGTTCGTAGGCAACGAATAAATCGCCTACGCCATCGGTTTTCATTTCTTTTATGTATACCTGATATTGACCACTGCCTTCATAGACAGATATTTCTCCACGAACCAATACCTTCATTCCATTTTCAGGCTTGAATTTCATGTTACGATTTGCACTGGAGAACATCACTGCAAGGATTCTCGCCTTTTCATCCTTGAGCGTGAAATACATATGTCCGCTCGAATGGCGCTTAAAGTTCGAGATTTCTCCTTTTATGAAAACATCCTGAAGATGCGGATCTGCATCAAATTTTCTTTTTATGTATTTGGTTAAAGCGTTGACGGTGAGATAACGCTGATTATCCATAGAATACTCCTTTAGCTAAACATATAATGCATCATGTTATATTGTGTTCAGGTCTAGTTGCTACAGAACATCTATTACTGAAAAAACCTAATAAAAAACTGCCCATACCTATTATAAATTTAGAATCTCGATTCGTCACTTAACAATAGCGAACTTAGAGCTTCCAACTATAACAGATATAGACAGTATCACACCTTAGATATTTGAATTTTGAAGGTTATTCAGGTGATTTTTTGCAGATTTTAATGTATTGTACATCAACATGGCGATCGTCATTGGTCCTACACCGCCAGGAACAGGAGTAATATACCCTGCCTTCTCCTTGACCTCTGCGTAGGCCACGTCCCCGCAAAGCTTTCCTTGCTCATCCCGGTTCATGCCGACATCAATTACGACTGCTCCTGACTTTATATGATCGGCTGTGATCAAGCCTGCTTTACCAACCGCGGAAACGACAATATCAGCTTTTTTTGTATGCTCCACAAGATCCTTCGTTTTCGAATGGCAATATGTAACTGTCGCATTTTCCTTTAAAAATAACTGACCTGCCGGCTTACCTACAATATTGCTTCTGCCGACAACAACTACATGCTTCCCTGCAAGGTCAAGTCCTATTTCCTCCAGCATCACCATGACTCCGTTTGGAGTACATGGCAAAAATGCGTCCTGCCCCGTCATCATCCGGCCGATGTTAAGGGGATGGAAGCCATCTACATCTTTTTCTGGAGAAATTGCTTCAATTAGATTTGTTTCGTTGATATGGGCTGGAAGCGGAAGCTGGACTAAAATGCCATGAATCGAATCATCATTGTTCAATTCATCGATCTTAGCCAATAATTCGTGCTCTGTTATAGAGGCAGGATACTCAATCAAAACATTATGCATCCCTAATTCTCGAGCCGTTTTTTGCTTGCTGTTAACATATGTTCTTGAAGCCTGGTTATCACCAACCAGAATAACAGCCAGCCCAGGAGTGAAATCCTGTTTTTTCATTTCTGTTACCTGGTCAATGATCTCCAGTCTTTTCTTTTTAGCGATTTCTTTTCCATCAATAATAATAGCAGCCATACTTTTTCTCCCCCTAATTGATCAGGGAGGGTCCAACCTGCCTCTTTTTTAATGGTATTAGGAAATACTCTGCTTCACCTTAGACAGAACTCCATTTACAAATCGGCTTGATTGGTCATCCCCATATAATTTAGCAATTTCTATTGCTTCATCAAGAACGACATTTACTGGCACTTCATCATTGCAGTACTTTAATTCGTATACCGCTAGGCGCAGCAGGTTTCGGTCAACAGCAGCAAGTCTGTCAATCGACCATTTTTCTAAATAAACTTTGATTTCCTCATCAATTTCCTCTTGGTGCTGAACAGTTCCGTACACAAGCTTGTCGAGGTAATCGTCTCCCGCTTCTTCTTCTAGTACATGCTCAATCGCGTCTGATGCTTCTACCTTGCTTATATCAATCTGGAATAAGGCCTGGAGGGCCTTTTCTCTTGCTGTTCTTCTTTTCATTCTATTCATTAGCTCCTTTATGGCTTGTCTGATTCTAACAAAATAATAGCATAACATAACTCTTTGCGCATGGTTTCCTATTATTTTTCACTTTTTAGAAAAAGTTAATCAAAACAAATTGTAAAATTACCATTTTTGAGGCTAAGAAATATACAGTTTTTTTAACAGACTGTGCAGACTGTAGACAAACTCG
>NZ_JBALSS010000018.1:77427-130304 GCF_036967045.1 Bacillus sp. JJ1609 | reverse complement strand
CCACTCCAATCAACAGGGTTTCAATAACTGATTGGGTGAACTGAATCTTTGTCGACAAACTGTACAGCTTTTTTAAAAAGCTGTTTTCGTATACTTTGTTAATTTTAATAAGTTGATTTCCGCTCCAATCAACAGTTTTATGAAATTGGCACCTTACACACCAAAACAAAAAAACCAAAGGCACACAAAATATGCCTTTGGTTCCGCTATCAAATTTCTTGTTCTACTTCTGGTTCCACTTTTTGGTTTTCGAATTGAATACCAACGACATGGATATTTACTTCAGTTGCGTCAAGTGCTGTCATGTTCAATAACGCCTGGCGGATGTTATCCTGGATTTTCTGAGCAACTACCGGAATGGACACACCAAATTTCATCACGCAATATACGTCGACCTTGATTCCTTCTTCAGCAAGTTCAACCTTTACACCTTTGCCGTGATTTTTCTTTCCCAGTCTTTCAACGACGCCTGCAGCAAAGCTGCCGCGCATTTGCATTACGCCTTCTACTTCTGATGCAGCAATGCTTGCAATGACTTCAATTACTTCAGGTGCAATTTCTACTTTTCCTAAGCCGTTTTCATCATGACTCATTTCAAGTAAATGTTGCTGTTCACTCATGGCTAGACCTCCTATTATTCTTCTCTCATTAAATCGTGTGTTTCCAAGAATTTCGTATTGAATTGCCCTTCCACGAACTCCTCATGGTTCAGCAGCTTAAGATGGAATGGAATCGTCGTATGGATCCCTTCTACCACAAATTCGCTGAGGGCCCTCTTCATGCGGTCAATCGCTTCTTCACGGCTGCTTCCGTAAGTTATAACCTTCGCTATCATTGAATCATAGTAAGGCGGAATCGTATAGCCGGGATATGCCGCTGAATCTATTCTAACACCAAAACCGCCTGGAGGCAGGTACATTTTAATTTTACCGGCAGAAGGCATGAAATTTTTCGCAGGATTCTCTGCATTAATGCGGCACTCAATTGCCCAGCCGTTAAATTGCACATCTTCCTGTTTAAGGTTCAGCCTTTCTCCTGATGCTATTTTAATCTGTTCCTTGATCAAGTCGACACCAGTAACCATTTCCGTAACAGGGTGTTCAACCTGGATGCGTGTATTCATTTCCATGAAATAAAATTTGCGATTGCGATAATCATATATAAATTCTACCGTGCCGGCACCTGAATAATCAACTGCTTTGGCCGCTTTTACAGCTGCTTCGCCCATTTCAGCCCTGATTTCACCATCCAAGGCAGGAGAAGGTGTTTCTTCAAGCAATTTTTGCAGGCGTCTTTGGATTGAACAATCGCGTTCACCAAGATGGATGGTATTCCCGTAGTTGTCAGCCAGCACCTGGATTTCTACATGTCGGAAGTCTTCAATGTACTTTTCGATATATACGCCTGGATTTCCAAACGCAGTCATAGCTTCCTGCTGTGTTATATTGATTCCTTTTATCATTTCCTGTTCTGTTCTTGCTACACGGATGCCTTTTCCACCTCCGCCGGCAGTCGCTTTGATGATAACTGGATAACCAATATCATTAGCAAGGCTGATAGCATCATCCGTACTTTCGATGATTCCCTGTGAGCCTGGTACAATCGGTACATTCGCTTCCTTCATCGTTTCCCTTGCAACGTCCTTCGTCCCCATTTTCTGAATCGCTTCTGGAGTTGGACCGACGAATATGATATTGCATTCTCTGCAAAGCTCTGCAAAATCGGCGTTTTCAGCGAGGAAACCATATCCTGGATGGATAGCATCGCAGCCTGTCAATTTTGCTACGCTAATAATATTGGTGAAATTTAAATAGCTGTCCTTTGAAGCTTTCGGACCAATGCAATAGGCTTCATCAGCGAGCTGTACATGAAGTGATTCCCTGTCTGCTTCTGAAAAAACCGCAACTGATTCAACTCCAAGCTCCCGGCAGGCACGAATAACTCGGACTGCAATTTCTCCTCTGTTGGCTATCAATAATTTTTTTATCATTCATATCGCTCCTTATTCGGGCTTGACCAAGAATAAAGGCTGGCCGTATTCAACAAGCTGCCCGTCTTTTGCAAGAACTTCAACAATTTCCCCATTTATTTCGGCTTCAATTTCGTTAAACAGCTTCATAGCCTCAACGATGCACACAATGGAATCCTTGCTGACCTTTGAACCTTCTTTTACATAAGCCTCTGCATCAGGTGAGGAAGATTGATAGAAAGTTCCAACCATCGGAGAAACGATTTTATGTAAGTTTGAAGTATCCTTTGCTTCTTCCTGCTTCACTTCCTGGACAGCTGCCGCTTCAACCTTAGTCTCTGGCTTAACTGGCTCTTGTACTGCTGCAACTGGCTGTGGTGCAGGGAATGAAACAGGTTGCTGAACCTGCTCGAGCTTTTTCTCTGCTCCATGCTTTTTCATTTTTATTTTTGATCCTTCATACTCGTATGAAAACTCGTCTATGCTCGATTGATCTACCAATTTAATTAACTCTCTGATTTCTTGAACTTTTAACATTTTGGGCACCCCTTGTCCATTTCATAATTAAGACTAGATACTAATACTATACGATAATATCATGTACAAATTCAATATGTTACGATAATCTTCTCTCTTACTTGCCTTTCTCATTCATTTTAATATTTTCTGAAAAAAAAGTGAATTCATTCGACAGGAATCGCAAAATTTTTAGCGAATATAACAATAGCTTGAATTGTAGAGGAGAAGACACTTAATGAAAAATATTGAAGAAATTAAGATAGAGGATCTGGCAAGAAAGAATTCATTGATTGTTAAAGCCACTCTGGTTTCTGTCATACTGGCAGCGGCAGTTGATATTGCAATGAAGAAAGACCTTGCTGTGATTCTTTCTATCATAGCAGGCGGCGGGGCAGGAGTAGGGATAGTGGCAATCCTTCATTATCTCAAGAAGCTGACTGCCTTCATCCCATACCTATCTGTTGTTATCGTCTCTGGCGTATTATTCCTGATCATGGAGACGAGCGTTTCGCCTACTGCTTATATATTGCTGTATTTCATCCTTGCAACAGCAGCCATTTACATGGACCGGAAAATTCTTTTGCTAGGTTCAAGTTTAGGATTTGCGATTATTACAATATTCACCTATCTTCACCAACATGAATTGCCGCTAGAAACAAAAAATTATGTGACGATTTATCTGTTGTATATGTTGATTACCGTCATGCTGAGCTTCCAGTTTTCCATTTCCAATAAGCTGGCTGAGACAATCGTTTTGGCCCAACAGGAATCTGAAAGCTTGTTATTGAAAGACTTAGAGACAAGAAAAATAATTGAGAATAATACAAAAAGCATATCAAACCTGATTGATGATGTAAAATTAATGAGTCGGGAAAACTACGAGTCTTCGATTGAGATGACACATTCAGTTACAGAAATCTCAGCCGGCATCCATATTCAATCTGATTCGATCATCGACATAACCCAGACTCTAGAAAGAACCAACCAGGACATATCAAGGACATCATCACTGGTGGAAAAGCTCCATCAGGATGCAATGTCAGCTGAGAAGGTATCTGATAAAGGCGATGAATTAATGAGGAGGCTGATTAAAGAATTGACCTCTTCATTTGAAAACATGAAATCTGTGAATCAACATATCCTGTCGCTTTCTTCCCTGGTGAAAGAAACATCCAATTTTGCATCAGATATACAAGGGATTGCAGCTCAGACAAATCTTCTGGCTTTAAATGCTTCCATTGAGGCAGCCCGCGCAGGCGAAAGCGGCAAAGGATTCGCAGTAGTAGCAGATGAAGTGAGAAAACTCGCAGACATCACGAGCAGCACCGCAACCCAGATAACGGATAATTTAAAGAGCGTCATGATTGATACATCAAGAACGAAGGAAGGCGTAAACTTCACTGCTGAAAGGCTCACTCAAAATCTGGAGCTAGCAGCAGAAACAATGGAAGCATTCGATACGATTCATTACGTATTTAAAAATTTAAAAAGCGACATTTCGGAGCAGGATACATTTACAAGAAGCATCCTTGAATCGTCTATAGCGATCGAAGGAACAATCGCCGGGTTCAGCTCAGTCATTCAGCAGGCCAGTGCCGCACTGGAGGAAATTTCATCAGCAGCACATGTTCAAAGCCAGCATCATGAACAATTATTTAAATCAGTAGAAGTCGCGCACGAATCATTAGATAATTTATTAAAATTGCATCAAAGTTAAAGGGAAAGCATTCGCTTTCCCTTTTGTGCATCTTATTTAGATGGTTCAAATGAAACTGCTACAGGCTGAAGTGATCCAAGTTCAGTCCTTACCATCTGGATGATTTCATTTGCAGCTGAAGCAGAATGATCTTTTGCTTTTACTGTAATTCTGACGTTTTCACCATCTGCACGAACCAATGCATCTTCATATCCCATTGATTTGATTAATGTTTCAAGTACCCCTTCTTTTTGTGCGATTTCATCCAGTTGGTTCATCTTTTCAATTGCATTGCTGCGTTCTTCAGCAGGAAGGTCAGTTGAAGCTAAGATTGTCTGAAGGTCTTCCTTCATTTCTGTACGCTTTTCTTCGAGGCTCATACGCAAAGCTTCAAACTTTTCATCGCTTGCAATTCCTGAAATCACTGTTGATCCATCCTTAGATTCAGTTGCTGCAGTTTCTTTATTGTCTGTCTGTTTCTGTTCTACTCCAGCAAGATCAGCCCCCTTTTGCTGCTCAGGTGAAGTAATGTAATACACCGAAAGTACGACCACTAGGCTTAGCATTGTCAATAACCATACAGTTTGCTTTTTTAATAACATCTATTAATCCCCCTTAGATTTTTTAGGCATTACTGCCACGCGGTGATTGGGAACATCCAGCGCTCTTGTGACAGCCTCGATGATCCACTTTTTGATTTGTATATTTTCAGCTCCCTTTGCCACAACCAGAACACCTCTAATTTCTGGTTTCTTGGTCTCAAGGACAAGTGGAACCTCTTTTTCACCATTCCGTACTAAAACAAGCTGCTCATCCTTTGAAGCCTCCTCGACTTTCCGCGTACCGCCTTCACGGTCGGTTTCGTTTGTAGTCTGGGATTGGATGTTCGTATTTTTTTCCAGAACCTTTTTATCAGTTGCATCAACATTGACAAAAACGGTTACATCTCCTACGCCGTTTATTCCCTCCAGCATTTCTGTAAGCTGGGCTTCATAGGCTTCTTCATAATCGGAAATGACGTCATTTCCAGCATTTTTTTTCTGGCCGAATACAGCAGTATCTTCCTCAGATCCAGCTTCCTTCACTGCTGGGACAACTGCATCAGCAGGATTTTTATCACCGAGTATATTTCCCATTAGCATGATGGCGGTACCGAAGAGGACTACTATCATCAAATACTGATATTTGCCTGATTTCTTACCAGGCGGCCCATCTTTGCTCCCCAATAGCTTTTTAAGCCAGGTCAAAGGACCTTTTTCATTGTCCATGTTCGTCACTCCCCCCTTCTATCATTATTTGAATAGTGCTTTCAGGAACGTTCCATTTTTCTGACAGAAGAGAAGATATTTGATCTGTATTCTTAGAGGTTTGTTTTGATGGAAGGGGTGCGTCTGTATCAATTTCTACTTCTCTTACTACTGCCACAGTCTCTCCCTCATTTTCTGCTTCCTTCACATGCACGATGACATATTGAAGGTTTTCTGGGAAAGGCCGCTGATCCTGATCATTTACTTCAAGCTCGATATTAGCAATCTCCATTCCTTGCTTCTCCATCAACTCCTCCTCTGCGGCTGTTTTTAATTGGACAGCCATTGTTTCTAAAATATATGCATGCTGGGATGCTTGTATTTCTTTTTTCTGAATTTCTATTGAACTTTTTATATTTTTTTCTTCATCCTGACTATTAAATTGGCTAATCGAAGCGATTGCTGTTTCAAAATCAGTTGTGAAGAGTTTCATAATTGGTGAAAGGATAATGGCGATCAAAATCAGGCCAGTTACGATCTTAGTGTATTTCTGGAAGCTTGAATTCGGCAGCAGCATATCCAGGACAGTTGCCAGGAGGATAAAAATGATGATATTCGTAACCCACTCTTTTAAAAAATCCATCCTTCTCCCCCTATCTCACCATCATCGTTAAATTTCCGGCGGCGATAATGACTGTAATCGTCAGGAAAAACATCAATGAGACAATTCCCAAAGCAGCAAATACGTATATGATGCTTTTGCTGATGATATCCAGGCATGTAATGACAGGACCCCCGCCTAATGGCTGCAGAATAGCTGCTGCGAATTTATATATGAAGGCAACCATCAGAATTTTGACGGCTGGAAATGCGGCAATGATCAATAGAATTGCTACCCCTGCGAGGCCAACTGTATTTTTCAGCAGCATCGATGCACTGATGACTGTATCCGTTGCATCTGTGAAAACCCGGCCGATGACAGGCACAAAATTCCCGGTAATAAATTTTGCCGTCTTCACGGTTACGCCGTCGGTCACAGCCGCTGATGCTCCTTGTACTGAAATAACTCCAAGAAACACGGTCAACAATATTCCGAGCAGGCCAACACTCCAATTCCTAAGCATGCTGGCTAGCTGAGTGACCTTGTAGTGCTCAGACAATATGCTGACAATGCTAAGCAGTGTCGACAGAAATAATAGCGGCAGTACAACATACTGAATAAACATACCGCTCGTATTCATCATAAAAATGATCACTGGATGGAAGAAAGCTGCCGATATCAAACCTCCAGAAGTCGCCATTAATGCAAGCAAGAGCGGTATTAAGGCAAGTATGAATTGAATCATCGTCCCAATTGCGTCATTCGTGTAATCGACGACCACATGGAAGCTATTGAGGGCAATAATGATCAAGACCATGAATACGATCGAATAGGCGACCTTACTGATTGTGCTTTTTTCAAAGGAATTCTGCAAAGCCTGGAGAAACATACTGAAGACAGTAAGCAAAATCAATGATCCTAGGAGCTTTCCATTAACAATGAATTCATGAAAGGCAAAATTCAGGATGCCTTTAAACCAGGCCTTCATCGAAAACTCTTTTTCTCCGCTTATGAAATCATATAAGCTGCCTTTCTGACTTTCTGGCAAATAACCGTCATATTTATCGATGATATCTTCCCAAAACCCCTTAAGCTCATCGATATTAAGATTCTCAAGCTGGGACTTCGCAATTTGATCAGGATTAATCAATAGATTCGAGTCATTTTCTTCTCCGGCAGCTTGTACAATCGTACTGAAAAAAAACAATTGGATAAGAATGATGCCTAGAATGAACTGCAGCCGCTGCTTCATATTTACACCTCTTCATACGAGACTCTAAGTTCAGCCCGGGATTAAGCGAATGATTGTTTCGATCATTACTGTGAGTATTGGGATTGCCATAGCAAGGATCAGGATTTTCCCTCCTAGTTCAATCTTAGAAGCGATTGCCCCCTGGCCTGCGTCTTTCGTAATTTGGGCAGCAAATTCTGCAATATATGCTATCCCAATGATTTTCAGGATTGTTTCCACATAAACAAGATTCACACGAGCATTTGCCGCCAGCTTTTGGATCATAAATATGATTTGGTAGATTTGATCAACAAGGAAAAGAAAGATTGCAGAGCCTGTAAAAACAATCAATAAAAATGCAAAGTTAGGCTTTTGCTCTTTCACAATCAGCGCAAGAAAGGTTGCAATCAGTGCTACACCAACTATTTGAAGGATTTCAATGGCGAAGCCCTCCCTTACCCTTGAAATAGGAATACAGATTTAATTTTTTGAAAGAGATCATCAACAATTGAAGCGACCATGAAAAGTATATAGATGAATCCGAACAATGTTACCCATTGTGCATATTCCTTTTTTCCTACCTGGTCGAGGATTGTATGCAAAAAAGCAACGACGATGCCAACACCTGCGATTTTAAAGATAATATCCACTTCTAGACCCATCTTGTCCTCCTCCTAAACGCTACATCAATAAAATGATTAATAATAAGCCAGATAGAAATCCGATGCTTTTCACCATTTTTTCGTATTTCATCTGCCTTTCGCAGGCATCTGTTTCTTCTCTTTCCAAATGTGAAATCGTAAGCAAAATTTGTTTTTGCTGAGAATGCCTGTCATGTCTTCCAAGTGTCTCGCCGAATTGTTTCATGATCTCAAATTCGCCCTGTTTGAACGCGGTTAATTTCCAGACCTCAGACAGACTTTCTTCCCATGCAGACTTTACAGTCGTTTCGGATTCAGTCAATTTTTTCGAAAAGGCTTCAAAAAACCAGGACAAGGGCTTTGAAAGCTGTGCTGCAAGTTTCCTTGATGCTTCATGCAGAGGGGTGTGCCCATACATGATTTCCGCCTCAAGTGACTGCAACGCTGACTTCAAGAGCCGCAGCTGCCGCGGCCGTTCACTTAAATGTCTGGATGCCTCAAAACCTGTCCATGTCGTGGCCAGGATGATCATCACAGCACCAATTATTTTCACCATTTATGTCACTCTCACTTTTTGCAGGATTTCTTTGCCATTAGCGTCTTTTATAGAAGTGATGGTACCTGGCCCGGAAACCCTATTAAGCTCAACAAATCGATCAAAAATGCCCATCTCAAGGATTGGTTTCAATGTTGGACGCTTCTGAATATCCTCGAGGGAATCGCCGTGGGTTGTCATGATCAGCTTGATCCCTGCATTCACCGCCTCGAGAATTGCCTCCCCATCTTCCTTACGGCCAATCTCATCCACAACCAGGACATCTGGGCTCATTGATCGGATCATCATCATCATTCCTTCGGCTTTAGGGCAAGAATCGAGAATATCTACCCTGGGCCCAAAGGTGAGCTGTGGAACTCCTTTTACACAACCCGCTATTTCCGATCTTTCATCGACAATGCCTGCTTTAAGAGGAGGCAGCTTCTTTTGCTGTACACCACTGGAAATCAACCTTGCGATATCCCTCAGCAATGTTGTCTTCCCAGTCTGAGGCGGGCCGATAATCATCGTATGCTTCCAGCCATTTTGATATAAAAAGGGCAAGAGCGGTTCAGCTATCCCGATTTTTTCCCTGGCGATCCTAAAATTAAATGAAGAAATATCCCTGATGGCTTTTACTGAGCCATTTTCAAGTATCACCTTGCCCGCCAGCCCCACTCTATGGCCGCCTGCAATCGTG
Organism: Bacillus sp. JJ1609; assembly: GCF_036967045.1. Lineage (NCBI taxonomy): Bacteria > Bacillati > Bacillota > Bacilli > Caryophanales > Bacillaceae > Bacillus > Bacillus sp. JJ1609. Next base: position 121,165 of record NZ_JBALSS010000018.1, on the reverse strand, counting down.
ATATACCCCCGCTTCAGTTCTTCTTCCAATGTATACATAGAAAAATGTCCAAGCTTGTTCAAGAGCTGGACAGCATCCTCGGGGGGAATGATATACGGCAAGAATTGCGGTTTGCCTCTTACCGTTATTTCCAGCGGACGGTTGATCCTGATCCGCACTTCTTCCATCCCGTCTTTGTCATTAGGAGGCACTGTATCCAGCAATTCAGCAATTCGTTTCGGCAAAAAAGAGAAGATATCGTCCATAATTGATCCTCCTGACATACACTTAATTAATATGTATGCCTGCTTGGCCACTTTATGACCTCCAGATTTATGATTATTGCAGGTGTAATCAGAAAGACATTAGTAAAAAATAATCCTCATGAAAGGAGTTGAAAATTATGAATGAGGATCATCAAAAATTCCAGAAGGTTCAAAGGGATGATCGGGCGACATACCTTGGAGGCACAAGAAGCCTGAAGGACTCTCCTATGACTGACCCGAAGTACAACAACAATACTGATACCGATAAAGCACCTGGAGCTGGCGAGTAATAGAAATGCATTGTTACTCTTCAAGCATTCCCTATGTCCTCTTGTGATGGAAATTAAGAAGCAATCATAAGAATAGGAGAAAGAGGAAAAAAGCTTGGAGGGATAAAAATGGCTCAAGGAATATATTCTGGCTTCAGGGGAGCAGAGAATAGAAGAAGGATTACTGTAAACGGTGAAGGGTCAGTCATGGCAAGCCCAAATAAGGCATCGGCAACACTCGGAGTCCGGACAGAGAATCTAAATCTCCAAGAGGCACAGGCGGACAATGCTAAAATTGCTAATGATATTATTACAGCTCTTGTAGGTATTGGAATTCCAAAAGACGATATCAAAACGGCAGATTACAGAATTGATCCTATTTATACGTATGAAGACGGCAAACAGCTATTCCAGGGATACCGCGTTACCCATCTATACACATTAACAATACGCAATGCTGAGCAAGTCGGTTTGGTAATCGACACAGCTGTTAAAAATGGTGCAAATGAGGTAATGAACATCCAATTTACTGTTGCGGACCCACAGGCCTATTATAGTCAGGCTCTATCCCTTGCCGTTATTGATTCTTTTAAAAAAGCGCAAACAATTGCGCGAACGTTTGGCATCACCACCCAGCCGCAAATTTTATCCATTACAGAAGAATCCCAAAAAGCAATACCCGGTCCTTACCTTGTTGCTTCATTCGAAAAGAGCTCAGGCAGCGGAACACCAATTGAACCAGGAAAACTAGAGATTAAAGCTACCCTAAAAGCCACTTATACTATTGTTTAGCTTTACGTAAAGCCGGGCGCAACCTGGCTTTTCTTTTTGGTTTTGCAAAATTTAACTGGTGATTTCCGTTACAGGAGGTTCGCTTTTACCTGCCTGCACGGGCAGTCTTTTAAAAATCACGGCTGACACAATTTGTTATACCTTTATGACTACCTTTGAGGTAAAATACCCTTATAAGTATTTATAAGGAGCGATAAACATGAAAAAGATCTTAGCAGCAATCAGCTTTCTATTGTTGGTTACCGGCTGTTCCGCAGGTTCCTATAAAGATGTTTCTGTTGATGGAGCGAAGGAAATGATCGACAATGGGGAAGTTGAAGTGCTTGATGTCCGAACACCAGAAGAGTTTGCCGCAGGGCATATTCCCGGGGCAAAACTAGTGCCTTTGCAGGTGCTTGAAGGCATGCTTTCCGAGCTTGATAAAGAACAAAAATATGTTGTTGTATGCCAAAGCGGAAACCGTTCAACGAAAGCAAGCGGAGTACTGACTGAGAATGGATTCAAGAAAATATACAACATGAGCGGCGGAATGAATGAGTGGAGATATGATATTGAACAATAACCTGGCAAGCATCTCAATTAATGAGATGCTTTTTCTTATACCAAACAAAAAACCTGCCAAAAGGCAGGTTTTTAATTAAGCACGTGATACGTAAGATGAGTCAGTTGTATTGATGATCAGTCTGTCACCTTGGTTGATGAAGAAAGGAACCTGGACAGAAAGACCAGTTTCCATGATTGCAGGCTTTGTTCCGCCAGAAGCAGTATCACCTTTAATCCCCGGTTCTGTTTCAGTTACTTCTAACTCAACAGTGTTTGGAAGTTCAACCCCAAGTGTCTCGTGGCCAAATGTCATAATGTGTACTTCCATGTTTTCCTTAAGGAATTTCAATTCATATTCGATAGAATTTCCTGGTAATTCAATCTGCTCATAAGACTCATTATCCATGAACACATGCTGGTCGCCGCTAGCATATAGATATTGCATTTTACGGTTTTCAATCTGCGCTTTTGCTACTTTTTCTCCAGCGCGGAAAGTTTTTTCCTGGATTGCTCCAGTACGAAGGTTACGAAGCTTTGAGCGTACAAACGCTGCTCCTTTTCCCGGCTTTACGTGTTGGAAATCAAGTACACGCCAAATGCCATTATCCACTTCGATTGTTAAACCAGTACGAAAATCGTTTACTGAAATCATTGTTTGTCCTCCTAGTGTCGTCTTAAAGTATGATGAGTTCTTTTGTTGAATGTGTCAGGGACTCGTTATGGTCTAATGTAATCACGGTATCGTCTTCAATTCGGACTCCGCCAAGGCCAGCGATATAGATTCCCGGTTCTACTGTAACAACCATACCTGGCTCCAGTACTGTTTCAGATCTAGATGAAAGTCCAGGACCCTCATGTACTTCGAGGCCAATGCCATGTCCAGTTGAATGTCCGAAATATTCTCCATATCCTTTTTCTGTGATAAAATTTCTAGTCAGCGCGTCGGCTTCTTTGCCTAACATTCCAGGCTTAATCCCTGCCATGCCTCGAAGCTGGGCTTCAAGAACGATGTCATAGATTTCCTTCAGCTTATCAGCTGGTTTGCCAACTGAAACAGTACGCGTAATATCAGAAACATAACCTTTATAATAAGCACCATAATCAAGGGTAACAAAGTCTCCAGCTTCAATCACCTTGTCACTTGCCACACCGTGTGGAAGGGCAGAACGGTAACCTGAGGCTACGATAATATCAAATGAAGAAGAAGTAGCTCCCTGCTTTCTCATGAAGAATTCTAGTTTATTCGATACCTCCAGCTCTGTTCTCCCTGGACGGATAAACTCAAGTATATGTGTAAACGCAGCATCTGCAATGGCTGCTGCTTCCTTTAATATCTTAATCTCTGAATCAGTCTTAATCAAGCGTAACTTTTCAATTTCACTCGATACAGGTACAAGCTCAGCTTCAATCGCCTTATCAAAGGTTTTGAACGCTGAATATGTAACATGATCTTGTTCAAATCCCAGCTTCTTAATTCCAAGGTTTTTCGTCTGGGCCGCAACCTCATCCTGGATGAGTCCTTTATGAAGGACCACATCGTAGCCTTCGCATTGCTTGGCTGCCTGCTCTGTATAACGGAAATCAGTAATAAATAAAGCTTTTTCATTAGTGATTAACACCATGCCAGCAGAACCTGTGAACCCAGTCATATAACGTCGGTTATATTCACTTGTTACTAGCATTCCATCTATGCCGAGTGTTTCAAAGGTTGCGCGCAATTTTTGTATCTTTTCCATAACCTTATTCCTCCCCTTTTTCTTCCCTTTTGAAAGCTTCAAGCGCCAATTCATAGCCAATTAGGCCAAGACCGGCAATTTGCCCTTTTGAAACAGGAGCTATGACAGATTTGTGCCTGAACGCTTCTCTTTCATAAACATTTGAAATATGTACTTCGATAACGGGACAATTTATTCCTGCTATCGCATCCCTGATGGCATAACTATAATGCGTAAATGCCCCCGGGTTAAAAATGATGCCTTCAACACCAGTATCTTCCGCCTCATGAAGTTTGTCTATCAATTCTCCTTCATGATTGGATTGATAACAAATAACCTCCAGCTGCATTTCTGCACCAAGCGCAATTATTCTGTTCTCCAAATCCTTCAGCGTCTTGCTACCATATATTCCCGGTTCCCTTTTTCCCAGACGGTTTAAATTGGGCCCGTTAAGCAGAAGTATTTTTCTCATACAAAGCTCCCGTAAAAAAAGAATGTTCATTAAGAACATTCTAACATAACTAAATTCGTGAAAACTACTTAGACATGCTTAAGAAGGAACCTCTTTATGTTTTTTCTCCCTGTTACGGATTTCCTGTTCCTCATAGGAAATCGAATAGCCAACAAAAACACCATAGAGGATATAAAAACAAGCAGACGTAATTAAGGTGTTCCTCGATAGGTCCCAGAACGGCTTAATCCCCGGGAATATTGGATTTAAGACATAAAATACAAGCAAAAATAACACTAATCCAAAAGCGGCACCTGCCCATATGGATTTAATTTTTCTCATTGCTGCATAATAAACAAGTGCGGCACCGATTGAAAAAAGACCGATTGCAATGATCGAGATAACCGTTCCTAGCCACTGCTCTTTCCATTTTCCCAATGCCCATGGCTCAAGAATGACATTTGGTCGTATCTCAGTAAAATTGAAAATATAGGCTAAGTATGCCAGGGCACTCCAAAATATCCCGCCAAATAATCCTGTAATAATCGTCAACGTGAGGAAAGACATAGGTTTTTCCCGTTGATTTTGCTCAAGGTTTTCATGATTTTCTGCCATTAGTTGCACCTCCGTTTTTAGTATGTCCCGGAGAAAGAAATCAATTGCATGAACTGGATAAAAATGTTGTGATGAGGTCAGATAGCATATAGTTGTTTATGCTTTTTTTTAGTAAAATAAAGTTAAGGTATTTAAAGATCTCTTCATTTATTTTTATGAGTTATATCGTCCTTAACTTTAGACATAAGGTTTCTTTAGTCGTTTATTTCCTTGAAACAAATGTTAACTTTCATTCTCTCGTTTAAAGCGCTTCTAAAAAAGGAAAAAGAAGCAGGAGAATAGTATAAAACCGAAGAAATTGTATAAAGTAAGCGTTAGCTAGTTTAAAAGACTAAAAAAATGCTCATGATGCTTTTAGGGAGGTGGCTTACTTTGAATAATCGAACTTCTAAGTATTTGGTTACAGGACTCATTGTCCTTTCAATTATCGGAATAGTATCGAAATTGATAAGCGATCCTGTTGGTGTTATTAAAACCCTTGCTGTTGTCGCATTGGTCGGTGCAGTGATTTATTATCTAGTAAGACGTTTTTCTGGAAGCAGCCCTGGAAAGCAGCAACAGCGAGCATTTGTAAAAGCGGCTAAGCGGTCCAAGAAACGGTTCCAGGCAAAAGAAACGAGTTCTTCATCTAAGCGCTCTAAAATTAGGTCCCTGGCATCTGCACGCAACAAGAAAAAGGATGCATCCCATTTAACTGTAATTGATGGAAAAAAAAGCAAGAAAAAAAATCGGGCTTCGTTTTAGCCCGATTTTTTTAATAGCACCAGGATTTAAAGAATTTATCTGCGTTTTTTTTACCTAGTTCGATCAGCTCTAATTTTTTTTCATTAGTCAGCTGAAATTCAGTCGTCAATGACCCTTCAGTCGGTATGAAAATAATACTTTTTTCATGTTTGCGCGAAATATATCTGGAGTCATGCGCATCTTTCATCGTTTCAAATAATGCATCGAACATTTGCAAGGCATTTTTGATTTTGTTTGTTGGCTGCTGCGTTAAATGATGGCTGAGCTGCACTCCGAGTACCGGCCGCACTTTTTTCACATTATCCTTATCAAATAGCCACATTGGAAAATTGCTCAATACACCACCATCCACAACGATATTCGTACTGATGCGGTCCCTTAGTTTTACCGGTTCAAAAAAGAAAGGCAGACTGCAGCTCATCCTTATTGCCCTTGCTACGGGAAAAGTTCTTGGGTCGATTCCGTACTTCGGAAGATCATCAGGAAGGATCAATAATCTTCCATTCGTTAAATCTGAAGCGATGATTCTAAGTGCATCCGGAGCCAGATCACCAAATGTCCGCAACCCTCTCGCGGCAAGTATTTCTGCGATCCAGCATTCCAGTTCATCCCCCTTGTACAATCCCATACGCCAATATACAAACAGCCACTTAGTCAGTGCTGAAGGGATAATCGTTTTTCTTGAGTCGAGAAATTTCTTAAGGTTCAGCTCACCAACAAGCCTTGCCATTTCTGTGCTCGTATACCCAGCAGCAAGCATTCCTGCCACCAATGACCCGGCACTTGTACCAGCCACCCGTTTAAATCTGAACCCTCTTTCCTCAACTGCAGCACAGGCACCGATCAACGCAAATCCTTTGATTCCTCCGCCGGAAAAAACGCCGTCTATATACATATGAGCCACTCCCGTCGATGTAATCCCATTGTTACATCTTTAAGCGCACATTTTGTAAAATAGTACGGCGTACAAGTTAAAAATTTTATATTATGTGAAGTATTGAATCTCCGCTTCCGGGAAGAACGAATGAATATATCCGCGAATCGTGTTTTCAAGATCCTTGGCTTCATCCGTTTGATATACATACTTTCCGATTCCGTAGCGCCCCCATTTATACTTTCGTTTTTCTTCATCCATTTCCAGCTTTGATTTTGGGTACCGTTTTTGAATCACATTTTTAGCTGGTTTTGTAAAACGGTGCTGGATCAGTTCAAAGCTCAAGCCTGTCAAATCCACCCCTTCTAATGAATGGCTCAGTCTTTCAAACAATTCATGGTACCCTTCTCTCCAGCCTTCATGGATATAAATAGGCGCAACAATAAAACCTAGCGGATAGCCGGCCCCTGCTACCTTCCTGGCCGCCTCTAGCCGTTCGTCGAAGGAAGATGTGCCTGGCTCAAAGTTCTTGATTACATAGCGTGCGTTTACACTAAAACGGAATCTCGTTTTACCATTATGCTTGGCATCCAATAAATGATCGACATGATGGTATTTTGTGACGAAGCGCAATTGACCGTATTCTGTTTGGCCGATGAACTCAATTGTTTTCTTCAAAGCATGAGTCAAATGGTCAATTCCAACGATATCGGAAGTACATGCAGCTTCAAACCGGGTTATTTCTGGCTTCCTTTCATCCATATATTTTTGTGCCTGATTGAATATTTCATCTAGGTTCACATAAGTACGGATATACGGCTTGCTCCCAAGTGTCGTCTGCAGGTAGCAATAATGGCAATGCCCCATGCAGCCTGTTGCAAGCGGTATTGCGTACTCAGCAGATGGCTTTGATGTATCGAACTTCAGCGTTCTTCGGACACCAACAACCAGAGTAGATTTAGCGTTCCGGTATTGCTGTAGCTCATTCTCACCAGGAATGCCCCGAACCTGGTTATGGGAGGTCGTTTCCTTTATTTCCAAACCCATTTTCACAAACTTTTCTTTCAGTTCTCTGCCAAGCGGGTATTCAAGAGCCTGTGGCTCGATATAGACTAATTGGGGTACAAATGCCTTCATGTTAAGATTCCTCATTTCATTCCATAATTCATTACAGTTATTATGGGCAGAAATGCAAAATGAGGATGGAAAAAATATTTCCATCCTCGATTATTCGCCATGCTAAAAAACAAATAGGACAATATAATAAAAAAACATGGTAGCAAGGCCAACCGGAACTCCAAATGCCGCCCATTCCTTACTAGTGATGTTTAGCTTACCTGCAGAGATGATATTAGGGATATTTCCTGGTATCAGCATTCCTCCACTTATAATAAGCCCCAGTAAAACAGCTTGGATGGTTTCTCTATCCATAGCAGGACTGATTTCAGCAGCGGCAAGTGTAGCATTATCCAGTATTGCTGATATCATATTGATCCAGTACAACAGTGTTGGAGAAAGCCCGATAACGTACTCATTAATAAAAGGTTCAAATCCATGCCCCAGAAATGTGAGTCCCATGACGAACAAGTAGATTTTTAAAGAGCGAACGATAATTTCATTGTAGGACTCTGATTTAGTTACAGACTTTAATCCATTTTTGGCTTCATGAGGGTTTACCAGAACCATCGACATGATGCCGAAAATAATAATCGCAGGCAGCACTTCACCACCGATTAATTTAAGCAAATAAAAGAAGTCCTCATTTAATTTACTGATGGTAATGGTAGCTAACGGCTCACCAATCGGTGTTAAGGCAGCCCCAAGGCCAATCGAAAAACAGGCCAAGACGGTAAAACGAATTTCCGATTGTCGGTCTAGAGGGAGGACATTGATAATGATTACAAGGACGATCGCTGCAATAATAGCCGTAATGATACTTGACGCCAAACCAAGAACGACCACTGTTAACGCGAAAAAAATTCTCGGAGTCAATAACCTGCTTCCCCATAAAATCGATTTTTCCATAGGCTTTTGAAACCATTTGGTGAGTATGCCTGCGACAAACACAGCGATTGTAATGATAATTGGGTCAACAAGCGCTTTTTCAATTAAAAGCTGATTCAACACACCACTAATTGCTGCAGCAGCAATACCCATAATGAATAAAAAAATCTCCAAATTGTGTTCTACCATTTTAACTGTAAAAGGCAAAAACAATACCATAAGTAAAATTACAACTAAACCAATCATATTCCCCAGTCCTTTATCTATATAATCGTTTCTATTATAAAATTATTCTTAAAATTTTGATAGTTTTTCGTTTTAAAATTCTTGTATATAGGTATTTGGACAGTGAAAATACAGTCTACTCAGTGGGATTGAGTAATTCAAAAAGAGTATAAAAAATACAACGGCGCTTGGCCGTGGTACCTTTTTGCGTTTTTATAATCCGCACTTCAGCTGTGCGTTACAATTTGTACAAGTGTTGCAGCCGCCGATTTCTTTTACTTCGCCTTTGCGGCAGACCGGGCAAGTATTGCCGACTTCAGAACCGATCGTAACGTTAGTAGAACGCAGTTCATGGATTGTGTCGACTAATACAACATGCTGTTTTTGCTTTTCTTTTTTATCAATTTGCTCTTCCATAGTGTTCTCTTCCGCTTTAAGCGTCAATACCTGAGAATCGCGTGAACCATCTACATAGACAGTCCCGCCTTTTGCCCCGCCTTTATACAAGCGCTCGTATACCTTTTCAACCTGTTCGACGCTGTACCCCTTCGGAGCATTGACCGTTTTACTGATTGAGCTGTCGATCCAACGCTGGATGACACATTGTACATCAGCATGTGCTTCAGGAGCTAATTCCATAGCAGACACGAACCAGTTTGGCAGGTTCTCAGGATCTGCATCCGGATTGCGGTCAAGGTATTCCTGCACGATATCAGCCTTCACTTCAATGAACTTTCCAAGGCGGCCGCTTCGGAAATAAGAGAATGAGAAGTAAGGCTCAAGTCCTGTTGATACGCCAACCATTGTTCCAGTGCTCACTTTTGTTACTCTCTATCATGTAATAGAGGGCGGGATTATCAGTACCCGCTCCATATGTCGCCATATGGGTCAGACTATATCATCAACCAAATAATTTTTCGAGTGTCTTTTTCGGTGACATGGATATTCACAAAGTGTAACCAAATTTGATAATTGGTTTGCCTGTTCCCAGTCGCCATTAAAATCACGAAAATGTTTTATATGATGAACAGATAGTTCGTGACCATACTGTTCTGTTAACCCACATTCTTGACAAGTATATCGATCTCGTTCTCTGGCTTTTCTCCTTTGAGCTAGCCAGTTTGGCCCATAATAATTTATATCTCCACCCGACCATGTACCACTATTCTCTCCAGAAAACATTTTACTTTCTGCATAATAGTTTCCCATACAACTTATGGAACAAAAATTATAAGTTGTAATCTCAGAAGGCTTTTTCTCAATTTCTATTCTGCAATATGAGCACGAAATTTTAACCCTTCTTCGATAATCCTTTCTACCTCTAATTCCGTTCGCTTTACCTAAACATAATTTCGAACAGTATTTTGCTGTAGATTCTCTATTTTTGGGGACGCAGAAAGTTTTTTCGCAAATGGGGCATTTTTTTTGAACTTGTCTTTTTAAATGCTGGTTAATCAGATGCCCATTCTTTTTCTGGTAAGTTTTTTTACATTCAAGGTTGCAAAAGATATCATTAAATACACTGCTAGGTTTTCTTAGTGGTTCCTTACCACAGTTAGAACACCTTACCATCCGTTTTAGTGACATCTTTTTCCAAAATTCAGGTGGATTTTTAATTTGAAATTGGGTTTTACAAGAACGAGAACAATATTTTTTCCTATCAAAATGACTTGGCTTGACATTCATATCAATTCCGCAATTTAAACACTTTTTTTCCATATGAACACCCCTTATTATTATATCACATAATAAGAACAGATGTTCGTTTGGTTGCTCGGCATGTAGTCGTTGAGGGGTCAGCCACGACTTCCCTGCGGATTGTCTGGTAGGCAATTTACCTACACCCTTGCATTTTTACCATTTTGAGGGACTGGCTAAGTCCTGGTAGCAAGGGATACGCCAGAGTTTCCCGCATATAGCCAAGTTTACGCTACATTCTTACGAATATAGGGGGCAAGCGATTTACCCGTTGGAGCAACAGTCAGCAAATGTGAGTTGCGAATTCCGTTTTCCAGAATAGACTCACGAATATCTTCTGGCATCTTTTTCATGAAGCCAGTGTTTGAAAACGCATTGCGAAGTCTGTTTGTTTCTTCTGCAGTTCCGCCCTGCAGGAATGGAAAGCTTCCTTTTTCCTTAGAAAGTTCTACAGACGCACGGTATGCAGATGTTGCGATTGTTTCGAAAACATCATCAACCAGCTTGTTTCCTTCTTCGGAGCCGTATTCTGTTTCACAGTAGATCAGGAGATCGTGAAGACCCATAACACCAAGTCCTACTCGGCGTTCACCTAATGCCTGTCTCTTATTATCTTCAAGGAAGTATGGGGTCGCATCGATAACGTTATCCTGCATGCGGACACCAACTTCAACAGTACGCTTTAATTTTTCAAAATTAACAGTTTTTGTTTCCTTGTCTGCCATTTCAGCAAGGTTTACTGCAGCAAGGTTACAGACAGAATTAGGTGCAAGAGGTTGCTCCCCACACGGGTTTGTCGCTACAACCTTTTGTCCGTAAGCCTGTGCGTTTGTCATATCGTTGGCATTATCAATGAAGAAGATGCCAGGTTCTGCTGAGTATGTTGCACAGATATTAATTAAATTCCATAATTCTTTAGCTTTAATTTTTCTGTAGGTGCGTACCTTGTAGCCTAGCTTTTCCCACTCTCGTACGTCGCCTACTTTATGCCATTCTTCATTATAAATTTTCATTGTTTCAGGATCATAGCTTTCAACATCCGGGAAACGAAGTTCATATTCCTCATCGTTTTCGACTGCATCCATGAAGTCTTTCGTTAAGGTTACTGAAATATTCGCACCAGTCAGGAATTCGGAGTTATGAACTGTATAAGTTCCGCCTGTTTCAAGTTTTTCTTCAGCAGCTTTGACAATATCAGCACTGAAGCCGCCATAACCAGGAATATTTTTATAATTTACAATCCCCTGATACATAGCTTCTTCTTGCAATGTAAGTGGAGTGAATTTCAGTTTCTCTTTCGCTTGTTTTTTGATTGATTCATCTTGTGTATTTTCAATCAGGAAGCGAAGGATTCTAGGGTTTTGCATTTTTGAGATGATGAATTCTACAATGTCAGGATGCCACGTACATACCGTTCCTTTCGGAATATTTCGCTGCCATGCAGCCGGACTAGACTATATCATCACCCTCAGCATTACCTGTTAGGGGCCGGGCGCTTGTGAGAGTTTATTGTTGGGACTCACTCTCTAGTCGTTGAACCTTCGCCATCACCTTGGCCCGATGACGCTTGGCTGCAGATTGTCCAATGCAAGCAATTTTTATAGCCCTCACGCTCACCGTTTCCAGTCACGTTGTGGCTTGCCTGCCTCTAAGGAGTTCCCTGCAATTCACCCGATTTTCTAATCGTTCATTGTCTGAACGATGCGGACTAGTGCATCAGTCAATCCGCTAACATTATCATTTGAGCGCCCCTACGGGATCCGCCTTGCTCAACAAGATGTGTCAACTTCGCAATATCATCTAACCAGGAAACCGATCCGGATGATTTTCCATTAACGCCTTTTGCAAGTGTATTGCGAGGTCTTAGTGTTGAACCGTTCGTTCCAACCCCGCCACCGCGGCTCATGATTTCCATAACCTGCTTGCGGTGCTCGGAAATGCCCTCGCGCGAATCTTTAACGAAAGGCATTACATAGCAGTTGAAGTAGGTAACATCTGTATCTGCGCCTGCTCCGTATAGAACACGGCCTGCTGGGATGAAGTTCATCGATACAAGCTCCTGATAGAACTTTTCGAACCATTCCTGGCGCTTCTCTTCTGTTTTTTCAACAGCTGCAAGCCCTGTCGCATTACGCTTTGCGATTTGCTCGTAGAAGACTTCGAGTGGCTTTTCAATGACATCCAATGAACGTTTGATTACGCCTGTAGATGCTTCTTCGGGATCATCCAGCACGCCTCGGAATTCTTCTTCGACCAGTACCTTGGCAGTTTTGCTTTCCCAATCAATATCTAGTATGAATCCAAGCCCGCGTGCCGGGAACTTCGGATCCTCCTTGATGGTGAGGACGACGAAATCCCCGTTTGATAGAGTTATTTTTCCAGTGTCTTTAAAAGTATAGCGGTCCAGCATGACAAGTCGGGATACGCCTTTGTGGGTTAATTTCATTTCAGGTGTGATGGGATGAACCTGCTGGAATAAACCAATGTCCTTGTTCAAACTCTCAACATTAAGGCTCATTTTTTGTCCAATGGTAACAGACATTTCTACAACTCCTTCTAAGGTTTCAAATCATATCTGTATTGTTTTACTAGAAGTATGTAATTCTAGTTGCTTTCTTGAATTACCCTTACGTTATCATACTCAAACATTAAAAATCAATATATAGTGTATTTTAAATTTTCGACAACACTATATATGGTGTTTGAGTCAGAAGAAATATATTTTGTCAAAAATGAAATCTATCAAAAAAGCGAGAGAAAAAGAGAGAAAGATAGATATTAACCAGTAAACGATAAAAAACAACAAATTTCGAGGGTTGCACTTTTGGAGCAGAAATTAAACCCTTGAAAATACTGGATAAAAATAAAAAAAAGCGGATTTCCGCTTTTTTTATCTTTTAAAATTCCACTCATCCGATTGATATTTATTTTTTGCGAGAGTGCTTACATAATCTAACTCTTCTTCACTTAATGTGTAGGGCTCTAATTGAATCCCAAGTCCATCTTCAAAGCCCTCTTTGAATGCTTCCTTTGCCTCATCAATGGTAATTGTCCTGCTGCTGATCTCGTTAATTGCCACAGCCTTCGTCTTGAAAGCCTTTTGCATCCTCTCTTTTACTCGTTCATTCGGATATTTGAATAGACTGAATAGCTTATCCTCATCAAGATCAAGCAAGATTGATCCATGCTGGAGGATGACGCCCTTCTGCCTTGTCTGGGCGCTTCCTGCAACCTTACGTCCTTCGACAACAAGCTCATACCAGCTAGGGGCATCAAAGCAAACAGCTGAGCGGGGATTTTTTAAGGCATCCTTCTCAGCAGATGTCTTGGGCACAGCAAAATAAGCCTCCAGCCCAAGTTTTTGGAAGCCTTGTAAAATCCCTTCTGAAATAACCCGATAAGCTTCTGTTACTGTTTTGGGCATCTCTGGGTGGTCTTCTGTAACAATAACGCTATATGTAAGTTCATGCTCATGCAGTACCCCCCTGCCACCTGTAGGCCTGCGCACGAATCCAAGCCCGTGCTGCTTTACTGCGTCCATATCGATCTCTTTTTCGATGTTCTGAAAATAGCCAACAGACAGCGATGCTGGGTTCCAGCCGTAAAAACGGATGACGGGAGGGATTTTGCCGGCCCCATGCCAGTCCAGCAGCGCCTCGTCAAGTGCCATATTAAAAGATGGTGAATTGTCTCCAGAATCAATAAATCTCCATACTTCTCTTTCCATGCCATTACCCCATTTTCAAATATTTGCGGTTAAGATTTTTTAAGTCTATCAAATTAATTTTCAAATGCAAAGCAGCTTGTTTTTTAAATCCCTTTAAGAAAATTGCTAATTTCCTTTGCTCTCAGGTCGGATGGCTTATATAATTATAAGTGGCTCAGCTAAGCTTGAAAGGAGAAATATGTTTTGGATACACTTATTTTTTTAATCGTCCTCACAGTTGCGGTGGTCCTTTACTCTGTTTTCATGTATTTTTACCAGAAGAAAATCGTGAAGACATTGTCTGAGGAAGAATTTAAAAGCGGTTACCGCAAAGCTCAATTAATCGATGTCCGTGAACCAAATGAATTTTCTGGCGGACATATTCTTGGAGCAAGAAATATCCCTCTTACGCAAATGAAGACTCGCTTAAAAGAAATCAGGCCGGACAAGCCCGTATATCTTTATTGCCAGAGCGGATCCCGCAGCGGCCGTGCTGCACAGATGCTTTACAAAAAAGGCTACAAGGATCTGCACCATTTAGAAGGCGGCTTCAAAAAATGGGGCGGCAAAGTCAAAGCGAAATAAGCTATATTCCCATAAAATAACCCCTCTGTTCATTTTGCAGAGGGGTTTAGCTTTTGTTCATTGAACAGTCACTACTTTATCTCATTTCTCTCTTAATATCCACTTTAGTTAACGAAACCGATAGCTTCGACACCTCTTCTATAAAAGCATCCACACAGCACGCAAAAAGGCTGCAGCATTATATAAAAAGCCCTGCCTTCCTCGGCAGGGCTACAGCATCTTATACTTTTTGATAACGTAAAATCGGCTTCCTGGCAGCCGTTGTTTCATCCATTCGGCCAACGACAGTAGAGTGTGGTGCTTCCTGAACAATTTCTGGATTTCCCTCTGCTTCCTTGGCAATCTGGATCATCGCATCGATGAAGGCATCCAATGTTTCTTTAGATTCGGTTTCTGTTGGCTCGATCATGATCGCCTCTTCCACATTCAATGGGAAGTAGATTGTTGGCGGATGGTAGCCAAAATCCAGCAGGCGTTTTGCTATATCTAGCGTGCGGACGCCTAGCTTTTTCTGGCGCTTTCCGCTAAGGACGAATTCATGCTTGCAATGTCTGTTGAATGGCAGATCATAATATTCTGCAAGCCTTCTCATCATATAGTTTGCATTCAATACTGCATATTCTGTTACAGCCTTCAAGCCGTCAGGACCCATTGTGCGGATATACGTGTACGCACGGACATTGATGCCGAAGTTTCCGTAGTATGGCTTGACCCTGCCGATTGACTGCGGACGGTCATAGTCAAATTTATATTGTCCATCCTGCATTGTGACGATTGGCTTTGGCAGGAATGGAATTAAGTCAGCCTTTACTCCAACAGGGCCAGATCCAGGTCCGCCACCGCCATGAGGGCCAGTGAATGTCTTATGAAGATTCAAGTGAACAACGTCGAAGCCCATATCGCCAGGACGTGCTTTTGACATTACAGCGTTTAGGTTCGCTCCATCATAATAAAGCTTTCCGCCAGCACTGTGGACAATCTCAGCCATTTCAAGAATGTTTTCTTCAAAAAGGCCAAGTGTGTTTGGGTTCGTGAGCATTAATGCAGCAGTATCCTCACCGACAACCTTTCTTAAGTCCTCTAAATCAACTAAGCCGTTTTCATCCGATTTAACTGTGATTGTCTCAAATCCTGCTACTGTTGCTGAAGCAGGATTTGTTCCATGAGCAGAGTCAGGAACAATGACTTTAGTACGCTTGTCATCACCATTTGCCTCATGGTAAGCACGGATCATCATTAATCCTGTCCATTCACCATGTGCACCCGCAGCCGGCTGAAGCGTTACTTCATCCATTCCAGTGATTTCAATCAGGTGCTGCTGGAGGTCGTACATCAGCTCTAGAGCACCCTGGATTGAACTTTCATCCTGAAGAGGATGTAAGTGTGCAAACCCATTGAAACGAGCAACATTTTCATTCATCTTAGGATTATATTTCATTGTGCAAGAACCTAATGGATAGAACCCTGAGTCCACACCGTGATTACGCTTTGACAGTGCAGTATAATGGCGCATGATATCAAGCTCTGATGCTTCCGGAAGTTCAGGCTCCTCTTCACGAAGGAATCCTTCAGGCAATAGCTCTGATAAATCTGCTTCGGGAACATCCATTTCCGGCAGGCTGTAGCCGACACGGCCAGGTGTGCTTAATTCAAAAATGAGTGGCTGATCTTCCTTATGCATTGATATCCCCCATTTCTTTTACAAACGTATCTATTTCTTCTTTTGTTCTAAGTTCAGTGACTGCCACAAGCATATGCTGTCCTAATTCAGGATAATCCCGGCCCAAATCATATCCACCGATGATTCCATTAGTCAGCAGCTGCTGGTTGATTTCCTTAACTGGCTTATTCAACTTAACAACGAATTCATTGAAGGAAGGACCATCAAATGCGATTTCAAAACCATTTTCTTTAAATACTTTCTTGGCATAATGCGCCTTTTGAATATTGGAAACTGCCATTTCACGAACGCCTTTTTTGCCAAGTGCCGTCATTGCAACTGATGCAGCAAGGGCATTCAATGCCTGGTTAGAGCAAATATTGGAAGTCGCCTTATCACGGCGGATATGCTGTTCCCTCGCCTGAAGGGTCAATACGAATCCACGGCGTCCCTGGTCATCCTTCGTTTGGCCGACCAGTCTTCCTGGTACCTTTCTTACAAGCTTACCTGTT
This sequence comes from Bacillus sp. JJ1609, assembly GCF_036967045.1. Taxonomy (NCBI): domain Bacteria; kingdom Bacillati; phylum Bacillota; class Bacilli; order Caryophanales; family Bacillaceae; genus Bacillus; species Bacillus sp. JJ1609. Next base: position 104,527 of record NZ_JBALSS010000018.1, on the reverse strand, counting down.
ACTGCAAAATATCCGCAGTGAGGCCCTCCGAATGCTGTTGGAATTCCAAACGGCTGAGCATCTCCCGCCACGATATCAGCACCGAATTTTCCTGGAGGAGTCAATGCACCCAGTGCCAGCGGATTGCTCGATACTACGAATAACGATTTATTATTGTGGGTAATTTCTTCAATTTCTTTCATTGGCTCAATGCGCCCAAAGAAGTTCGGATACTGAACAATGACCGCTGCAATATCTTCATTGGCCATATTGCCTAAAGCATCAAGATCGGTCACGCCCTCCTTGTGAGGAATTTCTGCGACGTCGATGTATTGCCCTTTGGCATAAGCCTTAACAACGTCCTTATATTCCGGATGGACTGCGCTCGAAATTAATATTTTCTTGCGCTTTGTATGGCCTGCGCAAAGCATAGCCGCTTCCGCTAAAGCCGTACCGCCGTCATACATGGATGAGTTAGCCACTTCCATGCCTGTCAATTCACAGATCATCGTCTGGAATTCAAAGATAGCCTGTAGCTCACCCTGGGAAATTTCTGGCTGATAAGGTGTATAGGCAGTGTAGAATTCTGAACGTGATAAAACATGATCGACGATAACAGGGATGTAATGGTCATAAACACCTGCACCAATAAAAGAAGAATACATTTTCAAATCAGCATTTTTGGCCGCCATTTGCGCCAATTCTTTCATTAAAGCTGTTTCAGGCTTGGCTGGTTTAATATTGTATTCCCCGGCAAAACGGACTTTTTCAGGAATATCGCTGAATAATTCGTCAATTGATGAAACGCCGATGCTTTCCAACATAGCATTTTTATCACTTTCAGTCAGCGGTAAATAGCGATGCTTCATATTTCTTTCCCCTCTCCGGTTTTTACTTTTTGTCTCTTTTATAAAAAGGCGTCGCTGATACTGCAGCTTTTAAGCGCTTGCCGCGGATTTCAACTTCCACTTCGTTTCCTAATTCTGTTTCTTTTGCATCAATCAGCGCAAGCCCGATATTTTTCTTTAAAGTTGGAGACTGAGTACCGGTAGTAACCTCACCGATTTGCACATCTCCTTTATAAACTGGATAACCATGGCGAGGAATGCCTCTGTCAATCATTTCAATCCCGACAAGCTTTCTTGGCAGGCCATTTTCTTTCTGCTGCTTCAGTGCTTCTTTACCGATGAAGTCTACTTCTTTATTCAATTTAACGGCAAATCCGATCCCTGCTTCAAGCGGACTGATTTCAGGTGATAGTTCCTGGCCGTATAATGCAAGGTTTGCTTCAAAACGAAGTGTATCTCTCGCTCCCAAGCCACACGGAATCACTCCAGCACATTTCCCTGTTTCAAGGATGTCCTTCCAGATGCTGATTACGTCTTCAGCTTTGCAATATATTTCGAAACCATCTTCCCCGGTATATCCTGTTCTTGAAACAAGTGCTTTCTTGCCGTTTAAATCTACTTCCTCACTGAACTTGAAAAAGCCAATTTGACTTAGATCATGTTCATTCACAAGTTTTTGAAGGACATTTTCGGCTGCCGGTCCTTGAAGAGCAAGCTGCGCCATGCCTTCTGAAAGATTATCAATTTCAACGTCAGCATCGAGATGGTCCTTCAGCCATGCAAAATCTTTTTCAATGTTCGATGCATTAACAACTAATAAGTAGTGGTCCTCTTCTAGCTTATAAACTAGCAAGTCGTCGACAGTGCCGCCATTTTCATAGCACATGGCTGTGTATTGCGCACCGCCATTTTTAAGTTTTGAAACATCATTTGTCATCATTTTTTGCAGATAGGCCAGACTTCCAGGGCCTTTCACTTCAATTTCTCCCATATGGGAAACATCGAATAAGCCAGCTCTTGTCCTTACAGCTTCATGTTCTTCCTTGATGCTTGAAAACTGGACAGGTAAATCCCAGCCTCCAAAGTCAATCGTTTTTCCGCCATATTCCTTGTACACATCAAAAAGCGGTGTTCTTTTCAATTCAGTCATTATGTATCCCCCTTCGTCCTGTGCCTGACAATTCAGCAGACAGCCATGCAGGTTTTCAATACCCAGCCGGAAAGATCCAGGGGCAGACCAAAAAAGGACAGAGCACCCCCTCTGTATTTGAGAAGGTCTCTGTCCTTTCACCTGAAAGTTTACCTGTAAAGGCTTTCCCCTTTGGTGGCTTTCCATTATAAAAGCGCTCTCCAGAGATGCGTCAAACAAGAGTTCTTTTGCCTGAGAGATTCACAAAGATTGCTTGCTCCTTCGGCGCTACAGATGTAGTCTCTCCCCTTGTCGTCATTCGCATTTATATAATTTTCCAAATTGGGCATGCTAAACCTTATTACACATGTCTGCAAACTGATAAAACTATAAAGTGACAAATTTCAAAACATTCCAAAGCTAACTTCATCCTACCATTAGACAGCCGGGTTCGGCAATACATTATATTTAAAAAAGAGGTGTGAAAATGACCGTTCAAATTAACTTTGATTCTTCCTGGCAGGACGAAATGGCTAATCGAATCGAGAACGATGGCCCGTGGGGAAATTGGGAGCTTTTTAAGCTTGCCATAGAAATAGAAAAACATACCATTATTCCTGAATTCGAGGGATTGCAGGCCCCAGCACATTTACCTGAATTAACTCCATTGCCTCACCAGCTCGAAGTCGCCAGGCAGGTTGTCGAAAATATGAATGGCAAAGCGATTCTTGCGGATGAAGTAGGCCTGGGCAAAACCATTGAGGCTGGCCTGATTTTGAAAGAATATATGATTCGAGGGCTTGTTAAGAAGGTCTTGATTCTTGTTCCCGCCTCTCTCGTGTCGCAATGGGCGATGGAACTGAACTCCAAATTCCACATTCCTGCAATTGCTCAGCGGAAAAGTTATGTGTGGGAACAATGCGACGTTGTCGTTTCTTCCATCGATACAGCAAAGCGGGCACCTCACTGCGATATCATCAATAATTTAAATTACGATCTCATCATCATAGATGAAGCTCATAAGTTGAAAAATAACAAAACAAAAAACTATGAATTTGTTCAAAACCTAAAGAAAAGATTTTGCCTGCTTTTGACTGCCACTCCAATCCAGAACAGGATTGAAGAAATCTTCAATCTCGTATCCTTGCTAAAGCCAGGTCATTTAGGCAGCGAAACTGCTTTTTTTGAAAAATACAAGAAAGACTCCAGGTCTGTAAATGATGACGAGCACCTAAGGAAACTGGTAAATAAAGTGATGATTCGCAACAGGCGCGCCGACACTGGAATAGAGTGGACAAAGCGGCATGTAGAAACAATTGCGATTGAATTTTCGAAGGAAGAACGTGCTTTGTATGATTCTATTCTAGGTTTGAGAGACTCAGAAGGCGGACTTGCTTCCAGCCAGTTCTCATTGATGACATTGCAGCGGGAAGCGTGCAGCAGCAGGGAAGCTGTTTTTTATACTTTGAAAAATATGCTCCAAAGGCAGGAGAACCCTTCAATCGCTTTCCAGGAAATCATTGCAGGACTTATCAAGAAAGTCGAAGCGGTAACCAAGAACTCAAAAGCTGCCAAAGCACTGGAATTGATTCAAAAAATAGATGACAAGGTTATCATATTTACCGAATACAGAGCAACACAGCTTTACCTTCAATGGTTCCTGAAGCAAAACGGCATCACATCCGTCCCATTTCGCGGAGGCTTCAAAAGAGGTAAGAAGGATTGGATGAGAGAGCTATTCCAGAAAAATGTCCAGGTTTTGATAGCCACTGAAGCCGGAGGAGAAGGGATCAACCTGCAATTCTGCAGCCACATCATCAATTTTGACCTTCCATGGAACCCGATGAGGCTGGAACAAAGAATAGGCAGGATCCATCGTCTTGGACAAGAGAAAGACGTGAGGATATATAACTTCGCTACAAAGGATACTGTGGAAGAGCATGTCCTTAAGCTTTTATACGAAAAAATACATCTATTTGAAAAAGTAATCGGAGAGTTGGATGATATCCTGACAAAATTAGAATTTGGCAATTTTGAAGATCATTTGGTTGATATATTTGGCAAGTCTTCGTCAGAAGGCGAGATGCGGATCAAGATGGAAAACCTTACGTCAATGATCCAGTTCGCTGAAGAAATGAAGGAGGGTAACCAGCGTGCAGCAACAGGAAATCCATAATTTTCTTGAGAGATACTTTACGGCCAATAATTGCGAAATGCTCGAAAACAATTCAGGTTATATGACAGTCCAGCTGACAATCGAGCTGGACAAGGAGTTGATGAACCGCCCTTTTTACTGGCACTATCTTGAGAAGACTGGCGGCGTTCCAAACCCAATGAAGCTGACCTTCATTACAAACAGGCAGCAAGCACCGGACAATGTAAAAGGCGAGGTCATCCACTTCGGATCTCCACGTTTGCATCAAATTTTCCAATCGACAAAAAATCTCGCAGGATTTATCCGGCTATATGAAAGTAACAGCTTAAATTACGGAGTGCAAACACCGTTAATTCCGTGGATAGGCTTAAATATGAAAATATCCTACCAATGCGACAGGAAGCGGGATATATTTCAATCAATCGGACTTCAGCTGATCAATGGGAGAATGGTTGAGGATTTTCATGACAAGCTGCTAAGACTGCCAATGAAGTCAAAAATTCCGGATTATGCCTATACTTTGTCTCCGCTGATTAAGCCGAAAAGTGGCTTGAACCGTATCCAAACTTTCTTAAACGGGCGGATTGAGCAAGAAGATCATTCATGGGCAGAGGAAGCTAGGAAACGGTGGAAAAAAGATTTAGATTTATTGCATCACTTCTATGAAGATAGTGAAGAAATATCTGAAAGCTTTGAAACTGAAAAAACTGCTTTACAGGAACAATATGAACCAAAAATAAATATTTCGATTATCAATGGCGGATTGTTTTATTTGACTGAAAAAGCAATTTAACCGAATGCTCTAATTTGGACATTAAAGTTAGAAAAAGTAAAACCCAGACTGGTCCTTCAGCCGGGTTTTACTGGTTTATCTTTTCTTTTTTATACTGGACATCAACAGAAAGGGCAGAATTCCAAACCACCTGTATAGAAAGGTTGCTTCTGCTTCTTTTTTTGCCTGTTTCATTTTTTTTCTTTCTTCTTTTGGCTGATCAATGTACTTCACAAAAGTCTGGGTAATATATTTTACATAATCATTTGTTTTCATGTTTACACCTGCCTTCTTTCGGTAACAAGTATAACCATGTCTATTCAATTCATACTCACAATAATTTCCTTTACAATATCTGAAACAGATTTTGAGGTCGTGTCGATTTCGATATGTGCTGTCTGGCGGTATATTGGCAGCCTGCTGATGTACAGCGATTGCGCGGCTTCTAGCTTATTTTCTTTTAGCAAAGGTCTTGAGTTATCTCCTTCCAGCCGTTGAAGTATTTCACCGATTTCAGCATATAGAAAAATAACTGTTCCGCTGCTTTTCATTTGACGTCTATTCTCTTCAGCTACTACTATGCCTCCGCCGGTAGCTATCACTGCATCATGTTGTGGCATCGTTTTTAATACAGCTGATTCAATTTCACGGAATTTAGCTTCACCTTCGCTAGCGAAAATATCATTAATTGATTTTCCTGCAGCTTCGATAATTTCATGATCAGTGTCGTAGTGAGAAACGGTTAATGCTTCTGCAAGCTTCCTGGATACTGATGTTTTGCCAGCACCCATGAAGCCAATCAAGTATATGGCCTTCATCTTAAAAATCCCCTATCAATTCCTTTCTATCCATTTTACCATCCTCCCCAATTGCTTGTCATATCTGCCTGTGCCTGTTGCTTTCTCTCCGCTCTTCAGCTTCAATGTGAATGTTATTTCTTCCATATTTTCCGAAAGTGATGTTTTATTAAATGTCACTGTACCATTCTTAAAGTCAATTGTGCCTGTTGTCGGTAAACGATCTGCAATCATCATCGATTCTGCCTGCTTTATTGAACATAGCATATAATATTCTTGCAGCCTAATAGCTTTTGTTTCTTTGGCAAATCGCTTCTCTGCCACATACTGTTCCGTGACCGTCAGCAAAAATAAAGACATAAGTACGAGGAAAATCAATGTTAATGGGTATATGAAGCCTTTTTCATTTATGGCGAAACCTCTCCTACTTTAATATAATTTTGAAACTTTGCTGAATGCTGAACTCCATTAAGTTCGAATGCGGTCATTTGGAATCCTTCTTCTATCCTTTCAAATCGAAAACTAGAAAGGTTTTGCATTAAGATTTCATGTCCTTGAAAATCCACTCTTCTCCGCATGCTAGTGCCGTACTTTTCATAAAGAATTACCTTTCCATCAATTTTCATCATGATTTTCTCTGGGTTAACTGTCATTTCGTCAGCAGAGCGTACTTCCTTTTTAACCTGGCTGCTGAAGATTTCCCACTCCATCCTGCGTATCCCACTCTCAACCATTCCATCATCCAAGATTACTCTCATGCCGATAGGAAGCACCGAGGCAATCAACAAAAAAGTGAGCAATGACAAGAGCATTTCAAGCAAAGTGAAACCCCTGTCATTCAACGAAGGCACATTTCTCATTCTCTTTTTGATTCTCACCAGCATAATGGATACATACCTCCCATGATGTACTGATATTGTCCTTGTAAACAGCTACATCGAATAATACTCCATCCCTTAATACACTTCCCCTGCCCGATTCCGCTCCGGTAATTTTTATATACATCAGCTCGTCAAATAACACATGAGCAGCCGCAACATCCTCTCTTAGCTGCACTGTTTGGCTGATAATCATTAGAGCAAATGGGAGTATAATGGATGCAGCCATGACAAAGGCAGCCAGTGAAAGAAGCATTTCCGCAAGAAAGTAACCCTCACTCTTCCGTAACATAGAATCTTCCCTTTCCAATCAAGATCATCAGCTTGTACGTCCTGTTTCTAATCTTTATATAAAGTGATCCAAAACCATCTATATTCCCGTCTGGCATATACTGAAAATATAAACTCATTGACCCTTTGACTATCTTTATATCAGGCGAGTAATGCCTTTTTATCAAATATGCATCACCATATTCATTACTCCGAATATAGTAAAAATTGTCTTCCGGCATGATATGAACGGCTATTTTCTCTTGATGGGAAATGGCATACTGTTGGGCATAAAGAAGGTCTGATTTCAATTGAGCAAAAAAGAGGTTCTTTTCGAGATTTGCATCCTGCGGAGTGAATAAGAAGATTGTGGTTGAGCTGAGCATGAAAAGTGCTGACAGGACGACCAGCATTTCCACCAATGTAAAACCTTTTGAGTTATTCATATACTATTGTTTTGTAACTGCACCATCTGACGAAATCTGAAGCACAGATCCGTCCGGGCATTTACCTTCTGCACTTTTCAAATAGCCCCCTGTTTTTAGCTCGTCAAAGGTTGGAATTTTATTTTGATCGATTTTATAAGCCTGAACCTGTGCCTCTACTGTCTTCATATAGGCTTCGCAGCCCTTCGTATTAATATTGGAACTATGTTTTGATATATTAGGGACTGTTATGATTAATAAAACAGATATCACTAGTAATACAATCATCATTTCAATCAAGGTAAATCCATTTTGATTCTTCATTTGTTTATACTCCTTTTGCAGATAATTTATATTCCTTGTAACAACTGGAACATTGGAAGCAAAATGGCAAGATACAACGATATAATCAGCAGTCCAATAAAACTGTATAATACCGGCTGGATGATTTTCATTGTTTTTTCGGTTCTTTCTTCCAGCTGATTAAGACAATGCCTGCTGTAAAAATAAAGCTCTTGGTCCAGCTTTCCATTTTTCTGGCCATGAAGGACAATCCTTGCCAATTCGTCTTCAAAAAACGGGTATGCCGCTAAGGCCACATCCAAATCCTGCCCCCTGGAAAGCTTGTAAATAATCCCCTTTCCTATTTCCATTAAAAATGGTTCGTGCCGATTATTCTCAAATACCTTCAACGCATCCAAAACTGAAAGGCCCCCTGAAAATAAGTAACTCAATTGAACGGAGAAAAAATGGGTATAATAAAGCCTCAAAAGCTTGCCTGCCATAGGCACACTTGTTAGCTTTACTTTTTGTTCAATAGGAGAGAGCTTTTTAAAAACCAATAAGTAATAACCAATGGTCAAAATTATTAGTATGAACACGGAATAAAAAACAAATGGAAATATGGAGGCGGTTGAATAAATAACCTGCATAAATAAATTGGGGGCAAGATTCATATCGGTAAAAAGCGAAGTGAATTTTGGAAGCAAGAGCCGGTCAACAAAGAAAAATAATACACCAGTCAGCATCACCAGAAAAAGCGGATAGGAACCAATCTTTTTCAATCGCTGGAGATCACTTTCCCTTTTTAGCACCATTTCGCTCCCTTCGGTTACAGCATGAGCCAGACCGCCATGCTGCTCTGCGAAATAAACATAGCTAACTAAATCCTTATTAAACTTAAGCTGTTCAAGGATCAAATACAGTGGATACCCTTCACGTAATTGACCAAGACTATTTTTTATGTCATTCTTTCTTTTCTTCTCAAGATAATATGATAATGACTCAATCGCTTCTGCTAATGGGTAGCCACGGGCTAATAATTCGCCTGCCCTTTTCAGGAAACGGGCCTGTTCCTCAACTGGCCATTTATTCTCCTTCATTGAGCACCCACCTTTGGTATTCTGATTCCTTGATGTAACCGAGCGCAATTCCTTTTGTGATGGCGTCTTTTAATGTTTTGTAGTGGTAAGAATGTGGTTCTCCTCTTGCTTCTTTTAGTACAGCTATAAGGTCCCTGCCTGTAAGAATTTCAAAGATATTTCCCCTTTTTCCGCTTCCAGATGAATAACAAAATGGTGAGCACCCCTCATCACAGTATCTGCATGTCAACTCGACAAGTCTTTGGGCAGTCACGGCAATAAGCGTCTGTTCAATCTCTAGCCAGTTGATACCAAATTCGATCAGCCTGTAAATCGCTCCTTTAGCATCCCTAGTATGCATCGTTGTCAATACAAGATGGCCAGTGAGTGCGGCCCGGACTGCAGTTTCAGCAGTCTCTTTATCCCTGATTTCTCCAACCATGATAATGTCCGGATCATGCCTCAATATCGCCTTCAAGCCTGCAGAGTAGGAAATGCCAGCCCGTTCGTTCACTTGGACCTGCAGCACCGTGTCACTCGGTTTTTCAATAGGGTCCTCGAGTGTAATAACATTGCGGTTAACGATTTCCGATGTTTCAGACAACATTGAATAAAGGGTCGTGGTTTTACCGCTGCCTGTCGGACCTGTGAAAATAATCAGACCGTGCGCATGCTTTAATAACGAGATAAGTTTTTTGGATGTTTCCGGGAACAAGGAAATTTGAAAGGAAGGGATTTGATTTTGCTGCGGGAGTAATCGTATTACCATACTTTCATTTTTGTAGGCGGGCAGGGTGGATATCCTTAAGCCTATTTTTGTGTCGAGATATTGATAAGTGTAAGCACCGCTCTGCGGCCGTCTTTTTTCACCAATATCCATGGATGCGGTGAATTTAAAGTGTGAAATGAGCCGGTCGCAATCCGCTTGTTCAAGCGTAAAACGTGGGAGGAGCTGGTTCCCAAGCCTGAATTTGATAAGTGTGTCTCTTTCACGGGGAATGATGTGGATATCAGAGGCGCCGCTTCTTAAAGCATCCTTCAATACATTTTCTGCAAGTTGTTCTATTGACTTTACAATAGGTATGCACCACCTTTTTCGTTATATTAAAATATTTCGCTAAGTGACTTTCATTCCCTGCCGATAAATTCGTTTAAATGTGTATAAAAAATGACAAATAGAATGATACTACTATCGTAACAACAGCAAACATTAATATTGGGCTATAGCCAAGCGGTAAGGCAACGGACTTTGACTCCGTCATGCGTTGGTTCAAATCCAGCTAGCCCAGTTAGAACGTGCGAATTCTTGCTAAAAACAAATAACAGTATCACATAAAAAATCGGAAGCGATGTGCTTCCGATTTTTTCATGTTATTTAGCTATCCCTTTCAGGGCGTCAGGGTTAAATCCCACGATCAGCTTTTTCCCGTTTGTCAATATTGGTCTCCTCAGAAGCTTTGGTTCATTGACCATCAGTTTTAATACTTCAGACAAAGGCAGGTCTTCAACCTCTATTCCTATTTTTTTATATGTTCCTCCTCTAGTTGCAAGCAGTTCATCGAGACCATCTGTAGTCAATGATAAAATTTGCAGCAATTCATTTTTCGTCGGAGTGTCTTTGAACAAATGACGTTCCTTAAATTTTACGCTGTTTGACACAAGCCATTTTTTTGTTTTGCGGCAAGATGTACAGCTCGGATAGGAATAAAATATCAATTCTTTCATTCGTCATACCTCCTGGATAACATTTTTTATTATTAATTACATTGTATAACTTTTGTATAACTTTTGTACACTTATTTGTCATCATTTCGCCATTTAGTTGTGAACATTTTCTAAACATATAGTTTAAACAGTGTAAACCTTATTTTCCCCTGTATTATAATAAAGGCAAAATAGTGGTCTGAGGTGAACTAAGGTGGAACAAACATTAAAAATAACAAGCGTCTTGTCTGACCCAACTCGTTATTATATCTATCAATACATTACAAAAAGGCATAAAGATGTAACCGTTCAAGAAATAGCAGATAACTTTGATATTCATCCGAATGTAGCACGGCTCCACTTATCCAAGCTGGAAGATGTAAATATGCTTATTTCCGAAACAAAAAAGACTGGCAAGGGCGGACGACCTAGCAGGCTTTACCGCCTTTCAGATGATGTGATCCAGCTGCACTTTCCATTCAGGGACTATCAGCTGCTATCAAAGATTGCCATGACGACGATGATGTCATTGGGGGAAGCCGGAAAGAACGCTCTGTACCTGACTGGTAAACGCTTTGGGGCTGAATTGATGGACCAGGAAATTTCCCGACACCCACAGATTCCTGAAGATATGAGCTTTGAGCATAAGCTTAATGCAATCAAGAATGCGGCGACGCTAGCGGGATTCTATCCTGAATTCGAAGTTAATGACGAAAAAACAAAAATCTATTTCCAAATTTTCAACTGCCCATTCAAAGAAGTTGCCATGGATCACACTGAAACAGTCTGCAATATGCATTATGAGTTTTTGCGAGGAATGTTTGAATCACTATTTGGAGACATCGAGCTGATTGAAAAAGAAAATATGTTCACTGGCTGTCACTCATGTTCTTACCAGGCTGTTATTGCACAATAATCAATCCTTGTTTACTTTTCACTCCACTATACTTTATAATATGATAGTGATGGACTTGTAGGGTAAAGGAGGGATATCTTTGGATCGTATGTACAGAGTTTTAGGATTCTGGACGGGAATCTTTGCTGTGATGTTTTTCTTAGGTCACATGTATACGACGTCCTTGATTTTCTTTGGTCAAACTGGATTTTTCTTGCTTTTAAGCTATTTGAAACTGTCCGAGCGTATGTATATTTACGTATTCGGCGCATACTTAACTGTTTTCTTTGCAGGATTTACTTACTGGACAACATTTATGATGCCACTTGGTGGAACTGGACACTAAACCTTTTCCCCAATAAAGAAAGCGATGGAATCTCATCGCTTTTTTTATTTGCTGATTATTTTAACGGCTTTCTCTCCCATCCCCTTGCCCTGGATGATCACATCAAACGATTGACTGATGCTGCCAGGCATGATGAGACTTCGGATAGCCCTATTCCGTTTGCTTGTTTCTGAAAAGGGGTTTGGATCATAGTGGTTTTCCAGCTCTTCTAGAATGCCAATCGACAGCAGGAATTCATCCTGTCTCTTTTTTTGCAGGAAGCTCAAGCCATACTTTTCTCCCTGAGATATCAATGCATCGAAATGGACATGGCTCGTTATATCCATCTCCCCAGGCATCTGCAGGACATCGTGATACATTTGATGCTGATAATACCCACGGAGACTACCCTTTATTCGTGAAGGCTCCATCCATTGTTCTTTTGTATATCCATAATCGACAGTGACTACGATCCCTTTTGATAAGGTTTCTGCAATTGATTTGATGAATGGTTCCATCGCCAGAGGTATTTCAATCCGCTGACCTTCGATAAGTTCAATATTTTGTTCTTGTAAGAATGCAATTATTTTTTCATTTTCAACAGGAAAGAATTTTTCAACCAACTGTTCATTTTCACATGCTATAAAGACTTCCTGGATGACATCTTGTCTTTTTTCAATTACATGAACAGGGAAGGCATCGAACAATTCATTTGAAAAAACAAGACCCTCATTCATTCCTGAATCAGCGTAGGTCGGAGCATGAACCACTTGAACATTGACCAGCCCGCCCAAAGCCTCCGATTGCAATTCCCTGTGAAAAGGACTTTCCTCAACTATGTAATAGGTAAGAGCAGAGTCACTCAATTCATTCCAGCCTGCAATGAATGCATGAGCAAAACGCCCATTTCCTGCACCAATTTCGCAAATGGATGGAGGAAGGCCTAAACTCCCAATGTTCATAGCAAACCATTTGCCAATTAATTTTCCGAAAACATCTGAAACATTGCTTGTAGTATAAAAGTCTCCGCCTTTGCCAATCTTTTGCCGATTTTTTATATAGTATCCTTTTGAAGGATGGTAAAGTGCTAACTCCATATATTTAGCGTAAGAGATCATTTTAAGTGGTGATGAAGCAATAACCTTGCTGATTATTTCTTTCATAATATCTCCTTAGACACAGTTTTCACTATTGACATAGTGTTTTCTTTATTATATTGTTTTAATTAGTAGCTTAACTATATCCCCTCCCATGATATGAATAGAACATCCCCCAGAAAAGCCCTTCTCTATGAGAAGGGCTTTTCTAGTTTGATAGTTAAAACCCGTTTAAAAATGGATTTGTGTCCATTTCATAGCCGATTGTTGTTGCTGGTCCATGTCCCGGCAGGACTTCTGTTTCTTCAGGCAATACCAAAAGCCTGTCATGGATACTTTTAATTAGCTGATTATGATTTCCACCTGGCAAATCGGTCCTGCCGATACTTCCATTGAAAAGAGCATCACCAGCAAGAACAAAATTGTCATTAGGGAAATAGATAGAAATGCTGCCAGGTGAGTGCCCAGGTGTTTCATATACGGAAAAAGAAAAATTGCCGATTGACATTTCTCCTTCATCTGCAATCAAGTTTTCTGCCGGCCTTGCTGTGATCATTTCTTTCATCATAAAATGCCTCGAGCCATTTAATGCAGGATCTGTAAGCCAATCCTTTTCCCTTACATGAATATATACCTTAATTGCGTATTTATCCCTGATACGGTCTACTGCGCCTATATGATCAAAATGAGCATGCGTTAGCAAGATTGCTTCAGGCTTTAGTTCATGTTGTTCAATTATTGTTGTCAGCTTTTTTGGATTATCCCCTGGATCTACGATTAAACAAGAATTATTTTCATCAATGATCAGGTAACAATTTGTCTGCAATTGCCCAAGCGGAATCTGTTTCCATTTCATATATAAATGCCTCCAGCTTCTATTGAAATTATCATTATACTTATTCTACACTATTGTTGTATAAGATTTAAGGATTTGCCAAAAGATCTGTAAGGAGCATAAAAATTGGATAAAACAATAGGGATCGAAGCTAAACCATTTATCTCAGAACTGCCAGACTTTTTGCAGTTTCTTCATTCAGTTGCACCTCCGCTTCTCGTTCAGGGTCATTTATTTATCTATCCGTCAGGAAACCTTGCCGATGAGGCAGCTGAGCTCCTGCATGATGCAGAGTTATTAGAAGAAATTCATCCTCTTATTAGAATAGCTGAAGGCAAACCAGGAGCTGACTTTTTCGATTATGGATTTTATGCTGATGGTGCATCATTTATATATATTGATCAGTTATCAGCTTTCAAAATAAGTGGTTCAGACAATAAACAAATAGAGATGGCCTTACTGCAAATAGATGAGCACTTAACTTTTAAAGCTGCTGGAGAGATTTTTTTCATAGCGGAACACTACAAAGAGCTGATTATGGGTATAGTAAGGGCATATAAAGTTAAAGTTGAATTTTTAGACCTCGACAAATGATTTAAAAAAATATACAATAAAAAACGAGTGTATGCTTGTAATTACATAAACAGGCTGCCGCCTAAAACTTCAACAAAAAGGCTAAATGCCTGCCAAATATTTAATGAAGGGGGCTTTATCATGGGATTGGCGATTATTTTCGCTTTAGTTACGCTACTTGCCGGCTATGGAACGTTTACGGCGCTTAAAAACAAAAACCTTCTTGGAATTGTATTCGCTGGAGGAACATTTTTAGTACTTGGCTGGTTCACAGTCATGACAGTCCTTAACCACGGATTCCCTGTTGCACACTAATTGAAGGCATTAAAAGACCACCGTTCCGGTGGTCTTTTTTTGTTATATACAAATACCGCTTATTTCAAAAGCTCGTTAACCCGGTCTACTTTTTCGTGCATCTTCCTCTTAACATCCCGACGGTCATCAATCCGAATATTTGTCGCTACCCTCAATATCCCCGCATTGAATGGTGCCTCATGGATTGCTTGAATAACCTCAAACAATACTGGCAGCTCGCCCTCTATCAAAGTATTCATCGGAGTCAGCTGGAATTGTATTTTCCCTTGTTTTTCATATTCCTTGAGGATTTTTTGAATGTCCGCTACATATGAACTTACACTAGGTGTCTGTGTACCAATCGGTATAACTGTCACATCTACTATTGCCATTTGTTTCTCTCCTATTGAATTATTTGACGAGCTCAATTATTTCCTTCATTTCAATGTTTAATATCTTTTCGTACTGAAACCCGGTAAGGCACATTTCGCCAGAAGGCGAACAGGAAATCGGCTCATTGGCCTGGCCAGAAAAAATAAGGTCCTCTTTTTGTGTATCAAGGTTTAAACGGACTAACTCAAAGCCATCCTGATAAATATCCGCCTCACCATTATGAAGCGCACGTAAATATAAGATTTCCTTCCCATCATTCATTAAATCATAAAAAGGAATAAGCCATCCAGAAAAAGATGTTAGAACCGGTACATTAAAGCTTGCTGCTGGTTCTAATCCAGGGGCATAGATTGTGTAATGTGCAAGCTCAGAATCTTCATTTTCTTCTACCTTGACTGTGATAAGATACTTTCCAAACGCATCAAACTGGTACAAATCCTCAAAAAGCTGCTCAGTATTCAGATCATCTACTGATATTACCTTCAATGGCGCCTGCAATGCAATACTTTGTTCCTCCCACTCCTGGAAAACAAGTTCTTCGTCAGAAACCCAGCGAACAAATGGCTCTGGGAGATCTAGCTCCTTTAGCTGCTTCATATTCAAGTCCAACAAAAAAGTACTAAAATCCCAGTCTTCTGTAAAAGCAGATACCATAAGCAAATCCATATTAAATGGATTCCATTCAAAACTTAATTCATAAGAATCAATCTCTGCCGAAAAGATTTCTTTCCCTGAGATATCGATGATCGTCAAAATCCCTGTATTTGTGGCAGCACTATGAATTAAAATTTTCTTTTTATCAGGACTTATCTCAACCGCAATAATGGGATTCTCACTCTCATAAAGCATATTCGCTTTTCCAAAGGCAAGATTATAGGAATACAGAATAGAACTCTCGCCCTTATTTGCAATATAAAGGATAGATAAATTCGTTAACCAGCCTGCTGCCTTGTAAAACTCTTCATCCTCATCCTGAATTGGTATGATACTAGCTCCTAAAAAAGAAATTCCGGGTGTTTCTTTAAGCCTGTTCAGGTCATGCTTGGCTTCAACATGGACTGAACCCTCCATATTCTGTGAGCATCCAGAAAGACTTATTGCAGAAGTGAACAGGATTATGAATAAGAAAACCACAAGAGGCGTTTTATATGTATTCTCTCTGTCCCCTTTCACCACTACACCACCTTTACCATTAAAACATTGTATCTATGTGTACGTTAAAAAAACCCAAATGTTACATACAATTTCAATAAATCTGTATTTAAGTCTCATTTCGTGTACTTTGCTGATCACCTGCAACAACAACTTGGCGTGCACATCCATAATTTCAATTCTGTTACAGATAACATACACTCCAGTATGGAAAAATACAATCATTATAACAAATAAAACCTGCGCCCAAGGGCACAGGTTTTTATTCTATCTTAATCTTCACTCTGTGGGAAAGATCCTTTGCCGCCTGCCGGCTTGTCGTAGAATCTTAACAGGTCACCGTAAATGATTTTATCGGAATATTCGAGTTCATTCTTCGCTTTTTCCATGTACGGCTCACAACTGTTTTTGTCTGTTGGTTCACCAGTTGATTTATCATAGCAAGTTTCACGTGTGAAAACACGATCCTTCGTGATAAAACTGCCATCGCGAAGTACAGCAAAATCAAGTCGATCTTTAGAGAAAAGATCTGAACCGAAATCAATGTCAGTCTTTGTATCAATTCCAAGCAGGTGCAAGATTGTCGGCTTGATATCAATCTGGCCTCCTACTGTGGATATAGTCTTTCCTTCCTGTCCCGGAATATGGACAATCAAAGGTACCTTCTGCAGCTGAGTGCTTTCAAATGGCGTAATTTCTTTGCCAAGGAATTCACTCATTGCTTTATTATGGTTTTCAGAAATACCATAATGGTCTCCATATAATACGATAATGGAATCTTCATAAAGACCTTCATCTTTTAATTTTTGTACAAAAAGCTTCAAAGCCTCATCCTGATAACGAACTGTTGGGAAATAATTGTTAACTGTTTTATCATCAGACGTATATGGCTGAATAAATTTGTCTTCCTCACTCAATTCAAATGGGAAGTGGTTCGTCAATGTAATGAATTTTGAATAGAACGGTTTTGGCATTTCCTTCAAATGCTGAACAGATTGCTGAAGGAAGTCAATGTCCTTCATTCCCCATCCAACTGAATTCTCTTCAGTCACTTCGTAATCAGGCAGCGAATAAAAACGCTGATATCCTAATGATTGGTACATAATGTCCCGGTTCCAGAAACTCTTATTATTAGCGTGTAAAGAAGCTGTGTAGTAACCGTTTTTGTTTAGAATTTCCGGTGTAGCCGTAAATTCATTCCCCGAGTGAGTAAAGAAAACTGCGCCTCGGCTCAAAGGATAAAGTGAATTCTCAACCAGGAACTCCGAGTCTGAAGTTTTACCTTGGCCAGTTTGGTGATAGAAGTTATCAAAGTAATAACTGTCTTTAATGAAATCGTTAAGGAAAGGAGTGATTTCCTGTCCATTTATTGTTTGATTAATCACAAAGTTCTGTGTTGATTCCATGGAGATAAGAATTACGTTCTTGCCTTTTGCTACACCAAACATCTCATCATTAGGCGGCAAATAGTTTGCTCGAACATAATTGTCGATATCAGCTAATTCACTGCCATCAGCCATTGCTCGCTGTGCAGATGATTTAGACTGTAAAAACGCATCATAAAGATGATAATTGTATGTTCCGATATTCTTTACAAGCATTTCTCTGTCGAACGTTCTTGTAAGCAGCTGAGGACGCTCTGTTTCAGCCATTCCAAGATTGAAAAAAGCGATCGCTATCGCAACGAGGAAGAATGCTCTGCGATCAACCTTGGAATATTCCCGATATCCCATAAATTTCGGTTTAACTTTTAATAGAAGGGCTAAAATGATAAAGTCAGCAAAATATAATAAATCACTTAAGTTTATCAATTCGGTGACACTGCTCCCCAAGTCGCTCATGTTGCTCGTCTGGAATAAGACTGGAATCGTCAGGAAGTCATTAAAGAAGCGATAGAAGACAACATTCGCGAACAAGACTGCGGATATTATGAAACTTGTAATCAGTACGTAGCGCTTCTGGTTCTTCTCCTTCATGAACAGGCTGATTCCGAAGATGAACATCAGGAAGCTTAAAGGATTTATGAACAGGATGATTTCCTGTCTCCAGTTTTCAATTTTAATATCAAAGCTAGTTTTATAGGCAATATAAGTTTTCAGCCATAGCAGGATTGTTGCGATTGCAACAATGGATGCTTTTGACCATTTAGGTGTTTTCATTCATTCACTACCTCCCTGTTATTAAATAACAGACATGGGAATTTTTAGGATAAATAAACATCTGTCTCAAGAATCAAACATAATCTTAATACTTTTTTTACGAAAAAGCAAACCCAATTTAAAAGGCAAAAGGTATAATCCATCAATGTGATTTTCCACCATTATAGACGATTCAAACCTCAAAAAGTTTCACCACTGTCCAAATTCCGAAAATTGAATCTTTTGGCTCAAACGAAAACAGGGAGTTTTCTCATAGATGAGAGAACTCCCTGTTTAAGATTTAGGACTGGTGAATTCTATTTTTTACCAGCCATGCTGCTCCAATCACACCAGCATCATTTCCTAAGGTTGCGATACTAATCTCAGTTGACTGAGCAACTTTTGGAAAAGAATTTCTTAAGAATTGTTCTTTTACCGGATTCAGGAGGACATCTCCTGCTTTTGATACCCCACCGCCAAGGACAATTTTTTCAGGATTAAGTGTATTAGCGATATTTGCAAGGGCGATGCCCAGGTGCAATGCAACTGTGTTGATTACCTTAAGGGCAATACCATCATTCCTTCTCGCAGCATCGAATACATCTTTTGCAGTTACCAAGCCTGTTTCTTTAAAAACGCCAGCAAGCTCACCGCTTGAAGGTTCTGCATTTAGAATTTCTTTAGCAATCCTCACAATACCGGTTGCAGAAGCAATTGTTTCGAGGCAGCCCGTTTTACCGCAGTTGCATGGCGCCCCACCTTCAGCTAAAGAAGTTATATGGCCGATTTCCCCTGCAGCGCCGCTTATTCCATGGACAATATCCCCATTTGTGATGACGCCTCCGCCGACCCCCGTACCTAAAGTTACACAAACCAGATCCTTTGCTCCATTGCCAGCACCTTTCCACATTTCACCAAGTGCTGCACAATTAGCATCATTATCGATTACAGCCGGCAATGAAGTTTCTACTTCAAGTAAATCCTTTAACGGATATGGTTCTCTCCAGCCAAGGTTTACCGCCTCAAAAATTACACCTGAGGAAAGATCGACCGGGCCAGGTGCTCCCATGCCAATCCCAATAACTTCACTTTTGGAATGACCTAATTCTCCCAGCTTCTGATCAATCGATTTTGCGATATGAAGGGTGATATTTTTCCCTTCGTTGGAAACATCGGTTGGTATTTCCCATTTATGAAGAACTTCTCCATATAAGTTTATAAACGCCAGTTTAGTCGTTGTACCACCTAAATCCACACCTATGAGCCATTTTTCAGCCATCTTGCGTCACCTTTTCTTATTTGCAGTTTTTTCTTTTTCCAGCTGTATCTCATGTCTTAACAGCAATAATGCAGTCTGATAAACACTTGTCTCGATCAGTTGGGAATTAAAAAGTTCCTTCAATTCTGACTCCATAAGCTCTAAATCAGAAACTCTGTCGCCAATGTAAATTATGGTCCCGAACTTTTTCAGGAATTGCTGGATTTCATAAATCGTTTTCAACGTATTCCCCTCAATGTTTGTGAATATAAGAGCATGTCTACAATACTTAAGTATAATGGATACATGGAGCCTCCTCAAGAGTACTGGAGAAGATTTTATCAGATTTTATATTTCCTTAATTAAACTGTTTCAAAGTATGTAAAATCGAGTTAACATATCTGCGTGATAAGTATGTTTGTTTATTTTCTAACCATTATCCTAAAAAAACTAAAAAGCAGCGGAGGCTGCTTTTCTTCGTTTCACATTATTAACGATCCGGATCCTGCGGATGCAATATTCGTGGACGCCGATTTTTTAATGGGATAGGTGATCGGACCAAGACGTCCCGGAACGCCCTCAGGTTAAACGGTATGAACGGCCAGAGATATGGGACGCCAAATGACTTCATCCTTGCGAGCATGATGATGAACAGGACAATCCCTATCAAGAACCCGTATAGCTGGAACGCAGCTGTTAAAATCAGCAAAAACAATCTTACCAGCCTGTTGGCAAGGCTCATTTCGTAGCTTGGAGTCGCGAACGTGCCAATTGCGGCTATAGCAAGATACAAGATGACTTCATTGGTCAGAAGGCCAACCTCTACCGCAACCTGTCCAATCATCAATGCGGCGACTAGTCCCAGTGCAGTGGCCAGTGAGGTTGGTGTATGTATTGCGGCCATCCTCAGGACATCTATGCCGATTTCGATAATGAAAAATTGTAAAAACAACGGTATTTGTCCTGGATCATTTGGGCCTATATAGGAAAGCTTATCCGGCAGCAGTTCAGGTTCTACCGCGAATAAATACCACAGCGGCAACAAAAACAAGGATGACCATACTGCCATGAACCTTACTAATCGCAAATAGGCTCCAACTATTGGTTTATTTCGATATTCCTCGGCATGCTGCAAATGATGCCAGTAAGTTGTAGGAGTGATGAGCACGCTTGGCGATCCATCAACCATAATACAGACGTGCCCTTCATATAAGTGTGTTGCTGCAGTATCAGGCCTTTCTGTATATCTGACCATCGGAAACGGATTCCAATGTCGGCCAGCCATAAATTCTTCTATTGTTTTTTCGGCCATTGGGAGACCGTCTGTATCAATTTTGCTGATGGAATCCTTTACCTTTTTGACCATTTCGGGGTCAGCGATATCTTCAATATAGCAAACGACAATATCAGTCTTAGAACGCCTGCCAGCCTGCATGTATTCCATCCTTAAGGTGCGGTCACGGATTCTTCTCCTGGTAAGCGCAGTATTAAATACGAGTGTTTCGACAAAGCCATCTCTTGAACCCCTTACAACTCTCTCAGTATCAGGTTCCTCCGGTCCCCTGACAGGGTAAGTCCTGGCATCGATCAAAATCATCTCTGAGATCCCATCAATCGCCAAGGCTGTCGGCCCTGCAAGCACCATATCGGCTACCTTATCCAAGTCGTCAGTTGTTTCAACCTCCACGTATGGTATATACGTTTTCACCAGCTTCTTCAGGGTGTCCACTTCTAATGTACCTGGCTCCAGCTTGGCAAGCAGCTGCATGATATAGAGCAAGATGTCATCCTTCACAAAACCATCAACCAGGAAGAGCGCCATATCCCTGCCTGCATACTCTACATCAAGCTGAATAACATCAAAGCTTTTGCCAATACCGAGCTCTTCTCTCAGGAATTCAATATTCTCTTTTAGATTTTCTTGTACAAGATGCTTCTTTTTCTCCGACATAGCCCTTCTCAAACACCTTTCATACAGCACTAAACCATTATTTCCCTGCCTTTTCCTTCACCATCTTTGCCAAAGAATCACTAAAACATACTTAATGCATGTCTTCAGGACAAGAGTCATATAGTGGTTATACCGACAAACTAATATGAACGTTGAGAGGGATAAGCATGAGGAAAAGTTTTATATTTCTAGGAATTAGCGCATTGGCAATTGCTGCTTCCGTTATCGTAATCCAGCTGCAGCTATTCAAACCCATACAGGAAACGATCACCTTCTTCCCAATAGATGAATCTGTTCAATATCAAACTGCAAACACCACTTTAACGCTGCTAAAAGATAAAAAAAACAACCAGCATCAAGTAGATTGGAAAGTAAATTCTGTACTTGATCGGAAAGCCTATTTACGACAGGATTTAGGCCTAATATTTATTAATGGTCTTTTAAAGGGCAAGGTGGGGAAATGGGAACAGGACACATCTGACCTATCACAGGGAGATATCATTTCCACAGGAGAAAGCGGAAGGTATGATGCCATCACTTTTCATTATTCAGAGCTGCATGGCAACGACGATAGGATTTCAAGCTCTCAACGGATGTCTGAGGATAGGCTTTACGTAATCGATTCACAATTCAGCCCACTCAGTTCCTTCAGGGTTCCTAATAGCAAGGAAGAGAGGGAATGGAAGCAAGTCCTTGATCGAAGCACGGAAAACAGGCTGAATAAAAGTCTTCAGAAGGCTGCAAAGAATTATGGAGTTAACCTCTCAAACTACATTGCCATCCCTCTATATGAAATCCGTAAATATGAAGATCAGCCAATCGGTGGATTTTCACAGAGGGAAACAGCTAATATACTCGGAAAGCTTTGGGAAGGATTATATAAAAATTATTACCTTGGCATAAAAAAAAGCGATGGTACTGTAGTCGACTCTCGAGACAGTACCATGCCGCTCATTTTAATTTCTAAGGATAAAAGTCATTTACTGGCAGTAACTCAAACAAAAGATGGTGAAAGCATTATTCTGAAGCAGCTGCTTTAAGTAAGTCCTTAATTTGGCTCAATGTTTTCTTATAATCTTCCTGGTCCGGTTTCAGTTCAACTGCCTTCTTAGCATATTTTTCAGCCTCTTTGTAATTTTTTTCATCAAAATATATTAGAGCCAAATTATAAAAAGCTTCATGAAACTCGGGCTCCTTTTCCACCACTTGCAGCAAATGACCTTTTGCTTCTTCAAGGCGGCCTTGCTTAATCTCAGTATATGAGAGCAGAAAATATGTCTCTGCAGATGGATTTTCCTCTTTTGAATATGCGGACAGCACTTGATATGCTTTACCGTACTCACCGGCCTTAATGTGCTGCTGGGCAAGCACCAAGACAGACCGCTCATCAACAATTTCTGCTTTTCCACTGAAACCATATTGCAGTGTCAGAATAATCAAAGCGCTTGCAGCTGCCAGGAACCCTAATTGCAGCAATGGGCGCTTTTTCTTTGGCAGATGTAAAATGCCCGCAGCTGCAAAGCCGCCAATCAGCCCGCCGATATGTCCTGCATTATCTATGCCAGGAATCGTAAATCCAAATGCAAGATTGATGCCAAGTACTACAAGAATATTAAGTCCCAGTGTCCTCCAAAACAATCTTGGATTACTGATGCCGAAATACAACAAGGCTCCAAAACAGCCAAATATCGCACCACTTGCTCCAGCTGATAGATTGGGGCTATAAATAAAACTCGCGAGCACCCCGGTAAATCCTGCCGCTAAATAGATCATAAAGAAACGGAAGTTCCCATAAAGCCGCTCCACCATCGTTCCTAAATAGTACAGAGCCAGAGTATTCATCAACAAATGAAGGAGGCCTA
Organism: Bacillus sp. JJ1609; assembly: GCF_036967045.1. Lineage (NCBI taxonomy): Bacteria > Bacillati > Bacillota > Bacilli > Caryophanales > Bacillaceae > Bacillus > Bacillus sp. JJ1609. Next base: position 81,436 of record NZ_JBALSS010000018.1, on the reverse strand, counting down.
TATGGATGAAAATGGGTGTGAAAAAACGCCACCATTCGCCTGCTAGAATGAGTGGATTAAATTTAGCACCAAATTTTATCAATGTGGATGAATTTGTACTGCCCCCTGCGAATTCCATGACAAGAAACACGATTATTTGGATGCCAATAAAAAGATAAGTGAAGAATGGTTTGCCATAATTAAATACTGATTTTTCAGCCTTAGCTCTGTTCAATGCTGTTGAAAGGGCGTTTTTCTTTATTGTTTCTATATCGTAATCCACATGATCACCTGTAAATATCAGTTCTATATTTGTGCCCAAATGCTTCTCTATCCGGTTTACCGCATCAGCTGCATGTGCACGGTCTACTAGTATAGATGTAACGCTGACTTTTGCATTGTCAGGAGATTGATAAGGTTCCGCCAACCTGAATTCATAATCATCTACAGGTGGATACGAACTGAAATAGAGATTCAATAGCTTTAAATCTCCTTTACCCATCTGTCTGCGTATGCTTTCACCATTGTCTGCTGTCATTTCTATATCTCTTTGGAGCCAGTTGCTCCAATCAATATTATAATGAAGCAAGCGAATGACTTGAGCTTGCTTGTTTTCTGTTTTCTCCAGCCATAGCTCTTCCTGGCCCTTTGACAGCTGCAGAATGCGATAGCCCTTTTGGTCAATCAGGAATTCTGCGATCCTCCAAAACAAATACTCCTCCAATAAAGCCAACTTCTCTCCTACTTTCTTGCCTAATGACGAGGCTAAAAATTTATTATCAATATTTATATGCCTACAGTTAAATTATTCACTAAAAATATTATAAACTAAATATTATTTCGTCACATATCCAGAGGATTTGTATACCATCTGCTAAACTCAGATGCCCCATCCATTGATTATTAGTCTGTTTTCGTATACTTTGTTGTTTTTAATAAGTTGATTTCAAACGATTCATTTAAAACAACAATCTTTTAAGAAAACAGCCAATTATTATGTCTTTATCTAGTTTGCAGGTTTACCTGGTCCTCTTTTTCTAAGTTAACATGCCAGCCGTCTCTAAAGCAGAAAAAGACCTCAAAGGGTCTTTTACTGAAAATCTGAAGGTCCTGAAAATACAGATTGAAGCATTTTACTCCTAACACCAGGCAATCCCATGAATGAGCCAACTGCGACCCTTCGCAAGAACCTGTTTCCGAGCAATACATTCATCACCCTGTACCTATTTTCAAATAGAAAATAACCAGCAAGACCAACCATAAAAATCGAAATCATTTTCCTGACCATTTAAATCCCTCCCCTTTTATTTTGGGAAAAAGAACGAATTTTTATCCCGATTGACGAAAAAAATACCTTCCAAAAGTTGTGTATATATAATAGAAGAAAACGGTTCCATTTTCTTTTACAAAAGCTATTTATATGGGATGATATCTAAATTCAGAACGAAAGCCGAAGTAACTTACAAAAAAAGCTGCCAGGGAAATGGCAGCTTTCAAAATCTTAGCCTTTTAACACAGGATCCATAGCTTGTTTCAGTACTTCTACTGAATGATCAAATTTCTTTTGCTCTTCCTCATCTAGTGAAAGCTCCACTATTTCTCTGATACCGCTGCGGTTCACAATTGCTGGCACACCTATATAAATATCATTATGTCCATATTCTCCGTTCAGCTGGGCGGAAACGGTCAAGATCGAGTTCTCATCATGGAGTATGGCTTTTGTTAGACGGACAAGTCCCATCGCAATTCCATAATAAGTTGCTCCTTTTCGCTGAATGATATGGTAAGCAGCATCTCGTACATTCGTGAAAATTTGTTCAAGGTCATCGTGTTTATAACGCTCTTGGTCCTTCATCATTTTTGCAATCGGTTTTCCTCCGATATCAGCATGGCTCCATACCGGTAATTCGGTATCACCGTGTTCTCCGATAATATAGGCATGGACGTTCCTCGTATCGACTTTGAAATAGTCTCCAAGCAAAAAACGGAATCTTGCTGTGTCTAAGATTGTACCTGAACCAATGACACGTTCCTTTGGCAGGCCTGAGAATTTCCAGACTGCATATGTCAGGATGTCAACAGGGTTTGTTGCGACAAGGAAAATTCCGTCGAAGCCGCTGGCCATTATTTCTTCCACGATGCTTTTAAAAATCTTCGTATTTTTTTCGACAAGGTCCAGTCTTGTTTCACCCGGCTTTTGATTAGCTCCGGCACAAAGGACGACCAAGTCAGCATCCTTGCAATCCGCATATGAACCAAACCATATTTTCGTTTGAGAAGGTGCAAACGCCATACCATGGTTTAAATCCATTGCATCCCCTTCAGATTTTTCCTTATTAAGATCTACAAGAACGAGCTCTTCTGCCACTCCTTGATTGATCATTGCAAATGCATAGCTTGATCCCACGAAGCCAGTACCCACCAGGACAACTCTATTAACACGATTTTTCATATCGGCATCCTCCTTAAATTCGGCTGCTTACTATTTCCATGTTTAAAATAGTACATTATTTAAGAATCCCTATGTATATCGAAAACGTTATCATTATAAACATTTTGTTACAAATTAAGCCCTTCACTTTATTACAATAAAACAAAATATATAATCATTCCCATATTAGTTGCTGCAAAACCTGAAAAAAAATTTACAGCATCATTGTTCACCCATTTATGTCCAGTCAATCTAGCAGTTTTCTTTGAACAATGCATTGTTTTTTCTGTATGCAGGCCACACTCTACACATTTATAACCTGCCTGTAAAAAAGCACCCAGTATGGTATCCACTATAGAGCCAGCTAATCCTAAAACAAAAATGGCCACTGTCCAATCGAGGTCAAGATTAAATAGCAAGTAAGCTGCAGTGGCAATCAACACCGATCCTGCGGCTGCTGCGATTGTTCCAAAACCTGAAATTGCACCAGAAGTCCCCCTTGGAACCTTTTTAAATCCTTTGACTGATACCGGATCACTTTTGCTTAAAACTCCAAGTTCTGATGCCCATGTGTCAGAATTAGCACTGGCAAGCGAAATTGAAAATGCCAGAATCCAAACAGGATTAGGAAACAAAATATTCAATAGCCCAGCAATAGCAGCTGTCCCTCCATTAGCAGCAACCTGTGCCCAGTCTCTGGAAGATCCTTTCTCATGCATTTCACCAAGGTTCTCCTTTCGCTTTTGCTTGTACTTAGATAGCAAACTTGATGTCAGAAAGAAGATCCCCATTAGGATCAATCCATTTATTCCAAACCCTGACCAGACGAGCAAGCCGGTAACAAAAGCCGAGACTGTCCCAGAGAAACTGAGGAAATTATAAAAAAAAGAAGCCAAGGCAACTATGGCAATCAAAAATGGGATGATTAATTGCTCAGCCACCAACTTTAATAACCTCAATATTGCTAATAATTTTACTTACCGGAATATCATGAGCTTCAGTTGGGATGCCTGACACTATTTGACTTTCAAAGGCCAATGAAAGAGTGTTCCCCTGATAGTTTGCCAGAAAACGGTCATAGTATCCTCCCCCAAAGCCGAGTCTGTAACCTGTTTTGGAAAAAGCCAGGCCTGGAACAATAACTAAGTCAATCTCATCTGGTTTTACTTTAATGGTTTCAGAAACAATTGGCTCAAAAAGTCCGTAATATACTGATTCAAGCTGGGAGAACTGGGTCAACTCACGAAAATCCAATGCTCTCAACTTCGGTTCACACTTAGGGACAACAATCCTTTTCCCTTGCTCCCAGGCTTTCCTGATCATTTGCCAAGTATCAACTTCAGGAGATTTAGACATAGTAATGGCGATCGTTGAAGCCATTTTCCAATATTCATCCTGATAGAGCCGCTGGGCGATTTGGTAGGATAAATGCTCATAGTGCGGCAAATTCAGTGCAGAAAGCTCTTTTCTTATCATTTTACGAAGTTCTTTTTTTGCTTCCACTTATTCTTCCTCCAATGGTCACAAAGATATGATCTTATGTATAAACTTTACCATTAATTGCTTCATCTCGCTCGGAAAGTAAGAAAAGCGCAAGCG
>NZ_JBALSS010000018.1:73283-77393 GCF_036967045.1 Bacillus sp. JJ1609 | reverse complement strand
GACATTTCTCGAAGCGCATATCATACTTTCTAATTTTACCAAAGAAAAAAGCAGCTGGGAAAAATCCCGCTGCTTATTTTGTTTCACGGTGTGCAGTTGTACGTTTTTCTCTTGGGCAATATTTCTTTAGCTCAAGACGATCTGGGTTGTTTCGCTTATTTTTTTTAGAAATATAGTTGCGATCTCCGCACTCTGTGCAAGCTAATGTAATGTTTACACGCATGTAATTTCCCTCCAAACTAATTCAAGCTAGGTTCGTGCATACGACTTTTCTATAATATCACTTTTTGTCGGGAAATGCTAGTGTGTTTTTTAAAAGCATATGATTCAAATTTATTACTGTATTTTTCTCTGTTCCTTCTATTGACCAGCAGCTGCTTTTTTGAGTTTCCCGAGGACCCATTTTCAAATCGAGAGAAAAAAGGCTGGCAGCAGCTCCCTTTGCCATCGGCTGATAACTAAGTACACCTGACTCGCGGCAAGCCCAAAGCCGTTCGGTGCTTAAATTCCATATTGGCTGGACCGTACATTGTTTCATCCTTCCCGTACTGTTCATTCCATTAACCAGGTAAATTCTTTTATCGGCAAAATGAAAGATGACATCTTCGTTTGGGGAAACAAAACTAAATTGATCATTCGCTGTTTCCATGTACTGCTGCATCAGAATTAACTTTGCATCCCTGCTGTTTTTGGAATGGTTTGTTACAAATATATCAAAGAACTCTACCTTCGAATGAATATTAGGCTGTCTGATTTTAATAGATAATTCTTCTATCGGAATCAATTTCTCGCTTGCATCATCAAGCCAATACACCTTACCGTTAACCCATAAACCTGGTGTTAAAATCAAGGAATTCCTGCATATGACCATTTCATCTTCTTTTTCTGCCTGAAGATAAGCATTTATATTCAAGATAAACCCTCCTTTTCGCAAGAATGCGTTATTAATAAATATTTATACAGATCATCTGTCGCCTTAGCGTTTTTTGCCCAGCTGAACTTTTCTTTGACTGCAAGTTTCCCATTAAGAGCTATTTCGTTTGCCAGCTGTTCATTTGCAAGGATAAACTTAATGGATTCAACCAAACTTTTCACATTTCCTGGTTCCATATAAAAGCCTGTCTTTAAATTTTCAGCCAAACCCTGCAGGCCTCCGGTTTGTGCAATGATCGTCGGGTTACCTGCTGCCAGTCCTTCAGCGGCAGCAAGACCGAAGGGTTCATATAGGCTGGCGAATACGGTCAAATCAGCCCTCTCCAAAAACCCTTTTCGAATCCCTTCCTGAATAAAGCCAATAAAATAAACTGAATCTTCTAATGACAAATATTTAACCTTCTGCCTATAGGATTCTAGTAATGGACCATTTCCCGCAATCACAAAGCACAAATCCGGATTGGTTCCTTTCAACATTGATGCAGCCTTTATCAATGTCTCGAAGCCTTTCTCTTTAACGATTCTACCAATCGAAAAGATAACCTTCTTTCCTTTAATAAAAGGATATACTACTTCAACATCTATTACTGGAAGACCCGTTTCCTCGATTATTGATCCATTTGGAATGATTGAAATCTTAGATTCTGGAACTCCAAATATTTGCTTAATCTCGTCTGCCATATAATCACTGCATACAATTACCTTATCTGATGCATGGGCAAGCGCCTTTTCCTTATCAAAAATAAATTGCTGCAGCTCGGTAAAGATTCCTTTGTTCCGCCCATATTCCGTGGCATGGATTGTAGCGGCAAGTGGAATCCCTAAGGATTTACTTATAAATTCGGCTGCAGGGCCTGTCATCCAATCATGAGTATGGACCATATCCACGATGGTATCTCGTGCAATGGAAAGCCCTATGTTGGCTGCTGCCAAATTTAGCCCGCCAATCCATGAAATGAAATTTGAGTCCTGGTCATTTAGGGGAGCTACCCGGTGGATGTGCACTCCATCCTTCTTTTCATAGCCAGGTGCACCATGTGGCCTTGAAGAAATAATATGGATTTCATAATCCCTTTTCACAAGCTCGATGGAAAGAGCATGAACATGTCTCGCAAGACCGCCAACAATATGGGGAGGATACTCCCATGAGAGCATAAGAATGGTTTTCTTTAGTTCTGTTTCTTTCCTCTGGATCACTTCTTGCTGCTCCCTTCGAGGTTCTCATAATACGTGTACGTACTTACATGTCCAACCCATTCAGGTGATTTCTCAGGAAGATCAGAACTTTCAGGAGCTATCGATTTAGCATTTAGTACAATTGCATTTGATCTCAGCAATGGAAAAAAATCTTCCTCATTGAGCTTGATTCCAAGTTCAACGACATAATTCCGTTTTTCACTTATACCTTTATATAGCCAGCTTGATATTCCTTGCCTTAAAATCACTTCATGAATGCATATTGTTTGCGTTCTAGTACCATTACCAGAAGTAATTTCAAACAATCGCAATGATTTAACAGTCTGTGCTTCTGGAAGATTGAAATAATCAGACATAAAAAACAATTTTTCATCCTGCAGCTGCCAAAAAACAAACAGCTTGTCAGGCGAAAGGATTCGCGCAGCAAGATGGTCTGATTCCCTGGTTGAATAATTTTTGTACTTCACCACGCTGCACCCCCAAATTAATAGTTTATTGCTAATATTGATAATGTATTCTATAAATTTATGTTAGCATTTTAACTACCTTGCTACAATGAACGCAAATTGTCGTAATTTGCACCTTATTGCTTTATCAGCGGAAGAACGAGCAAATAATTTTCTATAGTCAATATGTATTACAAATATGGTCTATAATCGACATGCTTTACAACGACTGGAAATCATATTATGACAAAACTATCATTTTTTTTCAGGAAAAAAATATAAATCGAAATTTCGAATGTGGAATGGTACACTAACTTTATGTGTTTTAATTACAGCTCGGGAGGAATAACAGATGGGCTACATAATATTAAGCCTGATTGCCTTGGCAGCTATCCTTTTCATACTTTCTTTCTTTTTAAAAGATCCGTATAAGGAACTGCGCGAGGAAATTGATCAGCTTACAATCCAGCAGATTCAAGATCTTTATCAGATCAAAAAAAAGCTGAAAGTACTCGAAGAAGAATTGCTAGTTAATGATTCAATCCTGGAAAAACGATCTTCTTTTAATACAGGAAAAAAGCAAATCCACGATATCATTAAAAATCAAGTATGGTCACTTGCCCAGCAGGGAATGGACCTTAATCAGATTGCAAAACAGTCTTCACTTTCGACTCAGGAAGTACAGGAAATCATTAATGAATTTGTTGATAAAGGACAGATCGTATGAATAAACGGACAGCACAGGCATTCGCACTAGGAATTCTGTTTTCTGCCATTTTCCTTTGGGCAGGAAGCAGTGTGATAGCTGATAAAGGTACGGAGCAGAAAGTAACTGTATCCAATGCAAAACAGCTTCTCGAAACTAATGGTTACAAAGTAATGGACAACAATGAGTTTGCAAAACTCAACGAGAAAAAAACAGCAGCAAAAGAGGAAAAGACAAAAGCTAAAGCTCCTGCTGAAAAGGCTAAAACCGAAGAGGTAAAAGAGGAGAAGAAGTTCACTCTTGTAATCGCTGGCGGCATGACTCCGGGGGACGTAGCAGTTATGCTGAAGAGCCAGGGAATCATTGACGACGAAGATAAATTCGAACGATTCCTGATTGATAAAGGCTACCATATGAAGGTCCAGATCGGACGGTATGAATTAACCGGCGGCATGGATTATGACCAGATTGCAAAAGTTATTACGAAAAATAGATAATGTCTTTATTAATAAACCCTCTTTACAAGGGTTTCAGACTGCAGACAAACTCGATGAGCATCGAGCTTGCCTGCAGTCTTTTTTTGTCTGTCTGTTAGATGGGTTTGTTGATTACCGTTCTAGGCACTTCGCTTTCATTCCAATTACTGTTCTTCCAGGTAATCGAGTGGCTTTATTGATGTCCTCATTTTCCAGTTTTTTCTTTTCAGGGTAACCAAAAAGCTTTTAGGGTGTCCTGTTGTTCCCATTTTTGTTCTTTCAGGTAACCAAGAGGCCTTATTGGTGACCTCTTTTTCCAATTTTTATTCTTTTTGGTAACCAAGAGGCCTTA
>NZ_JBALSS010000018.1:62530-73179 GCF_036967045.1 Bacillus sp. JJ1609 | reverse complement strand
AGGCCTTATTGGTGACCTCATTTTCCAATTTTTCATTCTTTTTGGTAACCAAGAGGCCTTACAAGTGCCCTCTTTTCCAATATTTGCTCTTCCAGGTAATCAAGAGGTTTTTTGGGTGTCTTTATTTTTAGAAAAAGTAGTTCGGAATGAGACCATTCCGAACCCCTTTTGTCTACAAACAGAAAGGAGCAGGGAATACCCTGCTCCTTTCTTTTACATTATTGGTTAAGGTCATACCTCTTGCCTTTAACGAGATAGAAAACATTTTCTGCAATGTTTGTAACATGGTCGGCAGCTCTTTCCAGGTATCGGCTAATGAACGATAGCTGAGTGATTTGCGCCAGCTGCTCAGGCTTGCTTTGTGCAAGAGACAGTAAATCCTTAATTGTCTGGCCATATAACTCATCAACCTGATCATCCATTTGAGCAACCTGTTTTGCCTTGCCTAGGTCCTCTTCATTGTATGCTTCAAGTGATAATGTCAGCATTTGCAGTGAAAGCTGATGCATCTGCTTAATATGTTCAATAGGTTTTACAAGCGGTTCATTTCCAATTCTGATTGTGGATTTTGCGATATTCACCGCAAAGTCTGCCATTCTTTCAATATCTGTAGCAATCTTGATGGCTACAATTAGCCTTCTTAAATCAACTGCTACCGGCTGCTGTTTAGCAATCAATAAAATCGCAAAATCATTGATTTCTTCTTCAAGAATATTCGCATCAGCATCATCTTCAAGTATTTTTAAAGCTAGTTCAATATCTTTATTCTCCAAAGCCTCGAGTGATTGAGTCAGTGCGTTTATTGCAAAATTCCCTAGCTCAAGCAATTTGGCATGCAATGTTTTAAGATCTTCATCAAATTTCCCTCTAACCACCATGTAATCCTCATCCTTCCAACTGAATTGTATGAAAAATCAACCGAAACGTCCAGTAATATAATCTTCCGTCCTCTTGTCTGAAGGAGTGGAGAATATTTTATCTGTATCAGCAAATTCAATTACTTCCCCATTCAAGAAGAAAGCAGTCTTGTCAGAAATACGTGCTGCCTGCTGCATATTATGAGTAACGATAATAATGCTGAAATCTTTTTTCAATTCTTGTACAAGCTCCTCAACCTTCAATGTTGAAATAGGGTCAAGCGCTGATGTCGGTTCGTCCATTAGGATTACATCTGGTTCAATCGCAAGGGCGCGAGCGATACAAATACGCTGCTGCTGTCCGCCTGAAAGACCATATGCATTTGAGTTTAAGCGGTCCTTAACTTCATCCCAGATAGCTGCACCTCTTAAGCTTTTTTCTACAATTTCATCTAGGATTTTCTTATCACGGATTCCATGGATTTTTGGACCATATGCAATATTTTCATAAATGGATTTTGGAAACGGATTAGGTTTTTGAAATACCATTCCCACGCTCGTTCTTAAATCTTCGACCTGAAAGGATTTATCAAGAATATTTCGTCCCCTGTATAAAATTTCACCAGAAATCTTTACTGTTGGCACCAATTCAACCATACGGTTCAAAGTCTTAATATAGGTTGATTTACCACAGCCAGACGGTCCGATAATTGCTGTAACTTCATTTTCATTGATCGCCAAATTAATATTTTTCAAAGCATGGCCTTCACCATACCATAGGTTAAGGTCTTTTGTATCGTATACAACCTTTTTATTATTCTTATTGTCCGCGTTCTGATTTTCTGCTTTTACGTTTGTCTTATCTGTAACTACTGACATATGTTAACCCTCCCAGACTAATATCTTTTTTGGAATTTATTACGAATCAAAATGGCAATTGAGTTCATCACGAACAAAACTAACAATAAAATGACGATTGTTGCAGCTGCAAGATTTGCATATTCAGCTACAAGTGCCGAGTCTACTGTCCAATAATAGATCTGCACAGGCAAAATCGTAAATTTATCAAAGATTGAGTCAGGAATAGGAATTAACAGTGCAGGTATTCCGATAACAACGAGTGGCGCGGTTTCACCGATCGCACGTGATAATGCAAGAATGACACCAGTGAGAATTCCGGGTATGGCTGCAGGCAGGACAACGTTTTTAATGGTCTGCCATTTTGTTGCACCCATTCCATATGAGGCTTCCCGTAAAAATTGCGGTACTGCTCGAATGGCCTCCTGGCTCGCCACAACAACTACCGGAAGTACCAGTAAAGCCATAGTTAACCCGCCTGCAAGAACTACAGAACCTAAATCAAGTGTTCTTGCGAATACAGTTAATCCAAGGATACCAAATACTACAGATGGAACACCAGCCAGGTTCGAGATATTTGTTTTAATAAATGAAGAGATACGTCCTTTTGTTGCGTATTCTTCTAGATAAATGGCTGTCCCGATACCTAGAATCATGGTTACCGGAGCTACAACGAGCATGAGCCAGAAAGTCCCCATTATTGCTCCCCAGATACCGGCTCTCTCCGGGTCTGTAGATAACCTATTTGTCAGGAAATCCACGTTGATCCATGGCAAGCCATCCGACAATACACGGTAAATTAGTACAACCAACACGACAAGGCCGAATAATGTGGCCATGAAGAAAAGTGCTTTTGCCAGGTTATTGGCTAATAAACGTGAACCCATTTTTTTATGGACTTGTTTTGCATCTACGTATTTCATATTAATATTCCTCCCTGAACCTGCGAGAGATATATTGAGCGACTAGGTTCATGATAAGCGTGAAGACAAACAAGGTCATGGCGACTGCATAAAGGCTGTAATATAAAGTTGTTCCCGCAGCCGCTTCTCCTCCGGTTACTTCTACGATATAGGCAGTCATAGTCTGCATCGATTGTGTGACATCGAAGGTGAAGTTTTTTGAACTTCCGCTTGCAATCGCGACAATCATCGTCTCTCCTATAGCTCTAGAAATTCCGAGCACGAATGAAGCAATAATACCTGAAATTGCTGCAGGTATGATAACCTTCCAGGTTACTTCAAGCTTTGTTGCACCTAAAGCCAAAGCACCCTCTCTCATTGCGTTTGGCACAGCGCTCATTGCATCCTCTGATAATGAAGCAACCATCGGGATGATCATAATTCCCATTACGATCCCCGGGCTCAGAATGTTGGTAGGTTCAAGGCCTGGAATAAACGATCTTAAAAGAGGTGTAACAAAAGTGAAAGCAAAAAAACCATAAACGATAGTAGGAATACCAGCTAAAATTTCAAGAATCGGTTTTAATACTCTTCGTAATTTTTCAGAAGCATACTCACTCAAGAATATGGCCGTCATAAGTCCAACAGGGATCGCAACCAGCATCGCAATTACAGTTGAAATAAGCGTTCCTGTCAGCAAAGGCAATACACCAAAGACAGCATGATCACCCAAAGGCTTTAATTTAGTGCCTGTAAAGAAATCTATAAAAGGAACGTCTTTGAAAAAGGCGATTGTTTCCGTTAATAAAGTAAGTACAATTCCAATTGTCGTAAAAACAGAGATTGCTGCAATACCAAATAAAATCTTAGGAATAAATTTTTCAGTGTAATTGTTGACACTACGAGTCTTTTTCTTCTCTTGTATCATATCACGCACATTCAGTTTTTTACTGCTATCGTGAACTACGCTTTTCGCCAAGTGTAAAACCCCTTTCATCCTTCTCATCCAAGGAAGAACTTTTTTCCTTATAGTACCCCAGGAAAACAAATTAATTTTTTAACACACACAAGAAGATGAGAAGGTTAGACCTCTCATCCTCTTAGTAAAAAGGTTTAAGAATTTACTTCTTTAATCCATTTAAAGTATCAAGAGAAGCTTTGATATCTTCGTCAGATAAAGGAGCGAATCCAGTTTCTGCTGCAACATCCTTTGCATGCTCCATTGTATAGATCGCATAATCAAGAACTTGTGGCTTATTCTTAGCCTGGTTCACGTTCAAGTATGTGAATACTGGACGAGTGAATGGTGCGTAATCGCCATCTTCTTTGATTGTATCTAATGAAGGCTCAACAGGACCCTTACCAAAGTCAACTTTAACAGCAGAAAGTTTATCTTTATTGCTGTCATAGTATCCGTAACCGAAGAAACCAATTGCGTTTTTATCTTTTGAAACAAGATCCACTAAAGTTGAGTAATCTTGCTGTAGATTGATGTTTCCAGGAAGTTCTTGCTCCCCTAAAATGTTTTCAAACATGAACTCATATGTTCCGTGGTTTTCGTTCGGGCCATATGTTTTGATTTCTTCATTTGGGAAATCAGCACGAACATCTGACCATTTTTTCTTTCCAGCACTTGCAAGGAAAATATCTTTAACTTCTTGTTCTGTAAGTTCAGTAGCCCAGTCATTGTCTTTATTGATTACGATTGTAATACCGTCTAGCGCAACCTTCATTTCCTGCACTTCAATGCCAAGTTTTTCTGCTTCGGCTTTTTCTTCATCTTTTATTTGTCGGGATGCATCATTAAAGTCTGTACCGTCTTTTACAAGGAATTTCTTAAAGCCCGCTGATGTTCCGGCACGGCTTACTTCAACAGAGACATTTTCTTGTTCTCCCATATAATTTTCAGCCATTTTTGCCATGAACGGATAAACTGTACCAGAACCATCGATGACAACACTGCCTTCTAGTTCTTCACCATTTTTTCCTTCGTTATCTCCACCACCGCAAGCTGCAGCGAATACCATGACAGCTGCCAGCATTAAAAACAGGCTCATTTTTTTAAGACACTTCATTCCTTAATTCCCCCTACGAGATATGGTTGTTTTGTCCTACAGACTAAGAATAATGCTTTTCTTTTAACGTTGTTTTAACTGAATGTAAAGGTTTTGTAAATTTAGCTAATTGATGTGTGAGCTTGTCGAAAAGCAGGTATACATTCAGGCTTGCCCGCTTGCGGTTAGTATACCCAACGCTATAAAAAAAAAACTGCCCCTAATGGGACAGTTTTAGTATGCTATTGTTCAATCTCCGCTTCAATTTCTTCCAGCAGTTCAGCGCCTTCTTCTTTCTTCTCTACTTCCTGGTTAGGCTGTTCGGGATTCATATTCCCTTCCATCCGCTTCTTTTTAAGCTCGAAATACGTATCAAGCACCCTGCGCCCAATATCATTGTTCGCATGGTGTCCCTGGTTTCCTTCGTATGCCCATGGAACCATTACGGCTAAGGCAATTTCAGGATTCTCATTAGGTGCATATGCAACAAGGCTCAAATTCATTACCTCAGGAGGAAGCTGGCCTTCAGGAAACTTCACTGGGCCATCATAGGCAGCCTGGGCAGTACCGGTTTTACCTGCTGGCTTATACTCCGCGGTATAGAAGGAACCATATGCCGTTCCACCTCTGTCCTGCATAACTCTCCTGAAACCTTCCTGCACTCTGTCAAACCATTCTGGTTTGGCATCGACTTTATTAAGAATGACCGGTTCGATTTCTTCGAGCACAGGACCAACTTCATTATTCTTCATAACCGGTTCACGAATTTCTTTCACAATTCTCGGCTGCAGACGATTTCCGCCATTAGCGATGGTTGAGACATATTGCGCAAGCTGAATCGTTGTGTAGGTGTCATATTGGCCGATTGCAAAGTCAAGTAACAGACCTGGCCTGCGTTCCATTCCTTTAAAACCAATCATTTCATTTGGCAAATCTATGCCAGTTCTTGCTCCAAGGCCAAATTGGCTGAAGTAATTCCTCATTGTATCGAAAGCTTCAGGTTCAAGATACAATGGCTGATCATAATTGTAGATCCCTTTACCGATATTAATTGCTGTCCTGAACATGTATACATTAGAGGACACTTTCAATGCATTACGGTCATCAAGTGTACCCAAACCTGCTTTCCAGGATTTCTTTGGATTTGTTCCTTTAATTTTGATCGGTGTATCATAAAATGAAGTTCCTGGCTGAATTGCCCCTGTCTTGAAGCCTGTCAGGATTGTTGCTCCTTTTACAGCCGAGCCAACGTTATAAGACGTGGTAAAATTACCGCTTGCAAAGTCTTGCATAATGGTTTTTCCAGTCTTTTCATCCTTTTCAATTTGCTTTCCTGCAAGTGTGAGGATTTCTCCTGTATTTGGGTCCATCAATACTACAAAAGCCCTGTCTAAAAGCCGGGTTCTTGGCTGCTGTTTTGCTTTTAATAATTCCTCTTCAATTATTTTCTCAACAGCTAACTGCAAATCCATGTCTACTGTCAAAACAAGGTCCTTGCCACGCTGGCCGTCGGTAATTACCTTTGTATCAAGGACATTTCCCGCTTTGTCAGTAATGTTTTTGACCTTTGCTTTTTGACCATGCAGTACATCTTCATATTGCTGCTCGATATAACTAAGGCCAACCCGATCGTTCCGGCTATAATCACGTGATAGATAATATTCAAGCTTTTCTTTAGGCAGCCCTTTCTCAGAATCACTAACTTTTCCAAGAATCGATTTCAGCGTTTTATCGAACGTATAATCCCGCTCCCAATCTGTAGTTGTATCGACACCCGGAAGCATTTCAAGGTTCTCACTTACAACCGCGAATTCTTCAGGAGTAACATCCTTTTTGACAATTTGCGGAGAAAGTGCGTATCCACTGATTAGTTCACGGAAGATCGCAAGGATTTCTAGATCCTCAGCAGACAATTCTTTTAATTCCTTTTCTGTAATCCGGTCTAGCTGAAGATTGTATATTGCCTTGTCATCCAGCTTTTTTTCATCATACAGATCCCATTCTTCTTCCTTTATTTTTTCCTTTGCTCTTTCTTCATTCCTTAAAATCCAATAATCTTTTTTGTCTCTTTCTCTTACCTTTTTTAAGTCTTCTTTTGTATCTTTTTTAATCAACTTTGCCAGGCGCTCAGCTACCATCAGCATTTCCTTTGTGTCAGTGCTCTGGCTTTTTGTATACGTAATGGCCTTGCTTGGTATATTATCGACGATTGTTTTCATATTCCGGTCATACATCTTCCCTCTTGGAACCGGATTATTTACAGTAACATCTTCGGTACGTTCGATTTCTCTCTTAAAATCTTCACCATATACAATTTGAACAATGCCCAGCCTTAAAATCAGCATTGAAAATAACATAAAAACGGCAAAAAACACCATATTCAGCCTGAATGGCACATGCGTCTTCTTCTTTTTCTTTTTATTCAAGCCTCTCCCACCTCTTCAGTCTGTATGTCCGTGCATTAGCACTAATCTTTATTTTATCGAAAAAGCTCGATTTTTTCTATCATGAAACAGCATAAGAAATTTTTTCCATAATAAAAACCGGGAAAACCCGGTTATGCTGGAGCTTTTAGATTGATTTGCCGGATGAATAAATAAATGAGTGTGTGCCCGCTTCCAAGAATAACAAGAAGAATTGGGATGATTCTCTCCTCATTGAATAAAGTGATCGCTCCTAAAAATAATAAAATCGAAAAAATCCTGCCCATGTTCAAAAATAACTCTCTTACCACTATATATTCGATTCTCATTTCAGCAGCCTTCCACCCTCTTCCTATCACATCATATGTCATGGAAGAATAAGGAACGAGCAGCAACGGATAAGCAACTGCAATCAGAGCCGCATATAACAATAAACGGGTATAGGTTGGATCAAAGACAATCAGGAATATTGCTATAAAAAGCATCAGACCGCCGATAAGAATTGCTCTTTTCCTTAACTCTTTTTTCAGCATTCGTGAAACAAAATAATAAGCAAGAAACGAAATTCCTGAATTAATCAATCCGTATGTTCCGAGCGCCATCTCACTATCAGTAGCTATGAAAACAAAAACTGAGACGATAAAAACGAACACTCCCTCTCTTAATCCCTGGAAAAAATGTGCGTTTGTAATCAATCTCCAATTTTTATCATGTTTCCTCTCCGTAATGATACGCTGGAACCAATACTTTCCATGGGCTGGTCTCCGTTTTAAAGAAAAACTTAAAAACACAGCTACAGCAAATAGTCCTAGTGAAAGACCGAATACGACTGTATATCCAGTGAATTTTTCGAGTCTGGAAATAATAAAACCCGCTGCAAACGGTCCGATCATTCCCCCTACTGATCCGAGAATACCTAGAAATCCATTAAAAAAATCCCTGGTATCTGGTTCTGTGATTTCAAATGTCAGCACGTTATATGCAAGCCAATAAAAACCGTAGCCCATACCTAGCAAAGCACCTAGCAGCAGTAAATAATCCGAAGCTCTTGTTCCCACAAACAATACAGTCACATAAAACAAAGCTAAAAATATGACTCCAATTCGGAGTACAATCACTCTGTCTACTTTTTTAGCCCATCTCCCCGCAAGGATAAAGGTCAATGGCTGAGCCACTACAATTGATAAATTATACAACCCTAAATCGGCAAGCTCTCCTGATTGCTTCCATAAGTATATATTTACAAAGGTATTAGAAAGGGCAATGCTCAATGAGTACAATCCCCCGATAATCAATAGGAGCGTTAAATCCTTTGTAAGTTCGATATCTCCTAATAATTTGTTTACTTTGCTCATGATCTACTCCCCTTTTCTCTAGGGTAGTTTCTAACAAAGTAAACACCGTTATGCAGTTTTTCGCCATTGTAATCAACAGGCGGGTGACGGGCACAGCAAAATAAAACAAAAGGAAGGCTGCAATTGACTGCAGCCTTCCTTTTTAAAACAATATTACTTTGAAGCGTTGTAACGGTTGTTAACTTCTTCCCAGTTTACAACATTCCAGAAAGCACCAATGTATTCTGGTCTTCTGTTTTGGTAATTCAAGTAGTACGCGTGCTCCCATACATCAAGTCCAAGAATAGGAGTCTTTCCTTCCATTAAAGGAGAGTCCTGGTTTGGAGTGCTAGTAACTTCTAGTTCTCCATTGTTAACTGCTAACCAAGCCCAGCCAGAACCGAAGCGAGTAGTAGCAGCCTTTGAAAATTCTTCCTTGAAGCCTTCGAAGCCGCCAAATTTAGCGTTGATTGCTTCAGCTAATTCTCCAGTAGGCTCGCCGCCTCCGTTTGGAGAAATTACTTGCCAGAATAAAGAGTGGTTAGCATGTCCGCCGCCGTTATTGCGGACAGCAGTGCGTGCAGCTTCAGGAACTGCGTCAAGGTTAGAAATAACTTCTTCAACAGTTTTTGAAAGAAGCTCTTCATTGCCTTCCAAAGCGTTGTTAAGGTTTGTAACATAAGTATTGTGGTGCTTTGTGTGGTGAATATTCATTGTTTCCTTGTCGATGTGTGGCTCAAGCGCATCGTATGCGTACGGTAATTGCGGTAATTCAAATGCCATTTTAACATCCTCCTATGTATCTTGGTACACTTTCCCGAACAAATCTATCTTATTATTCAGACATTAGAATTGTTCTAAAAGCGCTTCATCATTAGATTACCAGAGAACGGTAATCGATTCAAATAAAATGCTCCAGTCCAACGGAATTAAAATACCCAAGATTGAAATCTTTTATTCTCTTTATATAAATGGCTGTGTTAAAGGGCAATGTTGATTTTTAACACCGTTGATTGGAGCGGAAACCAACAGCCAAGTTTAACACAGCCATTTAAATAGTATACAAGCTAACTTTCGAAAAATCGTCAATATTACACAAATGGCTTTCTGTCAACGATTTAAGTCGCATCAACTTGTATCACCACCCACATTATTCCAATACCCCGTTGACATAATTTGATCAATTCTTTTAAATCAAAAGTGTAGAAGTATAGTAAGGAGACGATCCTGTTGGACAAAAATATTTCATTATACAGTTTAATTTTACAAAACTTCATTGATAAGGAAACAATCCAAAAAATCAAACCCGACACATTACTATTTCAGGAAGAAGAAAATGTGGACCATGTTTATATCATCCTGAGCGGCAGTGTTTCTGTGGGACGTGTTCATATGAAAGGCAAAGAATTCATCTTGAAGATCTTAAATGGCGAAGAAATGGTTATTGAATATGAGCTGTTTAAACATTCACCGCGTTATCATTTTTCTGCCAAGACACTAACAGAGTGTGAAATTCTAATGATTAAAAGAGAACAATTCGAAGAATTTATCATTAATGATCAAACAGCAATGAATGCACTAGTCAATTGGCTTAGCACCCGCTATTTAAAAGCACAGATGAAATGCCAGGATTTAATTATGAATGGCAAAAAAGGCGGCCTTTACTCAATCCTAATTCGTTTATGCAATAGCTATGGAGTGATGACTGATGAAGGAATCCTGATTGATTTGCCACTCACACATCAGGAGCTGGCCAACCTTACCTACGGAACTAGGGAAGTCGTCCAAAGAATGCTGAAGGAATTACGTGAAAAAGACATCATTTCATATGATCAGCTTAAGTTCACTATAAAAAATCTTGCTTACTTGAAACGAGAAGTGGATTGCCAGAATTGCTCATTCGAGATTTGCGGGCTGAATTAAAGTAGAAAAATCTGCTATTTGCAGCACGATTTCAGTTGGTCGACAAAGATACAGTTCACCGATTAGTTATTGAAACCCTGTTGATTGGAGTGGAAGGCGCTAGACTCCTCCGAAAATGCTAACGCATTTCCATCGTGCGTGGGCAGATTCGAGGAAGCTAATCAGTGTCCTGCGGGAGCAGCGGCCAAGGTGAGACCAAGGTGAAATGATCCATGGGATCATTTGCACCCCGCAGGAGCAAAGCGACGAGGAGGAGCAAAGCGACGAGGAGGCTCACCTGACGCCCCGCGGAAAGCGA
>NZ_JBALSS010000018.1:0-62485 GCF_036967045.1 Bacillus sp. JJ1609 | reverse complement strand
AAAAAAGCTGTAGACAAACTTGATTTTTAGAGTTTGTCTAGAGCCTTAAATCGTGCTATTGCAGCACTTTTTTTAATATAGCAACATTCTACTCATTAACTCCCTGTTAAAGAACAAGGATAAAGAAGTAAATTAGCATGACTGCCTGAATGATTCCCTTAGTAACCACACTGCTAACAAATCCGATCACTGAACCAAAGCCAATTTTGACCGCATCGTTTAAATTTTTCTTATTAACTATTAGTTCTGCAAGTGCTGCGCCTAAAAAAGGACCGATAATAATTCCCAAGAATGGGATGACAAAAGGACCAACAAGCAATCCAATCGTACTACCCCAAATGCCTGCTTTACTTCCGCCATATTTTTTCACACCAATTATATTAGCTATATAATCAGCGCCAAACAACAGGATGACAAACAGTCCCTGAACAGTCCAGAATATCCAGTTAAACGGATCGAATGAAAAAAAGACTCCATACATTAAAAAGCCACCCAATAATAAAAGGACACCCGGCAAAATCGGAAAAACCAATCCTGCAAAAGCACCTGCGAATAACAAACCGATTATTGTCCAATAAATATAATCCATCATTTAACCATTCCTTCTCAAGCAAATTAGACCCTGATCAGCAAAAAAATAAGCAAGGGCATCCCCTTGCTTATTTTACCACTATTTTTGATCTCCCAAAACGTATTCAGCGATATTAACTGCATGATCTCCAATCCGCTCAAGATTGCTGATAATATCAACAAAGACGATTCCTGCCTGACCAGTGCATTGTCCTTCATTCATGCGTAGGATATGCTGCTTTCTAATTGTGCGTTCCATGCTGTCTATTTCATTTTCTTTTTTTACAACATCTGTAGCGGCTTCAAGGTTCTTCTGATCCAATGATTGCAATGCCTCTTCAACGGTCTTGGCAGTAAGGCTGAACATAGTTTCAAGGTCGCCCATTGCTGAATCAGTGATTTTTACTTTATTAGCCTGCTGATATTCAACCAATTCAAGGATATTTTCAAAGTGGTCACCGATTCTTTCAATATCGCGGACAGTGTCAATCAGCATACTGTGTTCTTCAGATTCATGTTCAGATAATGAGCTTGTTGCTAAATCTACTAGATAATCGGTTATCTTGCGGTCCAGATTATTGATTGCTTCCTCAAGGTGATATGCACTTGAGGAATGCTTTGTATTTTTGGTCTTTAAGAATTGGTTCGTTTCTTCAAGGCCTTTTAAAGCGAACTTACCCATTCGCAGCACTTCCTCCTTCGCCTGGCCAAGTGCGATTGAAGGAGATTGTTCGATAAACACTGGGTCGAGGTGCTGTGCTTTATAATCGATGATAGCATCTTCACCTGGAATAAGCTTCGACACGACAATCGCCAAGCCAGCGACAAATGGAAGCTGGATAAGTGTATTGGTTGTATTGAATATTCCGTGAGCGAACGCTATCGTCATTTCAGGGTTTAATCCCAGGCTGTCCCTAATCATCTCAATAACATAGGTAAAGGGACTGAGCAAGATCAAGAAGATCGTAGTTCCAATAAGGTTAAACAGTACATGTGTAGCTGCAGCTCTTTTGGCAGCTACTGTGGTACCAATCGCCGCAAGGATAGCGGTTATCGTTGTTCCAATATTATCTCCAAATAAAACTGGTAAAGCACCATCAAGATTGATTAAACTCTCAGCATGCAAACCTTGGAGAATCCCAATTGTTGCACTTGAACTCTGGACAATAACAGTAAACAACGTTCCAATGAGAACTCCAAGTATTGGGTTCGAGCTAAGTTCTACGGTTAATTCGTGAAAAGATTCCAGAGAACGGAGCGGTTTCATTCCTCCGCTCATTAATTCCAAACCATAAAATAAAGCACCAAATCCAAAAACAATCTGGCCAACATTATGTATTTTTTTATTTTTAAAGAAGAATAAAAGAATTGATCCTAACGCAATAATTGGTAAAGCAAACTCACCTACATCTATTCCAATGATGAATGCTGTGATAGTTGTACCAATGTTTGCTCCCATAATGACCCCAATGGCCTGACGCAGCGTCAAAAAGCCCGCACTTACGAGACCTACTGTGATAACAGTCGTAGCTGAACTGCTTTGCACCAGTACAGTAACAATCAAACCTGCTAGTACACCCATTACCGGATTGGTTGTAAAACGATCCAGTACATCTCTCAAGCGCTCGCCCGCTGATTTTTGCAGCCCATCACCCATGAATTTTATGCCATATAAGAAGATTCCAAGGCCGCCAAAGAATTCAAACAGCATTTGTTGAAAATTCAATTCCACTATTCCAACCCCTAGATAGATTTCGACAAACATCTACAAACACACATCATTATGAAGCAAATATTAATTGAAAGTAAATGGTTTATTAACCGAATTTACAATACCTTAACAATGTAAGGTTATGTTACAGATTTGTTACAAGTTCAGTTTAAAATGCTTGTGCAACCATAGTCGAAAATATAAAATAGGAAGCGTGAATCTAGTAAAGGAAGTGTATGGATGAAGATTTTCACTCAATTTGCCAAAAGTATATATTCGCCGAAAGATATTGCCTTATTTCGCTTTCAAGGCATTGGGAAAACGATTTTATATGTATTTCTGCTTACCTTAATTTCAGTTATTCCAGCTTCGTATTACACTGCTCAGGCAATCAATGAAGCAGTCAACTCTGCGAAAGAAACAATGGATACGAAATTGCCCTATTTTACGATAGAAAATGGTGTGCTGAAATCAGAAATCAAGGAGCCACTTACCATTGATAATGGAAGTTTTACGATAATTTTTGATTCTACTGGCGCAGTAGAACAAGATGATATGGCAGGAATGGAATCTACCTTCGCGATGCTCAAGAACGAAGTTGTTTTCGCAGCTGGAGGGGAATCAAATTCATTTCCATACAGCTTGATTAATGACGGGACAATGTCTAAACAGGATATTATCAGCATGCTCAACAGTGCTTCCTCCTCCCTTCCTATTTTTATTGGATTAATATTTATTGCCATCTATGTTTTTTCTAGCGGCATGAAATTCATAGAAATTTCTATTCTCGCTTTATTCGGTCTATTATTAAAAAACCTAGCAGGGAAAAATCTTCAATATAAACACTTGTGGCGAATGGCCGCTTATAGCATCACTCTTCCGACCTTATTTTTCACCATCATGTCATTATTGAAAACGACCGTTGCGTACAGCTTCATGATTAACTGGTTTGTTGGATCCATGATTCTATTGCTGGCTATTAAGGAAGTTCCAACACAAAAAAAGAGTATGGATTAAAAATGCGCCACTTGGCGTTTTTTTTTTTTTTGATATGGTCTATGTTAAATGTCATTGTTAATTTTTAAAATCTTCTATTTAAAAATGCATATAAAAAAATCTATTAAACATGTTCTCAACTCTATTTCTCCTGCATAAGTTTTGATATAGGCTCTTAAAGGGAGGAAAATCCTATGAAAAAACTTGCAGGATTCCTGGTTCTAGTAGTGATCGTATATGCCATTTACAATGATTTAAGCGCAGGTACTCTACCTGCTGCAAATATGCAAAAGATAGAAACTGTTGAAAAAGAAGTCAAAAAGCAGAAAGAGGAGAAAGGAACGAATATCCCATACTTTGAACATGAGGTAAAACCTGGAGATACTGTATTATCGGTGCTGGACAGCAACTCAAAAAGCCAACTCGCAGTACCGATATCACAAGCTGTTGCGGACTTCAAATTATTGAATGGCGGAACAGACCCTCAAAAAATCAAGTTTGGCAAGACATATAAATTCCCGGACTACAGCAAAGGAAATTAGCAAAGGCTAACAATTATAGTCTTTCCTTGTCAATGTGAACAAAAGATTGATAAAATGGGGTTATGCATCATTTGAAATTAAAAGATGAATTCCATTTTTTAAAGGAGCGAATCACCGTTGAGTGAAATTATACATCGTACCAAAACCCGCCCAATTAAGGTTGGGAATTTAACAATAGGCGGCAACAATGAAGTTGTCATCCAGAGTATGACAACAACAAAGACACACGACGTTGAGGCTACAGTAGCTGAAATCAAACGCCTCGAAGAAGCAGGCTGCCAAATCGTCCGCGTTGCATGTCCAGATGAAAGAGCCGCGAATGCAATTCCTGAAATCAAGAAACGTATCAATATTCCGCTTGTAGTCGATATTCACTTCGATTACCGTTTAGCTTTGAAGGCAATTGAAGGCGGAGCAGACAAAATCAGGATCAACCCTGGTAATATCGGCAAACGCGAAAAGGTAGAAGCGGTCGTGCAGGCTGCGAAGGAACGCGGTATCCCAATCAGGATTGGGGTTAATGCTGGTTCATTGGAAAGACGCATTCTAGAGAAGTACGGCTACCCAACTGCAGATGGAATGGTAGAAAGTGCATTGCACCACATTAAGATCCTTGAAGATTTGGATTTCCATAATATCATCGTTTCTATGAAGGCGTCTGATGTCAATTTAGCCATTGAAGCATATGAAAAAGCAGCTAAGGCATTTGACTATCCGCTTCATCTTGGAATCACAGAATCAGGCACATTATTTGCGGGAACTGTAAAAAGTGCTGCCGGACTTGGAGCCATCCTAAGCAAAGGAATTGGCAACACAGTAAGGGTAAGCTTAAGTGCGGATCCTGTTGAAGAGGTAAAGGTCGCAAGAGAACTATTAAAGTCGTTTGGCCTAGCCGCTAATGCAGCGACACTTATTTCATGCCCAACATGCGGAAGAATCGAAATCGACTTAATCAGCATTGCCAACGAGGTAGAAGAATATATCTCAAAAATTAAAGCACCAATCAAGGTCGCAGTCCTAGGCTGCGCTGTAAATGGTCCTGGAGAAGCACGTGAGGCAGATATCGGCATTGCGGGAGCAAGAGGGGAAGGGTTGTTATTCCGAAAGGGAGAAATAGTCCGTAAAGTTCCTGAAGCGACAATGGTAGAGGAATTGAAGAAGGAAATCGATAAAATTGCTGAAGAAAAGCTGCGTGAAGCTGCAGAAGCGGCTGCCGCGGTCCAACAATAAGTATATGAAAGACCCGGGAAACGAATTCCCGGGTCTTTTTATGGCGATCCTTTAATCCCGTTAAAAAAACGGCAGGATGAAGATGCCAACTAAAATAGAAATTACCCCGATTCCGATTGCCCAGCTTCCGAGGGCGGATCCTCTTCTGCGGGCCATGAAGCCAAGGATAATCCCAGCTGCTCCGAAAAGTACAGGTAAAATAAACAGCGACAAGATCGAAAGGGCGAGAGCTGAATAGGCTAGCCCTCTTCCTCCAGTTTCAGTTTCCTCATCTGATCCTCTTCTTATTAAAGGTGCAGGTGCAGCAATTTCAGCCGCTGTTTCTTCACGGTAATGTTCATCACGTGCAGGAGCGGCGATTTCTTCCGCGGTCTCTTCTTGATAAATTTCATCACGCGCATCTCTTACCGTTATGACATCCTGCTTAGGTTCAGTTATATATTCGGTACCTATCTGTTTTCGTTCTTGATCTGCCACTTTAATCCCTCGCTTTCTTTAAGTGGAGCATTTATATTGTTTACGACCTTGCCGTTTTTCATCATGGCAATGTTTGACTGAATTTAAAGAACTTCTTTTGCGCCATCTATACATTTGGTAAGATTAAGGAAAGATATTTCTATTTAAGGAGCAAACTGAATGAAAAGACGTTTTGGTATAGATATTGATGGTACAGTGACCTGTCCAACCACATTTGTTCCATATTTAAATGATGCATTCGGATTGAATATTACACTTAATGACATTAAGCAATATGACTTTATGCCACTAGTAACTGTCTCTGAAAAAGAATTTTATGACTGGTTCAAAAATATTGAGCCTGTCATTTATTCACAATCCCCTTTAGCTGCAGGAGCAAAAGAAATCTTGAAAAGATGGGAAAAAGAGCACGAGTTGTATTTCATCAGTGCCAGAGACAGCCACTTGCTGGACATAACAAAGGAATGGTTTACGAATCAAGAGCTGATGTACAATGATATCCATTTAATTGGTTCACATGATAAAATCGAGGCTGCGAAAAAATATGATGTCGATATTTTCCTTGAGGATAAGCATGATAATGCGGTTAATCTTAATGAAGAACTAAACATCCCAGTACTGTTATTTAATACACCTTACAATCAAGATCCAATCCCAGAAGGAGTCATTCGTGTAAACGACTGGAAGGAAGCCCACCGCTGGGTGCAAAACTGGATAAAAAATAATTAAAACGGCCTGTTTCCAGGCCGTTTTTTTTAAACTGTTATTGAACGCACTCAGGGCAGCGCCCATAAATTTCGAATTTATGTCCCGATATATCGTAGCCTTTAAAGCTAGCTTCAATATTTCGCATAGGGCAAGTTTCGATCTCCTTTGTTTTTCCGCAGTCAAGGCAGATAAAATGATGATGATGCTCTTTGTGTGAGCAGGTGAACCGAAAATGTTTTTCTCCAGAAAGCTCCGTCATTTCAAGAATACCAAGATCTACAAATACACTTAAATTACGATAAATGGTATCGAAACTCAAACCAGGATAGTTCTCCTTCATTTGTTCCAATACATCACGTGCAGTTAAGTATTTATCATTATCGGAAAAGAGCTGGAGCATGTCCTCACGTTTACCGGTATGTTTAAACCCTTGTTCCTTCAGAAGGTTCATTGCTTCTAATACGTTCATGAAATCACCCCGTTACAATGATCTTGATGATGCACGTTTCTTAAGCCATATAGCCAAGACAAGAATGAGTACTGCAATCATCACGATTGTTCCTCCTGGCGCTAAATCTAGATAGTAGGATAGGAATAGTCCGCCTAACACAGAGATTTCGCCAAACAGGATGGAGAAAAAGATGGTCTGCTTAAATCCTTTTGCGAATCGAATGCTAGCAGCAACAGGCAATGTCATCAGTGATGAAACGAGCAGGATGCCGACAATTCTCATCGATGCTGCAATAACCAATGCTACCATTACAATAAAAATAAAATGGAGCGTTTTTGCAGCGATTCCTGTTGCCCTCGCATACTCTTCATCAAAAGATAACAGGAATAATTCTTTATATAATAAAACAACAAGCAAGATGACAAGGATGCTAATAATTGCAATGGTCCAGAGGTCCATTCTGCTTACAGCACTGACACTGCCAAATAAATAGCTGAATAAATCGGTATTGAACCCGTCTGCAAGGGAAATGAAGATGACTCCTAACCCGATACCGCCTGAAAGGATGATCGGGATTGCCAATTCCTGATAATGTTTATAAACCGTTCTTAGTTTTTCAATAAATAGTGACCCTGTCACCGAGAAAGCCATTCCCATATATAGCGGATTAACTCCGCTGAATAACAAGAATTTCTTTTCAAGCAGAAGGCTTGCCGCAATCCCCGCTAGTGTTACATGGCTCAGGGCATCAGCAATGAGCGAAAGTCTGCGGACGACAATAAAGACACCCAGCAAAGGAGCTATAACTCCTATGATCATTCCAGTTAAAAAAGCATTTTGCAAAAATTCATATTGCAACAAACCGCTAATCATGAATGGGCCCCCTCGTGATGGTGATGATCATGAGTCAAAACATGAACATCATGCCCATAGATTTCTGACACCTCGTTGATTTTTAGCTGCTCAAATTCCTCAGTACTTCCGTGGAAATGCATATTTTTATTGAGGCATGCCACATTTGTTACTTTATCGGAAATCGTGCCAATATCATGAGTAACAAGAAGCAAGGTAATGCCATTCTGTTTATTTAACCTTTCAAGCATTTCGTAGAACGCATTAACATTTTCTGCATCGACCCCGACTGTTGGTTCATCAAGAATCAGCAATTCCGGATTGCTAACGAGAGCCCTGGCGATAAAGACTCTTTGCTGCTGTCCGCCGGATAGTTCGCCAATATTACGGTCCATGAACTTTTCCATCCCGACAGATTCAATTGCCTGCTTAATTTTATCATGGTCCTTTTTCTGTAAAAACCTAAAAAGTCCTAGCTTCTTAGTCAATCCACTTGCCACTACCTCAAATACCGTTGCTGGAAACCCGGTATTGAAGGAGTTAGCCTTTTGGGACACAAAACCGATTTTATGGTGCTCTTTGAATTTTCCAATTTCCTGCCCAAACAAACGAATCGTACCTTTTTGCGGCTTAATCAGACCAAGCATCAATTTAAGCAAGGTCGACTTGCCCGATCCATTCGGGCCGACAATCGCCAAAAAGCTCCCCTTTTGGATAGACAGATTTATATTTTCAAGTACATTCTCTTTATCATATCGATAAGACAAATTCTGTACCTGGACGATATAATTGTTACTGCTCATTTCATCACCCACAAAATAAGAATCATTACGATTTACATTTAGTAGTATATCTTTATCCGTGCTATTTGTAAACAATATGATATTTCTGCCAATGAATTTTAGGCTCTGTTAACCTTAACTGTTGATTTCCACTCCAGGCGCTTGCTTTCCGGGGGCGTTCGCCGAGCCTCCTCGTCGCTGACGCTCCTGCGGGGTCTCGCCTGAAACGCTAATCCCCCAGGAGTCAAGCGCCTTCCTCTCCAATCAACAGGCTTAAAAACAACATTGACCTTTAACAGAGCCAAATTTTAAAATTACCACAATTCCCCGCATTTTGATAACTGGAGCATTTCAATGGCAATTCAATATCAACAATATAAATAAAAATAACTTGATGGAACAGTATATTTTCCATCCTTGAAAGAAAACTGTCACTATTTCCATTCCGGGCTCATACCCTACTATGGAGGAGTGATGATCTTTGGCTATTTTTGAAAATATCATTAACCATAAAATAAGTAATATTACAGCTGATGAATTGCTGAAATATGCCTCTCAATTTCAAATTTCAATCACAATGGCGCAATCACAGAAAATTGCTGGGTACTTACGAGGAAAAAAAGTCAACATTTTTAATGATTCAGAAAGAACTGCACTAATCAAAGAAATTGCCCGCATCACAAGTCCAGAAACTGCCCGAGAAGTTAACAAGCTTTTTGTGAAATTTACGAAATAATGGAAATTTTGATCATACTACAATGATTTCTCAATCAAAAAACAAATAATCAAAAAGCTGTGGATTTCTCCACAGCTTTTAACTTTGTTATCTTATTTTAGCCATTCATGATCATATCAAGCAGATTTTCTTCAAACTGCTTGCTTTTAAGCATGGCTATTTCATGTTTATATGGTGCTTTTTTATTATTCTTATCCTCACCAACAAAAGGAGTTTCAAGGATTTTTGGTACGCTTGTAAGCTGAGGGTGATGTACAATATAGCTCAACGCCTCGAAGCCAATATGGCCAAACCCAATGTTCTCATGGCGATCTTTTCTCATGCCTACTGCATTCTTGCTATCATTGATGTGGAGCACTTTTAGCCTGTCCAGTCCAACGATTTTATCGAATTCATTCAGGACACCATCAAAGTCCTCAATGATAGGATATCCAGCATCATGCGTATGGCATGTGTCAAAGCAAACAGATAGCTTATCGTTGTAAATGACGCCATCCATGATCATCGCGAGCTCTTCAAAGGATTTTCCGCACTCTGATCCTTTACCAGCCATTGTTTCCAAAGCGATTTGTACATTCTCTTTACCGGTCAAAACCTCATTGATGCCCTCGACAATTTTTTGAATGCCTTTTTCTGTGCCTGCTCCGACATGAGCGCCCGGATGCAGAACAATTTGCCTGGCACCAAGAGCCTCTGTGCGCTCAATTTCGCTTCTTAGGAATCTTACACCCAGATCAAATGTATCCGGATTTTCGGAATTTCCAATATTGATGATATATGGTGCATGGACAATGATATCACTGATGCCATGCTGTTCCATATGCCTGCGCCCTTCTTCAATATTCAGATCCTCAATTTTTTTCCTTCTCGTATTCTGAGGTGCCCCTGTATAGATCATAAAGGTATTTGCCCCATATGAGACGGCTTCTTCACTTGCTGCTAGCAGCATTTTCTTACCGCTCATGGAAACATGTGAGCCAATTAACATTACTGATCTCTCCCTAAAATATTTACAGTTTGTTTATTTTTTCTTATTTAAGCGATTTTGGCGTTTTTTAATTTTATCCATTTCCCACTGCATCTTTTTCTTATAGCCTGGCTTAACTTTTTTAGGTTTTGAAACAAGCGATTTGGCCACCGCTTCACCTGGTGTTTCTTTTTTCTTTCTATTTTGGCGTCTGTTTCGCTCTTCAATTTCGGTAAATTCGCCTTTCTTCATATCGATGTTTTTAAAGGCGATCCCCATTTTTTCGAGGCGAACTAATGCATCTTCATCAGACTGTTCATAAACCGTCAAAGCGATTCCCGAGGCACCTGCACGTGCTGTACGCCCAACCCTGTGGATATAAAAATCAAGGTCTGTCGGCAATTCATAATTGATGACATGACTAATTCCCTGAATGTCGATTCCCCTTGCAGCAAGGTCTGTAGCGACAATATATTGGAATTCCAGGTCTTTAACCTGCTTCATGACTCTTTTACGCTCACGTGGACTTAAATCCCCATGAATTCGGCCAACCTTCATGCCTTTTGAGATTAAACCGTCCGCTATCTCGTCTGCTTTCTTTTTCGTATTGGCAAAAACAATCCCAAGGTACGGATTAAATGCCAAGAGCGCAGAATGGACGAGACCAATTTTGTCCCTGTGTCGAGCTGGCAGCAGAAGATGTTCAATATTCTCAGCTGTTGCTTGCTTCGGATCTACTTGTACATATTTAGGGTTTTCCATGTACTTTTTCAAGAAAGGCTTAAGCTTTTCTGGAATGGTTGCCGAAAATACTAACATCTGAAGCTTTTCAGGCATCCGTGATGCAAATTGGTCAAGATCTTCAATGAATCCCATATCAAGCATTAAATCCGCTTCATCCACGACCAGCATGTTAGCGGTGTGAACAAACAGTGCATTTTCCTTTACAAGGTCGTTAATCCTTCCTGGTGTTCCGATAACAATCTGAGGCTGTGTTTTTAGCTTCTCGATCGTTCTCTGCTTATCAGTACCACCAATGTAGCAGCGGGCAGTAATTCTATCTTCCTGAGGTGAATGTTCCGCAATCTTCAGAACCTCATGATAAATTTGATTTGCAAGCTCCCTTGTAGGAGCTGTGATGATAGCTTGAACTTCATTTCGAGAAGCATCAAGCTTGTTCATTATTGGTAGTACGTAAGCATGTGTTTTCCCTGTTCCAGTCTGTGACTGGCCAATTGCGCTGTCTCCCTTGATAATAGTAGGGATTAAACGTTCCTGGATTTCAGTTGGCTCATAAAAACCTAGTTTTTTTACAGCATCTATAATGAATGGCTTAAATTCATATCGATCAAATTTTGTTTCAGTCATTGTTTAACTCCTTTTTTACCCTTATTCCCTATCTTAAAGGGAATTCAGCCCGTTCCGTAAGCTGGTCTCTCAGGTTCATCCTGTAATTATAATAAAGATTGCAGAAAATCTCCAATCAGTACTATCTTAACCTTTCCTCGTGAAAAAACAAACCTGTTTCGTGCCAAATGCTTTTTTTAAAAACCAAATCTGAAGCGCTGCATACTCTAATAGGAGATGATTTATTTAGAAAGGAGGGGTCAGAATGCTACAAGGACCACGTATGAACTCTCGCGGATTGCAGCCTCATCATTATATGGGGCCAGGATTTATGGGACCATCTGCCATGCCTCCCCGCCAAATGTACCCAAACCAATTCGGACAAAGACCGGGTATGCAACAGGGGCAATTTGGACCAAGGATGGGCAGAAATCCGCAATCTAGACAGGGTGGCGGAGGAATACTTGCGAAACTTCTCGGTAAAGGCGGAAGGGGCCAAAGTAATGCTATGATGCCTGGATTTTTGTCACAAGGCGGCGGAACAGCAAGAGCTGCGGGCTCTGGAGGTGGAATCCTGAAAACCCTGACAGATCCTTCAGCACTTAATGGATTCCTTAACAACACACAGCAGGTTTTAAAGACTGCGCAACAATTCGGACCCATGATCCAGCAATACGGTCCTCTCGTCCGCAACATTCCCTCGATGTGGAAGCTGTACAAGGGACTGAAGGATATGCCTGATGCAGAGGAACAAAAGGAACAAGGAGACATCACAGTAAACAAAGATACAGCAAGTGTGGAGAAAACTGCAAAGTCAGCTCCAACACAACCAAAGAGTAAACCAGCAGGCCAGAAAAAGGCTGCTAGAAAGACTGGACCCAAGGGTTCATCTTCCCCAAAATTATTCTTTTAGCAAGGTGTAATTAGTAAAGTCATTCCTTTACTGAAAGTCGCTTTTGTATTCTTTCTATAAGTTTTATATAATAAAAGAGAGAATTAGAGGTATTCGCAGGAGGATGACTCAATGAATGTAATTAAAATTTCACCTCGCGGCTATTGCTATGGTGTCGTCGACGCTATGGTCATTGCACGTAATGCTGCATTGGATAAAAGTTTGCCGCGGCCAATATATATACTTGGGATGATTGTTCACAACAAACATGTTACGGATGCATTTGAAGAAGAAGGCATCATCACATTGGACGGGAATAACCGTAAGGAAATACTTGAAAAAGTTGATGGCGGGACTGTTATTTTTACAGCCCACGGAATTTCCCCCGAAGTCCGGGAACTCGCTAAGAAAAAGGGACTCGTTTCAATTGATGCGACGTGTCCGGATGTAACCAATACCCACAACTTGATCCGTGCGAAGGAAAAAGAAGGCTTTGAAGTTATATATATCGGAAAAAAAGGCCACCCAGAGCCCGAGGGTGCAGTTGGAGTCGCACCCGGAATTGTCCACCTGGTAGAAACTCCATCAGATGTTGAGGCACTGCAATTGCAGGCAGAAAAATTGATTGTTACAAATCAAACAACTATGAGCCAATGGGATGTGTCCGAAATCATCCAGAGCGTGAAAGAAAAGTACCCTCATGCAGAGGTGCACAAAGAAATCTGCATGGCAACACAGGTGCGCCAGGAAGCTGTTGCTGAACAAGCTGGCGAAGCGGATGTCCTCATCGTCGTCGGCGACCCAAAAAGCAATAACTCAAACCGCCTGGCTCAGGTTTCAGAAGAGATTGCCGGAACGAAAGCATATCGGATTGCAGATGTATCTGAATTGAACATCGAGTGGATCAAGGATGCCAACACCGTCGCTGTCACTTCTGGTGCATCTACTCCAACCCCTATCACAAAAGAGGTCATAACATTCCTTGAACAATTTGACCCGGCAAACGAAGCTACGTGGATGAAGGAGAAAAAAGTTCCTTTAAACAAGATTCTGCCGAAGGTAAAAAAAGCTGAAGCAAGCGTATAAAAATAACCAATAAAAAGCAGCCTGGATGCCAGGCTGCTTTTTTCATATGGTACAATTTGCATTGTCTTTATTTTTTTTCATCCTAATTATCTGAGGATTATTTCGAGAGTTCTTTTTTTCACTTCGCTTCTTTTACACAAATTCCGGGCACATTATTTCGATTTCTGCTCCCCTTTTCGCATCA
Organism: Bacillus sp. JJ1609; assembly: GCF_036967045.1. NCBI lineage: Bacteria > Bacillati > Bacillota > Bacilli > Caryophanales > Bacillaceae > Bacillus > Bacillus sp. JJ1609. The sequence continues at coordinate 48,954 of NZ_JBALSS010000018.1, read as the reverse complement.
TCACACAAATTCCGGGCACATAAACTCGATTTTTTTTCCGGTCTTCGCTTCTTAAAACAGTTTCAAGTAAATTAATCGATTAATAGGTCAATGAATTCTAATTTAAATAAATGTAAAAGGATCTGTCCCGATTTCTGATGGAATGAAGCGCACCTCATATCCTTTATCCCTGCAAAGCTTCTCCATAACTGCTGCTACGCCTTTTTTCATTACCTTTTCCACGTTGTGTCCTGGATCGATCATGTTCAAACCGGCCATCATAGCATCATGTGCTGTATGGTAATATATATCCCCTGTTATATACAAATCTGCACCGCGGAACTTGGCCTGTGAATAATATTTATTACCATCTCCTCCAAGGACCGCAACTTTTTTAATCTTAGAGTCAAGGTTACCCACTACACGGACTGTATCAACATCCAGAGCTTCTTTCACGCGCTCAGCAAAGTCGCCAAGAGTGGTTTCGTCAACCTGACCAATCCGTCCCAGACCTAGCATAGCACCTTTATTTTCAATGCGGTACACATCATATGCTACCTCTTCATAAGGATGTGCCTTAATCATAGCTTGGATCACCTTTTTTTCGATACTTTGAGGGAAAATAGTTTCAACCCTTACCTCGCTGACAGCTTCAAGCTTTCCCTTTACTCCTATATGGGGGTTTGTATTTTCCCCAGGCAGGAAACGTCCCTCACCCGCTCCTGAAAAAGAACAATGGCTATAGTTGCCGATTGAACCAGCCCCCGCATTTCCAATAGCCTCCCTAAGTTGTTCAGCGTTTTCAGCAGGGACAAACACCACTAGCTTCTTAAGTGTGTCTTCATATGTTGGAACTAGCACTTCAGGATTTTGTAATCCCAGCGCATCAGCCAGCAAATCGTTCACACCACCCACAGCAACGTCCAGGTTTGTATGGGCGGCATAGACAGCTATGTCCTGCTTGATGAGCTTTGCAATTATTCTTCCAGCCGGAGTATCGGTTGCAATTTTTTGCAGCGGCCTGAAAATGGGAGGGTGATGAGCGATTATTAATTGGGCATTTTTCGCAATTGCTTCATCCACAACTTCCTCATTCACGTCCAATGCGACCAGTACGTTTTGCACGGGCTGCTTTAACGCTCCGATCTGAAGGCCAATTTTATCGCCTTCCATCGCGTAAGCTTTTGGAGAGAATTGTTCAAAGAGCTGGATTACTTCATGGCCATTAACTTTTTTCACTTTAACGCCTCCTCTGCCATGTTAATCTTTCTATCAAGTTCGATCCTCTTGATCGCTGTTTCTTCATTTTGTACAGCCTCATTGAGCTGGCTTAAAATCCGTTCCCAATTTTTCTTTTCCTGGTTCCATTTTTCTTTGAAAATAGGTGATTTTTCTTCCATTAAAAATGGGCCAAACAATATTCCTTCTTCATGGTTCGTTTGTTGATACGGCTTTAATGGCTCTCCTCGTTCAGCAACTAGAATCTCATATATTTTTGCATCTTCTTTAAGGATTTCTTCTTTAATTAATTCCCAGCCATTATCAATCAGCCAGCTGCGGACAGCAAAGCTCCCGACATTGGGCTGAAGTACAAGTCTAGTCACTCCGTCAAGTTTTGTATTACCACGTTCAAGAATATTTGAGATTAACGTTCCGCCCATCCCGGCGATGGTAATGCAATCAACCTCTCCAGGTTGAATCACCTCAAGCCCATCTCCCTTACGAACAGCAATCTTGTCTTCAAGATTTTCAGATTGCACCTGCTCAAGCGCGGATTGATATGGCCCCTCTGCCACCTCGCCGGCAATTGCTTCAGGTACGATTCCTTTTTTCACTACATTGCATGGCAAATAGGCATGGTCGGAACCAATATCAGCCAGCCTTGCACCTTGAGGAATATTATTTGCAACGGCTTCTAGCCGGTTCGATAGCTTTTCAGCATTCATTCAAGTCACCTTCTAAATCGTATTTTGCTTTTATTAGTATATGAAAAGCCCCTACCCCTTGTCCAATCATGCCATATAAGAAAAGCGCAAGCGCCTTGTAAAAGGAACGGCGACTAACTACGCCACGTCCTGTGGCAACGTCGCCGTCAGCACATCCTGTGCAAGTCCAACTAGCGCTGGCCGCTGGCCGACTAAAACCGCCACGTCCTGTGGCAACGTCGGCACTAGTACATCGTGTCCGTCGAAGGGCCGACCAGTGAAGTCGTTCTTTGACTTCATTGGCAGGACCGAAGCGTCTCGAGGGGCTAGGAGCCGCAGCTAGACAAGCGACTCGAGGGGCTAGGAGCTGGACATTTCTCGAAGCGCATTTTATACATCCTATTTTAAATTAAAAGGCCCTTTGCTTCTGCAAAGAGCCCTTCATTGTATTACTTCATTTTTGAAAGGAATTCAGCCATTTGTTCTTCTTTACCAGCTGCCATTCCTGGTGGCATGTTGCCTTTACCATTCGTAATGATGTCCTTGATTTCATCTTTAGAATATCTGCTGCCTACACCTTTTAATGAAGGACCAGAAACACCTTCATACTGTTGACCATGGCATCCTGCGCAAGTTTGCTTGTAGAACTCCTCAGGATTCAATTCAGCAGTCTCCTCAGTCTTTCCGCCGCCTTCTTTTTCCTTCGCTAAGTCTTTGGAATCTCCAAGTCCTTTGAAAGAAAGCAGGAACATTAAGCCGATACCCATTACCATGATCAATACGAATGGAATGATTGGATTACGATTCATCATATACCCTCCCTTATGTATAACATCACTTTTAAATAATAATTTCAAGCAACTATTATTTTACTTGAAAAACGTTTACAGGAAAAGCAAAAAAGCAAACTTTGTCACACATGTTCACAAATTAGACAAAAAACCCCATCAAATGATGAAGTTTTTGCGTAATCACTCATCTTTACTATTTCCAACCTAGCAGCCAATTAACCTAGCGATGACCATTCTTTGTACCTCGGAAGTACCTTCGCCGATTTCAAGCAGCTTTCCATCTCTCATATATCGCTCCACTTCATACTCTCTCATATATCCATAACCCCCATGGATCTGGACAGCCTGATCAGCTACTTCCATGGCGATTTCAGAAGCGTACAGCTTGCACATTGATGCTTCTTTTGAGAATGGTCGCCCTTGGTCCTTCAGCCATGCTGCCTTGTAAACCATATTGCGGGCCAGTTCAATTTTCATGGCCATATCAGCAAGTTTGAATTGGATTGCCTGGAATTTAGAAAGTGACTTTCCAAATTGTTTTCTTTCTTGCGCATATTGCAGAGCCTTTTCATATGCAGCCTGTGCTACACCGACTGCCATTGCGCCAATACCGATTCTGCCTCCATCCAGGGTAATCAGGAATTGCTTGAAGCCTTCCCCTTTTTTGCCAAGAAGGTTTTCAACCGGCACCCGAACGTTTTCCATTACTAGCTCGGTTGTATTTGATGCATTCAATCCCATTTTTTCATAATTATCAATTACTGTAAAACCAGGAGCGTCTGTTGGAACGATGATTGCACTGATTTCTTTCATTCCATTATTGTCCCCGGTGATTGCAGTCAATGCAAGATGTTTGGCATAGCTGGCGTTCGTAATAAAACATTTGCTTCCATTGATCACATACTCTCCATTTTCCTCTTTGGCTGTCGTCTGTGTGCCGCCAGCATCAGATCCTGCATTAGGTTCTGTCAATCCAAATGCACCAAGAGATTCCCCTGTACAAATAGGCTCCAGATACTTTTGCTTTTGTTCCTCTGTTCCAAATAGGTTAATAGGCGCACCGCCAAGAGAAATATGTGCTGAGTAAGTAATCCCAGTAGAAGCGCACCCCCTGCTCAACTCCTCTGTTACGATCGCGAAACTGACTGTATCGGCTCCTGCCCCGCCGTATTCTTCTGGAAAAGGAAGTCCCAACATTCCAAGTTCCCCAAGTTTTTTGAAGATTTCTGTCGGAAACTGTTTTGTTTTATCTCTTTCAATTGCTCCAGGAGCTACTTCTTCCTCCGAAAACTCTCTAATCGTTCTTTTAATCATTGCCTGTTCAGATGTTAAATCAAAATTCATTTCCATCCCCCTTAAGCTGTTGAATACGTTTACATTCTTCATTATAAAGGTGAACAGACAATATTCTCAACATTTAAAAACTTTTAAATATTTAATAATTATATAAATATAGTAATAATCAGAAGGACTATACCTGCGATTCCGGAAATTTTAAATGAAATCATTTTCCATTTAACTCCCGCTATTACCCATAATAAACAATTGGCGATGGTCACGAAATAAAGTATGTATGTATTACCCGGAAAGGAAATTTCTGCTGCCTGGATTGTAATGATCAATAAAATCAGCGCCGTGGCAAGCAATGGGATTAATTTTAAATAAGATTTGGAAATTAAATAAATACCTGAAATTAGGGAACTTATTCCAAAAAGAAAGATGATGGTAATTTGCAAAATGAGAGATAATTCAGTAAAATAAAATAACAATACTGAAAGCGATAACAATCCAAGTAAAAAAACAGTTAAGATCTTAGGCAGCGCAAACTTGCTCTTTTTAGGAGCTGGTACGGCTTCTGAAATGCCCTCAGTATATAGATTTAGAAGAAAATCACAATAGTGTCCCGGCAGCATTCTGTTTTGTTTCCAATAGTTTATTTCATTAATGATGATTTTCTTGCGATGATCGTCCATTGATCGCACCTCCTGTCTTAATTAAATAAATAAAAGAAGCTGTTTTTGAATCTTACTTTCGAACAGTATCTGACTTCGTTTTCAAATTGCCTTTTCAAGGAGTTGCGAATGAACCTTAAAAAAAAGGAATAATTTACTTTTATTTTAAAAAGTAAATTACTCCTTGGCAATCCTATTCTAAAAAGTCTTTCAGACGTTTGCTTCGGCTTGGGTGCCTTAACTTGCGAAGTGCCTTGGCTTCAATTTGACGGATACGTTCGCGCGTAACCCCAAATACCTTGCCCACTTCCTCAAGAGTGCGGGTACGGCCATCATCTAGTCCGAATCTAAGTCTTAAAACGTTTTCTTCACGGTCTGTAAGCGTATCAAGAACATCTTCAAGCTGTTCCTTTAATAATTCATACGCAGCGTGTTCAGAAGGAGAGGTTGCATCCTGGTCTTCAATGAAATCACCAAGGTGTGAATCGTCCTCTTCACCGATTGGTGTTTCAAGGGAAACAGGTTCCTGGGCAATCTTTAAAATTTCACGTACCTTTTCTGGTGTAAGATCCATATCTTCACCAATTTCTTCAGGAGTTGGTTCGCGGCCTAAATCCTGAAGGAGCTGTCTCTGTACACGAATCAATTTATTGATTGTTTCAACCATATGAACGGGAATCCTGATCGTACGTGCCTGGTCAGCGATAGCGCGTGTGATTGCCTGGCGAATCCACCATGTAGCATAAGTACTGAATTTGAAACCCTTTCGGTAATCAAATTTTTCAACCGCCTTGATTAAACCCATATTTCCTTCCTGGATTAAATCAAGAAATAGCATTCCACGGCCGACATAACGTTTAGCAATACTTACTACAAGTCGAAGGTTTGCTTCAGCAAGACGCCTTTTAGCCTCTTCGTCGCCTTCTTCAATTCGTTCTGCAAGATTGATTTCTTCTTCTGCAGACAGAAGATCCACACGCCCGATTTCTTTTAGGTACATCCTTACAGGGTCATTGATTTTGACTCCTGGTGGGACACTAAGATCATTTAAATCGAACTCTTCATCATCTTTGGAAAGCTGCTTTATATCTGGATCCTCTGATTCATCACTTTCACCAACGAGTTCAATTCCCTGCTCTCCAAGGAACTCATAGTATTCATCCATCTGGTCTGAATCAAGTTCAAAACTTGAGAGCCTTTCAGCAATATCATCATAAGCAAGGACGCCTGTTTTTTTACCCAGTGCAGTTAACTGGTCTTTAACTTGTTCCACTGTCACTTCATTTTCTGTGACCTCTTTAGAACGGGCCGACTTTTCAGCCATTTGTCCCCCTCCTTCCAAAAATCAAAAACAATCAGCATCGGGATTTATAGAGTCTTGCGCAAACTAATGATTTCTGCAGCGATAGACGCTGCACGCAAGAAGTCACTTTGTCGTTCTGCCTGTTTTTGTTCTGCCAATTTTTCCTTTATTTTTAACATTTTTTGATAATTCAACACCTGCTTGATATAATCAGATAATTCCTGATCACTGATTTCCTCGTTCAGAGGCATCATCTCAATATCAGCAATGACCCTTTTTAGCTTATTATCCTGAAGATAATTTAAGAACGCACTTGAATCAGGGTCATGTCCTTTTTCATAGTATGCAAATAAATAAGTAATAATAGCCTGATGTTCATCAATGTTCAGTGTGTTTCCTTGAAGCATATCCTGTACCTTATAGGCAATATCGGCACTTCTCATCATGTGAGATATTAGACGCCTTTCAGCAGTATGGTATGCAGGTTTCAGCTCTGCTTTTCTGCTGAACGCCACTGGCTTGTTTTCTGGCTGGGCTTGCCCTTTAGATGGTTGTTTCTTTTGGTTCCTTGCCTGCACCAATTGGTTCTGCTGCTGCATAAGTGCTTCTAGCGAGAGCGAAAACTCATTGGCAATCTGCCTTAAATACAAATCTTTCTCAACGGCTTTATCTAATGCACTAATTTCTTTAAGTACTTCTTCGATATATTGAAGGCGATCTCCTTCATGCTGAAGGTTTTTCCCTCTTCGATAATATATTAATTTAAATGCCATCATGGTGGCGCTCGAACCAATTATTTCATTTTTGAATTTTTCCGCGCCGTGGACCTTTATGAAATCGTCGGGGTCCATGCCATCAGGCATAAGTGCAACTTTTACCGTAAAACCTGCCTTGGACAGCATATTGGAAGCCCTGTAGGCTGCTTCAATACCAGCTTTGTCCGAATCATAACAAATCGTAACGGCTTGAACATTTCTCTTCAACAATGATATATGCTCTTCGGTTAGCGAAGTACCCATCGTTGCAACGCCATTTTCAACACCGGCACGATTAGCGGAAATGACATCGGCAAACCCTTCGAAAAGCACGGCTTGCTGCTGCTTTCGGATCGAAGGCCGTGCAAGATGAAAATTATACAAAACTTTGCTCTTGTTAAAGATTTGCGTTTCGGGACTATTTAAATATTTGGGTTCTTCGCCCCCTAGTGTTCTCCCGGAAAACGCGATTGTATTCCCTTGATGGTCCACAATTGGAAACATGATTCTGTCCCTGAACCTGTCAAAATATGTTCCATCTTTTTCTCTTTGTATGACTAAACCTGCTTTTTCAATTAATGCCAGTGAAAATCCCCGTTTTTCAAGCAGCTTAGATACAAAATCCCAAGAGGGAAGTGCATATCCAATCTGGAACCGTTCAATCGATTCCATGGTGAACCCCCTGTTAAGGAGGTATTCCAGAGCATCCTGACCTTCTTTTGTATTTACCAGCAAATGATGATAAAATTTACGCAATAGGTCGTGAGCTTCGATCATCTGCTTAGAGCCTTCAGGCAAATGCGGCCCTTTGTTAGTTAAGGGACCCTCCAGCTGCAGTTCGATATTCGCTTGCTCCGCTAGTTTTAAGGCGGCCTCCTGGAAGGAAATACCTTCAATCTCCATTAAAAATGAAAAAACATTGCCGCCAGCGCCACAACCAAAGCAATGATAAATTTGCTTATCTGGTGAGACTGAAAACGATGGGGAGTTTTCCCCATGAAATGGACAGAGCCCAAAATAGTTTCTGCCCTGTTTTTTTAACTGGACAAAATCACCAATGACATCGACTATTTCAACCGCCTGCCGGATTTCATTTACTTTTTCCTCGGCAATCCTCTCTGCCATATGCATGACCTCATTAGTTGTGATTCCTTGAACATATCTTAAAATTCGACAAAAGCATGCTCAATTCCTTTATAAATTTTTCTCTGTCTTTTTCGGTAAAGGGTTTTGGCCCTTTTCCGTAGAATCCACGCCTTCTTGCCTTAGCGGAAAGATGCCTTAATTCAAGCGCAGTTTGTATTCCTTTTTCTTCAAATAAGTTTCCCCTTGGAGAGATGGCATAAACCCCTTTCGCAAGAAGGGTAGAGGCAAGACCGATGTCCTGCGTCACTGCAAAATCACCTTTCTTAACGTGATTTATTAAATAAAGGTCTGCAGCCTCCTTATGTGAATCGACAAATACCCAGTTTTGCCCTTGAAGATCATTCTTCATATGGGCATAAGAAGCCACAAAAATCACTTCGATTGAAAACTCCGAAGCAATTTCGACAATTTCTTTAATGACCGGGCATGAATCTGCATCAACAAAAAGAGTCTGGCTGTTGATTTCACTAGTATTAATTCTACATCACTCCGGATTTTCCTTCTTAGGGATTATATTTTTTAAAAAGGGAATTTTGTCGAATTTTTTCATGGTCAATATCTTGACAACTGATAATAAATAGTTTATTCGTAATCCGTCAAGTCTAAACCTAAACAGATACATTTTTATCACAATTTTTTATTATAGTATAAGAAAGGGTATTTTGCCATTATTTTTTCTCGAGGTTTACGGCTATTTGCAACTATAACCTCTCAATGAAAGAATTCACATCATAGTAAAACAAGGTTCAGATACATACAAAAAGAAAAGCACATACGCAAATCTATATGTGCTAAGCGTCCATCTTTTTGTTCCGGACCATGTTCAGAATTACATTAGCCGTTTCTTCAACTGCCTTATTTGTCACATCAATGACAGGACAGCCGATTTTTTCAACCAGACCATCGAAAAATTCTATTTCTTCTTTGATCCGCTCGATATTTGCATAAATAGCTTTGTCATTTAGGCCAAGTGATATCAATCGCTCTCTCCGGATCTGGTTAAGCTTATCCGGGGAAATCCTCAAACCAAAACATTTTTCCTTTGGAACAAGGAATAACTCCTCGGGCGGATCTACTTCAGGAACAATCGGCACGTTTGCCACTTTATATCTCTTATGTGCAAGATATTGTGATAATGGTGTTTTCGAAGTCCTTGATACACCTACAAGAACAATATCCGCCTTCAAGATTCCCCTTGGGTCACGGCCATCATCATATTTTACGGCAAATTCAATCGCTTCAACCTTTTTGAAGTAATCTTCATCTAGTTTCCTGACCAATCCTGGTTCATATAATGGAGTTTCCCCACTAAGGAGCTGAATTTGCTGCATCAATGGGCCAATTAGGTCACATGCATATACTCCTTCTTTTAAAGAGGCCTCCAACAGATACTCACTTATTTCCGGCTTCACTAAAGTAAAAGCAATCATACCGCCGTCGTGCTTAGCAAGGGAGACAACTTCATCAATATGTTCTTTATCCTCTACATAAGGATATCTTTTTAAAGATATATCTGCATGTTCAAATTGGCTTATAGCAGCCTTTGTGACGAGCTCAGCTGTCTCGCCGACAGAGTCAGAAACCACATAAATTATTGGCGTTTTTTTCATTTTTGTATCCAGCCCCTTCAATATTTGCTTCTTATTCCTCTGCCAAGGCCACAAAAGCCTTCGTAATGTTCGTCTTCGTCAATCTGCCGACAAGTTCATATCCATCATCGGTATCTTTTATGATTGGAAGCGCGTCAATTTGCTTTTCAATTAATTCCTTTGCTGCATCAATAAGCAGGTCGTCCCTTCGGCAAACAGTTATGTTCGGCATCCTTGTCATAATGATATTTACTGGCAAGGTGGTCAACTCTTGTTTGCCAATGCTCGCCCTTAATAAATCCTTACGAGAAAGAACCCCTACTAGCTTCGAAGCTTTATCCACAACAAACAATGTCCCAACATCCTCAAGAAACATTGTACAAATTGCATCATATACGGAAACGTTTTCAGGCACTACAATCGGAATCGACTGATATTCTCTAACAAGGATTTTCTTAAGGTTCTCAGAAAGGAGCTGATTACCTGTTTTGCCTGTGTAAAAATAGCCTACACGCGGCCTGGCGTCCAAATAGCCTGACATTGTCAGGATGGCAAGGTCCGGCCTTAATGTCGCCCTTGTCAGATTCAACCTGTCGGCAATATGTTCCCCTGTGATAGGCCCATTATCTTTGACGATTTGCAGGATCTGTTCCTGGCGTTTATTCAGTTCGATTGTCCTCACCACCTAACGGGAGTATTTGGCTAATTAGCCGCAATTTTATGTAAGTTCTTTTTCACTTTTATGGCTTTTAAGATAACGGATTCCAAAATGCATGAAAAGTAGACAAGACCATTAAGCTGCTCTTGCACATTTCATTTCTTTTATTCGAAATCATAAGAGAAACATCATTATAAAATTATTATATCCTACTGAATACAAATAGAAAGTAAGTATTTTGTTATTCTTGAGAATAGAGTAAAGATGTGACAGCTTTGTAATTTCCAAAGTGCCTTCCTTAAGCTGGAAGGCACTTCGATTATTACTTCACAACAATATCGTTGACTTTGGCAAGCTTCATGATGAGAACTGCCAGTGCAGCCATCTGGTTCAATCGGTTTTCTTTAATGTCCTGATTATCAGACATAACCATCGTATGATCAAAATACTGATTGATTTCTGGTTTTAATGAAACAAGCAACTGATAATACGCGGAAGCATCTACACCATTTTCCGTCTTTCTGCCAAGCTCGAGATATTTATCATAGAGATTTTTTTCATGCTCATTCTCAAACAACTCTGGGTTGATGTCGCCCAGCACTTCTTTTTTGCTGGCGATATTGAGGACCCTGCTTAATGCCTCCATGTTCTCCTTAAATCCTTCGTCAGAGCTTGCTGACTGCAGTGCATCAGCTTTCTGAACTAATTCAGAAACTGTTCCGATTTCACCGCCTAGAACCGCATCGATAATATCATAACGGATTGCGCGCTCCTGCAGTAAATGCTTTACACGAAGTTTAAAGAACTGGATAAGTTCATGGTAGACTTCTTCTTCAGACCGTTTTGCGATTCCAGATTCAGTAATCAAATTCAAGGATAGTCCAACAAGGCTTTCAACTGAGATCGACCATCGTTTTTCAATTAAGGTCTGGACAATTCCTGTTGCCTGCCTTCTTAATGCATATGGATCCTGGGAGCCGCTAGGAATAATCCCAAGAGCAAAGAAAGAGATGATCGTATCAAGTTTATCAGCAATTGCCACTAAAGCTCCAGCAGGTGATCCTGGTACAGAATCTTCTGCATTCCGAGGCATATAGTGTTCATTGATCGCAACAGCTACCTCAGGGCTTTCACCTTTTTGAAGAGCGTATTTCTCTCCCATAATCCCCTGCAATTCTGGAAACTCATATACCATTTGTGATACTAAATCGAATTTACTGATTTGTGCAGCCCTATCAGCTGCCTTAATAACTTCAGGTGCAAATTCCAGTCTATCTGCAACTAAATTGACTAGCTTACGAACACGCTCTGCCTTCTCAGCAATCGTACCGATTTCTTCATGGTATACAATATTCTTAAGCTTATCCAAAGCAGTTTCAATTTGCAGTTTTTGATCTTCTTTATAGAAAAATGCCGCATCAGCCAATCTAGCTCTAAGAACCTTTTCATTGCCACGTGCTACTTTTTCGATATGAAGGTGATCGCCATTCCTAACGGTTACAAAATGAGGAAGCAATTTTCCTTCAGCCGATTTAACAGGGAAATAGCGCTGATGCTCCTTCATTGAAGTAATAAGTACTTCACTTGGGATTTCCAGGAATTCTTCCTCAAATCGGCCGTATAATGCAGTTGGATATTCAACCAAATTATTAACCTCTTCGAGTAAGTCTTCATCCACAGGAATTGTCCAGCTGTTTTCTTCCTCGATTTTTTCAAGTTGCGAGAGGATTGCTTCTTTGCGCTTTTGTGCATCAGCGACCACATACTGTCCAAGTAATGTTTCTTCATATTCTTCAGGGCTTGATATCGTTACTTCATCTTCTCCTAGGAAACGATGACCTCTCGTAACTTTCCCAGTTTGAACGCCAGCAATTTCGAATGGAATTACATCGCTGCCGAACATCGCTACCAGCCATTTTATTGGGCGTACGTATCGCATGTCTAAATCTGCCCAGCGCATATTCTTCGGGAAAGACATGCTAGTGATGATCGCTTGTAATTCAACAAGCAATGTGGAGGTTTCCTGGCCTTTTATGAATTTGCTGACATGGGCATATTCAACACCATTTATTTCTTTGAAGAAAATATCTTCAACCGTCATTCCCTGGCCGCGTGTAAAGCCCATTGCTGCTTTTGACCACTCGCCTGTTTCAGAAAGCGCAATTTTCCTTGCAGGACCCTTAGCTTCCTCCACACTGTCTCCCTGGCCCTCATCTACATTCATGACAAGGACAGCCAGCCTGCGTGGTGTTGAATATAAGTTAATGCTTTCGAATCCAATTTTGTTGTTTGTTAGCCAGTTCTCAACTTTGGAAGCAAGCTGGTTGATGGAATCAGTAATAAATCTTGCAGGCATTTCTTCTAATCCAATTTCAAGTAAAAGATTGCGCTTAGTCATTTTCTACCTGCTCCTTCCGTTTAATGATTGGGAAACCTAGTTTTTCTCTTTCGTCATAGAAAGTTTTCGCTACTTTTTTGGCCAAGTTTCGGCAGCGAGCGATATAGCCCGTTCTTTCGGTTACTGAAATAGCACCGCGTGCATCTAGGATATTAAAAACATGCGAGCATTTAAGGACATAGTCATACGCTGGATGCACAAGTCCAGCTTCCATTTGTCGATGGGCTTCCTTTTCATAAATATTGAAAAGATTGAACAGCATTTCCTGATCTGAAGTCTCAAAGGTATATTTTGAATGCTCATATTCCGGCTGTCCAAAAATATCCCTTACGGTAAAACCATTTGTCCACTCTAAATCAAATACATTTTCTTTATCCTGGATGTATGATGCAAGTCTCTCAATCCCGTAAGTGATTTCAACCGAAACTGGTTTGCAGTCTAAACCTCCTACTTGCTGGAAGTAAGTGAACTGGGTAATCTCCATACCATCAAGCCAGACTTCCCAGCCTAAGCCCGCACAGCCCAGGGAAGGGTTCTCCCAGTTATCCTCAACAAAGCGGATATCATGCTCAAGCGGGTCAATGCCTAATGCCTTGAGTGATTCAAGGTAAATTTCCTGGATGTTGTCCGGAGAAGGCTTCATGATTACCTGGAATTGGTGATGCTGGTAAAGTCTGTTCGGGTTCTCTCCATAACGCCCGTCAGCAGGTCTGCGGGATGGTTCAACATACGCCACATTCCACGGTTCAGGACCAATGGCTCTCAGGAATGTATAAGGGCTCATCGTTCCTGCACCTTTTTCGACATCGTAAGCCTGCATTAAGATGCAGCCTTTTTCAGACCAGTGTTTTTGCAATGTAAGGATCATATTTTGAATATTCATCTGAACACCTCCGAATTATTAAATAGCTTTTATATAAATTGCTTTGTTAACTAGAATATTGATTTCCGCTCCAATCAACAGAGACTAAAAAATCAACAATAACCACTAACACAGCTTAAAAATAAAAAACTCCCGCCCCCTATGCACATAATTCATGCATAGGGACGAGAGTTACCCGCGGTTCCACCCTATTTGCTGCCAATAAGCAGCCTCTTTAAGTAAATGTCGCTCCAGAATGCCTTCCTTAATTTTCTGCAATCCGGCTCACACCAAACCCGGACTCGCTAATACAGAGCGATTAAGTACTCTTTTCCTTCTCAGCAACATATGTAATTTTAATTTGAATAATATCGAAAACAAGTAATGATGTCAATAGTTATAGCCTGTCCCTAAATGAATCCATCTGGTCAAGGAATTTTCTCGTTTTTAAGTAAAGCCCAGAATACTCATCATAATAAGCAGAAATGACCTTTTTGAGCTCTGCTTTTGTTTCTGGCTTGACTGAAATATTTCCGAGTCGGTTCAAGTCAAGCAGATAAAATAAGCGGAGCAGCCTTACCGTACCAGGCGCTATTTTAAACCGGTAAGGATCTCGTTCAAAGCAGCGATGGCAAATCAAGCCGCCTTCCTTGATGGAAAAATGAAATTCTCCTTCAGTACTGCCACAATTGGCACATCTGTCTAAAACCGGATACAGTCCCTGGACATTCAGCATTTTCATTTCATAAATATTAGTCAGGATTTCAAGGTCATAACCTTCATTCATATAATTAAGCGTCTGGAGCAAAAGTTCAAATAAAAACGGGTTTGATTTTCGATCTTCGGTAACTTTATCAGTCAAATCTACTATGTAGCTAGCATGAGCTGTAAGGAAGATGTCCTCACGAATCGCTCTCATAGATGAAATCATTTCACCCTGCTGCAGGCCGCCAAGCCCAGTGCTTGCCTGGAATAGATACTGTCCATACGTAAAAAGCTGGGTGACGGCAGCAAGCCTGCTATTAGGCTTTTTTACGCCTCTTGCCATCACACCAACTTTTCCGAACTCCCTGGTATATAAAGTTACAATTTTGTTTGTTTCGCCATAATCTGTTGTTCTAATGACGATGCCTTCACATTTCTGAAGCATCAGCTGTCACCATCCATTACTACAGACAAACCTATGAGATTGGAAAATCCATTTCTGCTAGTTCTTCCTCCTGATAACCGGGTATTTCTTGATTGTCCTTCTCTAATTCCTTAAAGAGAAGATAAGTGTCAATGTTACCTGTTTGTGAAAAAACCTTCCAGGTAAAATCTAACATCGAAAACCCCACCTTTCAATTTTTCACTAGCAATTTTGTCCCAAATCCTTATGAATATCATAGCCTGTCAATCAGATTTTCATGTTACGAAAAAATTGTAAATCAAGATCGTGTATAAATTTCAAAAATCTTTAATATGTTAATGATGGAGCATTTGCCAAACAGGCTTAATACTCATCTTCTCGGAAACCATAATCACGCAAGTGTGAAGCTTTATTTCTCCAATCTTTCTGGACCTTTACCCATAACTCAAGAAATACCTTGGATCCGAGCAGGTTCTCAATATCCAGACGTGCCCTTTTGCCAATTTCCTTAAGCATGCTCCCCTGCTTGCCGATAATGATGCCTTTTTGAGAATCCCGTTCGACAATAATGGTTGCCATGACATGAACCATATCTTTTTCAGACTGCCGTTCCATTTTTTCAATGACTACAGCCGTTGAATGAGGAATTTCTTCTCTGGTCAGATGCAATGCTTTTTCTCTGATTAATTCTGAAACAATGAACCGTTCAGGATGGTCCGTTACCTGGTCTGCCGGATAGAACTGTGGCCCTTCAGGCATTTTTTCCTTGATTTGCTCCAGCAGCTTTTCAATGTTGTTGCCTTCGAGTGCAGAGATAGGAACAATTTCAGCAAAGTTGAATTTTTCCTTATAGGAATCGATTAATTCCAAAAGTTTATCTGGATGAATTAAGTCAATTTTATTAATGACCAGGAACACTGGAGTTTTAACATTTTGCAGTTTTTCAATGATAAATTCCTCTCCGCGCCCATATCCCTCCTGGGCATTGACCATGAATAGTATAAGGTCGACTTCTTTTAAAGTATTTTGAGCCACCTTCATCATGAAATCTCCCAGACGATGCTTAGGCTTATGGATTCCTGGAGTATCAATGAAAATCAACTGTGAATCTTCAAGAGTAAGAACGCCCTGAACCTTGTTTCGTGTCGTTTGCGGCTTATCACTCATAATAGCGATTTTTTGGCCAATTACCCTATTAAGAAAGGTTGATTTACCGACATTCGGCCTGCCAATGATTGAGATAAACCCTGATCTGTGAGATTGATTGCTTTGATTGCTAAAATTCATTTTGTAATTCCCTTCTCCACTTAATTTTACCCTATTTCAACTGAGATTTCATCGTTTGTAGCAAAATTGAAATATAAAATTTTAAATTTTCTAAAAACTAACTCACAGTTTTTATAGACTGTTATGTCATTTTACTTAAGTTTTAGTCTGTTTTCAAATTCATTGAAACATTTGCTTACACAGTATGAGCAAATTAAAAGAAAAAGTTGCCCTATGCAGGACAACTATAAAGGAACTATTGCTAAAATCCTGGGCAGAAAGATGATCAATCCAATGACAACACTTATGATGGCAAAGATCAGGACTGCTCCAGCAGATATATCTTTTGCCTGCTTCGCAAGCGGGTGAAACTCTTTTGTGTACAAATCTACAGTCCGTTCAACAGCGGTATTCATCATCTCCAAAGCAATCATTCCGCCGATCGCGAGCAGTACTGTGATCCATTCTGCTTTAGTAATAGAGAATGCGAATCCTGCTAATACGACGAGAACAGAAATGCAAATATGAATCTGCATATTCCGTTCTTTAGAAGCCGCTGAAGCAATTCCTATAAACCCAAACCGGAACGAAGAAACCAAACTATGCTTCTTCCGTTTATTAGCGTGCAAGCCCATAACCATCGAGAATTTCTTTTTGTCTGTCAAACATCTTTTTCTCGTCTTGCTCGTTCATATGATCATACCCTAACAGATGAAGGAATCCATGGACAGCGAGAAAACCGAGCTCCCTCATGAAGGAATGATTATATTCTTCTGCCTGCTCTCTGGTTCTAGGAACAGATATTATGATATCCCCTAATACTCGAGGCATATCTGCCCCTACTACCTCAATCTCCCCTTCTCCCATCTCCTCCAAAGCAAAGGAGATAACATCAGTCGGCTGGTCTTTATCACGATATTCCCTGTTGATTTCCTGAATACGTTCATTCGATACAAATGTTACGGAAAGCTCACTTCCAGCTTGAATATTCTCCTTTTCAGCAGCAAAATTCAGCAATTTTTTAATTTCTTCTATCTCTTGCTTTGCCAACTCATTTATTTCATCTAAAATATCAATTTCTAGTTTCATGCTCTCTTCACCTTCTGTTTATTCATTTCTGGATATTCGATCCTTGAGTGGAAAATTCCCTTGAGCGTTTCACACAGTGTATCAGCAACCGTATCAAGTTCTTTAAGCGTTATGTCACACTCACCCAACTGCCCATCCTGAAGCCTGTCAGCAATGATATTTCGTACAAGCGTCTCAATTTGCTCATGGGTAGGATGCGCAAGCGACCGGACAGCAGCTTCAACACTATCTGCAATCCCTATAACAGCAGACTCCTTTGTTTGCGGCTTCGGTCCCGGATATCTAAACTCCTCTTCCTTTACATCATGCCCATTTTGTTTTGCTTTGTGGTAAAAGTATTTTAACAAAGTTGTTCCGTGATGCTGTTCAGCAATATCAATGATTTCTTTTGGCATCCGATACTTGCGGAGCATCTCCGCACCATCGGTGGCATGAGCAATTATAATGTTTTTGCTTGTTAATGCCGGCAGTTTATCATGTGGATTATCCATATTTATTTGGTTTTCAATAAAAAACTGTGGCCTCTTTGTTTTTCCGATATCATGGTAATAACACCCCACCCTTGCCAGAAGCCCATTTGCCCCGATTGCCTCACATGCTGCTTCCGAAAGATTGGCAACCATGACGCTGTGATGGTAAGTACCAGGAGCTTCGGTAAGGATTTTCCTTAAAAGCGGATGGTTCGGGTTGGAAAGCTCAATCATTCTCAAGGTGGACAGGATGCCGAATCCAGCTTCGAAAAACGGCAGAAGGCCAATGGTTAATACAGCTGATGTAATCCCAGACAGGAAGGCTGCTATCAAGTAAAAGCCATATTCCAACCCGGAGTATTGGCTGTTCCTAAGAAAAATTATTGAGACGATGATGATTAAATTGACAACAAATACAAATAATCCTGCCTGGAGAATTTTCGAGCGCTGATTTTGTTTCTGCAAAAACAAAATAGCTGCCAGCCCGCTAGCAAGGATATAGATTCCAACTGTTATGTTCAATGTCCCGGTTATGCCCTCATTGAAAATAATTGTGCCCGAAATAGCCAATACGACAATTTGAAAAAGGGCCAAGCGTTCATTAATTAATATTTTAATCAGCATGGCACCCATCGCCGCCGGAAAAATGTAACCGACCTCCGAGTATTCAAATTCCTCGAAAATGCTTACTAATTTCATGAGAAGGATCGATGTGATGAAAATAATACTGAAAATTAAAAGATACTTTTGTTTTTTATCAGCGTTTTCCATCTCATTAAAAATAAAATAAAGTGCAAACAAAATGAGGGAAACAATCATGGCAAGGCCAATAAATGGTTTGTATGAATTTTCACTTTCCAGCAGTCCCACAAGCTGAAGTTTCTTAAAAATATCCCTGCTGATTAACTGTCCTTCATCCACAAGGATTTGCCCTTCGAGTATCCGAACAGGTTCAACCCCATCCATAGCTTGCTGCCGCATATCCTCTGTAGCTTCCGGATCATAAAATTCGTTCTGGACGACAGCATAACGGCCCATCTCAATGACCGCATCCTTTAAATCGCTGCTCAAGCTCGTATATTTTAGTTCTTCTTCCACTCTTTTTTTCGCATTTTCCACTTGATCTGCTGGAATACGAGGATTCATAACATTATTGATCGCAGTAACAGTTAAATCTTTCGCTACTGCCAGCTCGTCATTCGCCGCCTGGAGTAAAGTAATGAACACTTGGTCAGATAAACTCTTTGTTTCACTTTCAGTCAATTTAGTTTTCAACGCAGCAAGCTTTTCATTTATCGTAGGTTCTTTAGCGGCGGTATTCTCTGCTTCATTATTGTCCAAAGCATCTTTTTTCTTTTGGTTTATTTTTTCCTCTGCTTCATCATTCACTTCGGAAACAGAATCAAAAATAGAAGTAACCAGGTCCACACGGTTCTGGGTATATTCCTGTTTGACTATATAAACATCTTTGACCTGCTCAACCGCTTCCCTGCGGCTTTTTTCTGTACTTTCTTTATCCTCAATTGTAATAGGCGACCTGATGGTCTGCTCTGCAACTGAGAAAAGCTCCAGGTTAAGTTTCTCAGGCTTTACATTGTTGTACATGGTAGAATACATAACAATGCCAATGAGCAAAAATAATAGTACCCTGAAAATCTTTATATTCAACAAGTCCAGAATAGCAGTTAACTGGATCTGCAGCTTATCCATTTACAGCCCTCCTACTATGGCATTTAGAAGCTAACAGAGTTTACTGGGAAAAATAACTAACTTTCTGTTCCATCATATCAGGTTTCACCTTAACTTTCATCTCCATTTGACAATAGGGAATCAAGGCGGTTCATCCCAATGGAATATGACTATTCATGACATATATATAACCATTTACTTTCCTATGTATAACCAAAAGTCCGCCTTGTAAAGCAAGAGCGGACTGACAGAGGTTTATTCAAACTTTCCGTATGCTTCAATAATCCTTCCAACAAGTGGATGACGTACAACGTCTGCCTGTTCAAGATGCACAAAAGAAATTCCCTTTACATCCTTTAAAATATTTTCAGCAGCGACTAATCCAGACTTGGCTCCTTTAGGTAAATCGACTTGAGATGTATCACCCGTGATTACCATTTTTGAACCGAAACCAAGCCTAGTCAAGAACATTTTCATTTGGGCCTGAGTTGTGTTTTGTGCTTCATCTAGGATGACAAACGCATCATCAAGCGTCCGCCCACGCATGTATGCAAGTGGTGCAATCTCGATTGTTCCTCGTTCAATCAAGCGCAATGTATGTTCTGATCCTAATATATCATGAAGCGCATCATATAATGGCCGAAGATATGGATCCACTTTCTCCTTCAGATCCCCAGGGAGAAATCCTAGGCTCTCGCCTGCTTCTACTGCAGGCCTTGTTAGGATAATTTTTGACACAGTCCCATTTTTAAGTGCATTGACAGCCATTACTACTGCCAGATAAGTTTTTCCAGTACCTGCAGGACCAATGCCAAAGACAAGGTCACGGCTTTTAATGGCATTGATATAATGCCGCTGGCCGAGGGTTTTTACCCTTATTGATTTTCCTTTAACGTTTTTGCTTATTTCTTCATCAAATAAATCTTTGAAGTATTCAAGCGTTCCCTTTTCAGCCATCTGGATTGCATACACCGTTTCCCGCTGGCTAATGCTGATCCCTTTCCGTATAACGGCAAGAAGATTAACCAGAACGGCCTGTGCCTGCTGCACTTTATCCTCTGGCCCGGAGATACCGAGTGTTTCCCCGCGGGTGACGATAGAGACACCAAGCTCCTGTTCAATTAACTTAAGATTCATATCCGCGTTGCCGAATAAGGAAATTGCTTCATTTGGATTCGCAAGTTGTAATTCCATGGTTTTTAAGTCTTCTGTCATTCTCAGTCTCCTTGGCTAATTGGTAGTCCTACTGCTATATCTTCAATGATTGTAAAATGAGTTATTAGGTTTACTTTATCATTCTCGAATGATTGATGTAAAATTTTTTCCCCTTTTATAATAGCATTTTCAGGAAGGTGTTTTTTTATATCTTTTCTTGCTAATTCTTTTGCACTTTCGATCGCTTCTTGTTTAGTATAGATTCTCGTCACTTGTTCACGCTCTCTTAAGGTCTTTTTTTCAACAGTAAGCGGCAGGCTCCATTTAAAGAATTTCACTCGCTGCTCGTTCACTTCCGTTTCATATTCAGAGAACTCCGGCTTTCCAAATCCCCAGACCGGCAGCACTTTTCCAACTATTTTTAGCGCATATTTACGCTTCTCATTACCGTTAAAAACCTGAAATGTGCTCTTGAGGGGTAATTCGACCTTTGTTGAATACCATGTCTCGCCAAGGATCTCTCCAGATGCTGCAACAGATTTCAAATCGTCCTCTTTCCCATATAGCCCTGAGACCAATAGCTGTCCCGGCAAAACATAATCATTCACCTTTACTACTGGTTCACCTTTTTCCACAAAAATTTTCACAATCGCGGCTTTTCTTTTCGCTACCAAATGCCTTGGTCCGATCGCCTCCGCCTTCTTTGGCTCACTCTTTTCGACTACTTGAAAATGGTATGTTGTCCCTTTCAATTCCACACCAATCCAGGTCAGGGCCCCTATTTGATCTGTTAGCACTCTTTGGATACTTTCTACATTATCTATTGAAAACTGCAGCTTGCCGACACTGATTCCCATCTTGTCCAATTCCTTACGAATCTGATGTTCCGTCGCAGGGCTCGCACCTTTTATTTCAATTCCCCAAACCATGTTGGAAAGAACCATGATCAACGCAAAAAACAAACAGGCACCAAGTAAAAAACCACTGTTTGTCCATAATCTTCTTAAAAAGAAAGGGCCCCCAGCCCTTTCTAAAAACCTGATTTTACATTGGCTGTCTCTTGCTGGGATTCTAAGCTTCTTAACATCCTGAAGATTCACATAAAAGGTAACTGCTTCGGATCCATGCTTTCTCACATTCCAAATGGAAACTCCATTACGCGTCAACTGGTTTAAAAATCTCTCAATGCCTTTTCCGGTCAGCTTGACCTTCACCGTGCCAGAAAAGATGTGAATCCATTGATTTTTCATCGGTCTCCCCCTCGTATCAGTCGGTTACATATAGCACCTGATCGATTTTTCCTTCTAATAATATTTCTTCGGGTAAAATGGTCCTGATGACAAAGGCTTTGCCCTTTACCAGCAGCTGTCCGTTTTTTATGAGCAGCCGGACTTCGCCATCGGAAAACGCAAGCAGACCCCGGTGATTTTCAATATATATATGGACTTGCCCAATCATCGTGATTCTAGGGAGATCCATCATGACATCTTGAGGAAGATCCATCTTCTGTGTCATCCATTTACGTACATACTGGCCCCATTTTTTTGCCATAAAAAAAAGAACCCCCTTTCATCTCATATGTATGAGAAAAAAGAAGGTTCTAGCACCATTTTTCACTTATTAGAAGCATTCCTTTTTAGCTGCCGCTTGCCAGGGATTTTCGTTCAGACCGACATTAACAGAGCAACTAAAGGAAAATTTTTAGAGGCTGTCTTTAAGAGCGCAGATATAAGGTATTTAAGAACTCTCACCTTTTTTTGCGGATGGGTAATGTTATTACCAGTCTAGTCTCTTCTGCTAGGGCTGTAAGGCTTTTTAGCCCTAGGCTGGCCGAGGACTTCTGACCAGATTAATCCCTCTATCAGTCGGTCTCGATCAGGCTGGAAGTCCAGGACAGGCTCCTCTTTAGCGCCAGACAGACGCGAACGGACAGTAGCACCTTCCGAGGACAATCTGCCTCTATCAGCAGTCCTTGCTTTACTATCGACCTTTTCAGCCTGCCGCTTTCTTTCCTGATATACCTTTTGGATGCTGCTTGCCGCCACAGGTTCTCTCTCGGTTTTATCTGGTTGAGGCTTGACCGGGCGGGTCTGAACAGGACGAGGTTCACGACGCGGCTCACGTTGAGCTTTTACGGGACCATCCAACCCAGCAGGCTTGCTGACAGGTCGTACCGGGCGCCGCTGCTGGTTATTCTGGCCATTGCCTTTTGCTTTGTTAAAAAGGCTGGATAAAATGCCGATCAGGACAAAGATTACAATTGGGTTACCTATTAATTCAAACAATGCTTTCAGGAGGAGCCCCCCTTTCTTTTAACGGGTTCTCTCGTCAGTTGTTATTGTTGTCATCTTTCTTTCCGCCAGAAAGCTTACCAATAGAGCCTCTCATATCCGTATCAGCAGAAATGTTCTGGATGTTCATATAATCCATAACACCAATATTGCCTTCACGCAGCGCTTCCGCCATAGCCAGCGGTACGGTTGCTTCGGCTTCGACCACCTTCGCTCTCATTTCCTGAACGCGTGCTTTCATTTCCTGCTCCTGTGCAACCGCCATAGCACGGCGCTCTTCGGCTTTAGCCTGAGCAATTTTCTTGTCAGCCTCTGCCTGTTCTGTCTGAAGTTCCGCTCCAATATTTTTCCCGATATCTACATCCGCAATATCAATGGATAAGATTTCAAAAGCAGTTCCCGCATCCAATCCTTTTGAAAGAACTGTTTGCGAAATCATGTCTGGATTTTCCAGCACTTTTTTGTGGTTATCAGATGAACCAATAGTTGATACGATCCCTTCACCAACACGGGCAACAATCGTTTCCTCACCAGCACCCCCGACAAGCCTGTCGATGTTTGCTCTAACGGTAATTCTAGCTTTGGCTTTAACTTCAATTCCGTCCATTGCAACCCCGGCAATGAAAGGAGTTTCGATTACCTTCGGATTTACGCTCATTTGAACAGCCTCCAGGACATCACGCCCTGCAAGGTCAATTGCTGCTGCTCTTTCAAAAGATAATTCAATGTTAGCACGGTGTGCCGCGATTAAGGCATTTACGACTCTGTCAACATTACCACCAGCAAGGTAATGGCTCTCTAGCTGGTTAGTCGTTACATTCAGACCCGCTTTGTGTGCTTTGATCATCGGATTGATAACCCTGCTAGGAATTACCCTTCTAAGCCTCATCCCGATCAGGGTGAATATGCTGACTCTTACACCTGCAGCCAATGCTGAAATCCAGAGCATTACTGGAACAAATGTCAGTAATACGCCGAGTAAAATTACCGCAAGTACGATTGCAATTAAAACAAATGCTGTTCCTGCTTCAATCATTTTTGTGCCTCCTCAATAATTTTTATTAGACTTTTTCACAAGACGGTACCAAAAGTGTCACATAGTGGCTTAAAGACTCCACTAAAGTTGGCTTATAATTATTAGCATTAGAAAGGGGAAAATAAAGATTTCGCAAAATAGCCTTTATTAAAGATTTTTAACCTCTCTAACCACAATTCGTGATCCTTCTGTTTTTATAATCCTTACTCTTGTATCCTTAGATATGAATGCACCTTCACTTACAACATCAATGCGCTCATCATCTACCAATATTGTTCCAGACGGCCTCAAGGGTGTCAAAGTGATTCCCTCAACTCCAATAAGCTCCAGCCGATTCTTGTTCGAAACATATCCCTTTTCAGTGCTCGTTGAATCTGTCAGTATGATCCGCTTGAATAGTTTCATCCTTTTTCCAAACACCCTTATCATTAAAATTGATAGAAGTATAGAGGCACTCAAGGCTATCAATATCGATATGCCCATATGGACCATATTATCTGAAGCGATAAAAAAGCTGGCGATTACGGCTACAAACCCGATTGCTCCTGCTATCCCTCCTGGAATGAAAAACTCCAGCAGGATCAGTCCAATTCCCAGGGCGAATAAAATCACTGTTTCAAAGCCGGCAAGACCGGCAACAAGATGACCATAGAAAAATAATAGCAGCGATGAAAGTCCAGCTAAACCTGGCAAACCAAATCCTGGGGAGTAAAGCTCCAAAACAAGGCCAAGGCTGCCGATTGTCAGCAAAATCGGGATAACAACCGGATGCGTCAGAAATCTTGCAAGCTTTTCAGCGAATGTTTCATTCACATTCCTGATTTCCGCATTTTCATAACCTAGCTTATCTAGCAATTCATCCAGATTTTTTACAGTCCCTTCAGAATACCCAACCTCCCTCGCCTGCTCTGCAGTCAGTGTCAGTAATTTCCCCTTCCCAGCACCTAACTCCGGCAGGTCTATACTTTCATCGGCCATTGCCTGAGCATAAATCGGATCCCTCCCGCTTTCGACCGCCGCGCTCTTCATTGCCGCAAACCAATAGGATTCAGCCTTTTTACCTGCTGTATTGCCCTGCTGGTCAATGATCGCGGCAGAGCCCATCGTGGAACCCGGAACCATATAGATTTCGTCTGTGTTCAAAGAGATATAGGCTCCTGCGGATAAAGCTTGCTTGTTTACAAAAGCAATAGTTTTCAGTTCAGTTCCAGTTAAAAGTTTGCCAATGCCACCTGCAGCGTCCACTGCCCCGCCGGGAGTATTCACATCAAAAATGATGGCTTCTGCGTTCGCCTCTTCTGCTTCAGTCACGGCTCTTTGTAAAAAGGCAAGCAAGCCTTTTTCGACTGTTTCTTCAATAGGAACAACGTAAACTACCTTCTCTTTCGCATCAGCGGTAAACGGATTGATCAGCCCAGCCAGTGACAAAAGGATGATCAGGCTGGCAATCACTGATTTAATTTTCAAATTGGCACCCCCATTCATAAAAACAAGGCCATAATGGTATTACGTAACCGCATTCAGAAAGGTTTCAAAATTTTATCAGTTTTAAACAAAGGCTGTTTTGGTATAAATATCGTTTTCTGAATCAATTAAAAAAGACCGCTTAGACAAACTTATTCATATTTTTATGCACTAAAATGGCAATAGAATGACCTATTATGAATGAGCATCTAAAAGTCGCGAGCCTTAGCCAATCATTTATATGTATATCCACCCTTTGTTTATGCTAAAAAGGCCGTAAGAGAATCTTACGGCCTTCGAGCTTTTATGAAAGGTGTTGTTGTACAAGTTTATTAACGAGAGATCCGTCTGCTTTACCTTTTACTTTAGGCATAATGACAGCCATTACTCTACCCATATCGGCTTTCGATGCCGCACCTGTCTCTGCGATAGCGTCTTTGACGATTGCCGTCACTTCTTCTTCGCTTAGCTGCTGTGGCATGTAAACCTCGACATGCTTTAGTTCTGTTTGTATCTTTTCAACCAGGTCTTCACGACCCGCCTTTTCAAATTCCTGGAGGGAATCTTTGCGTTGTTTCACTTCACGAGAAAGTACAGTTAACTCTTCTTCTTCGGATAACTCCTGTTTGCCGACCTTAATTGCTTCATTCTGCAAAGAGGCTTTGATCATCCGAATCGTAGTGAGTCTGTCCTTTTCTTTGTTCTTCATCGCTTGTTTCATATCATTATTTAAACGCTCGAGCAGACTCAATTTGATTCCACCCTCTCTTAGAACTTGCGTTTTCTAGCAGCTTCAGACTTTTTCTTACGCTTTACACTAGGTTTTTCGTAGAATTCGCGCTTTCTAGCTTCTTGGATAGTACCTGATTTAGATACAGTACGTTTGAAGCGTCGAAGAGCATCTTCAAGCGATTCGTTTTTACGAACGACAGTTTTAGACATTCTCTTTCCCTCCCTCCGAGCACAACACACTAACACCAAAACACATGGAAACCATGTACCTTGCAATTATAATATAACAGCGCCATGAGGTCAACTGTAATTAGCCCTTGTTTTTAATAATGTGCATATGTTGAGTTTTATCCTGCATGAAAATTTATATGCATGTCCAGCACCGCCCTTCATACATTTTAATGAAAGGGTGAATGTGATGGTCTATCTATTATTATTTCTTTTGTTCCTAGGTATTTTTCTAAGTGGAATGATGTTATTAAGAAAAGGGCTTTTTCAGCTTTCGGCAAGCAGGATGAAGAACTGGCTCTCAGTCATGACTGATACTCCTTTAAAAGGACTAATTGCCGGAACAGTTGTTACAGCTCTTTTGCACAGCAGTTCCGCTGTAATGGTCATCACCATTGGTTTAATCTCAGCTGGTTTGCTAAAGTTTTCACAATCAATTGGAATCATTCTTGGTTCAAACATCGGGACAACATTTACACTGGAGCTAATAACATTCAATATAGATGGATTCATTGTTCCCATGGCAATTATCGGTGCGATGCTGCTTATGACAAAAAATAGTACATGGAAAAACTTTGGCGCGATTTCCTTTGGGATTGCAGCAATATTTGCGGCAATGCGTGGCTTTACGTTCCTGGCAGACCCAGTGACAAGCATCCCGATTGTGGAAAGTGCTCTCGGTAACCTGAATAATAGTCATGTGACCAGTATACTAACCGGCACGATTGTCACTGGACTGATTCAATCCAGCACTGCAATGACTGGGATAATCATGGGCTTCCTTACAGAAGGAACGCTAAAGATGGATTCAGCCATCGCAGCTATGCTTGGCGCAAATATAGGTACGTGTATTACCGCATTGCTTGCTTCGATCGGTGCCGGTCGGGAAGCACGGCTGACTGCCTATGCCCATGTCTGGCTTAATGTTGCAGGCGCAGCTGCCTTCTATCCGTTCATTGATCAGCTTGCAGGCCTAGTACCTCTGACCGCCCACCGCGCTGAGGTACAGCTTGCACATATTAGTGTAGTATATAATGTCATTGCTTCACTGCTGGTCCTTCCTTTCGCTGAAAAATTCGGCAGAATGGTCGAGTTCGTTCATGGAAAGCGGATTAATTAGTATAATAATTCACAAGTCCGAGCAGCTGATTACTGGCTGGTCAATTTGAAAAAACTCAATTTTAACAGTTCGTCGATATCCTTCTTATTTTCAGCGATGATAATGAAGTGTAGGACTAACATTTCACTGCTGTTTTTTTACATAATTGAAAAATGAGCTGGCATCTTCGCCAGCTCACTATTATTAAACTGCAGCCTCTTCAACTGCATTTTCATCTACTAAAACTCGAACAAATTGTCCTTCATTGAATGGGTAGCCTGCTTTTACAATCTTGACCTTAACGATTTTTCCGATCATAGCTTCAGTTGCAGGGAAAACCACTTTCAGATAGTTATCTGTATAACCTACGTATAGACCACTCTCAGGTGCTTCTTTATAAATCTCTTCTGGAATGACCTCAAGCACTTCATTCTCAAATTGAGAAGCATATTCCTTAGCCAGCTGGTCTGAAAGCTGGATCAAGCGGTGCACACGTTCATTTTTAACATCCTCATTCACTTGGTCTTCCATTCTCGCAGCAGGAGTGCCTGTACGTTTTGAATAAGGGAAAACATGAAGTTCTGAAAACTGATGTTTTTTAATGAAATTATACGTTTCCATAAATTCTTCTTCTGTTTCTCCCGGAAAGCCGACGATGATATCAGAAGTTACTGCAAGACCCGGCAGTACTTCTTTTAAACGGTCGAGGCGCTCACCGAAGAATTCCATCGTATATTTCCTGCGCATTCTCTTCAATACTGTGTCAGAACCAGACTGAAGCGGGATGTGCAGATGGCGGACGATGATATTGGACTGATCGATTACTTCAATCACTTCATCTGAAATCTGGCTTGCTTCAATTGAGGAAATACGAAGACGCTTCAAGCCACTAACCTGTGCTTCCAAGTCTCTAAGAAGAGCAGCAAGGTTATAATCTTTCATATCTTCTCCATAGCCGCCTGTGTGGATGCCTGTAAGGACGATCTCCTTATAGCCCGCGTCCACAAGCTGTTGCGCCTGGCGGATAACTTCCTGTGGATCACGTGATCTCATCAAGCCGCGTGCCCAAGGGATGATGCAGAAGGTGCAGAAATTGTTGCAGCCTTCCTGGATCTTCAATGAAGCTCTTGTACGGTCCGTAAACGCTGGAACATCTAACTCTTCATATACGCGGTTCTTCATGATGTTCCTAACAGCATTGATAGGCTGGCGCTCCTGCTTGTACTGTTCAATATACTCAAGCATTTTTACGCGATCCTGTGTTCCTACAACGATATCAACTCCAGGAATCGCCATGATTTCTGCAGGTGATGTTTGAGCATAGCAGCCGGTTACACAAATAACGCCATCCGGATTTTTCCTCACTGCCCGACGAATGACCTGGCGGCTTTTCTTGTCTCCGGTATTTGTTACTGTACATGTATTGATAATATATACATCAGAGATCGCTTCAAAATCTACTCTCTCATATCCTTTTTCTTTAAATAACTGCCAAATGGCTTCTGTTTCGTAATGATTAACCTTACAACCTAATGTATGAAACGCAACTGTAGGCATTATTTTCACCCCAATAATTCAAAATGATAGGAAACAGCTGACAGTACATATAATGGCGCTGTTTCTGTACGCAAGATGCGCGGTCCAAGACCACATGATTCAAAGCCGTTTTCTGCAAGAAGGGAAACCTCCTCGGAAGTCAATCCGCCTTCCGGACCAAAGACGATCAGGAGGCTGTCGCCTGCCTGCATTTTCTTTAGAGTTGAAGAAAGGACCGACGCTTCACCCTCCCTTGCTTCCTCCTCATAGGCTATAAGCTTATGCTCGTACTTACTGCTGGCCTTAATAAGTTCTTTGACACTAACCGGTTCTTTTACATTGGGAATTCTGATGCGATGAGACTGTTCAGCAGCTTCTTTGGCAATTTTTTGCCACCGTTCAATCTTTTTGGCGGCTTTCTTGCCATCCCATTTGACAACTGAGCGGGATGCGGTGAAGGGGACAAATTCATAGGCACCAAGTTCTGTGCCCTTCTGGATAATCAATTCGAGCTTATCCCCTTTAGGCAGACCGCTCGCTATAACAACATGGACCGGCAGCTCAGAGGTTCCTTCTTCCCATTTTACAACGTTTGCCACAACCATTTCATCGGTAATTTCTGCAATAAGGCAAATCGCGCTTTTTCCCTCTGGCAAAACACAAATAATTTGATCCCCAGCCTTCATTCTCATGACACGTACAATGTGATGATAATCATCGCCATTAATAATGAATCGTTCCGTGCTTTCTTGTCCATCAATAAAATAACGCTGCACCACAGCACCTGCTTTCCAATCAAAATGAGGCTGTTTACTAATAAAAGACAGAAAAAAGGGGTATTGCATGTTCCCCTTTTCCCTAGATTATTTCTTTTTGCCTATGATTGCAACCCAGTCTTCCATTGCAATAATTTCTTCAATTTCAAAACCAGCGTTGATCATCGCATCCTTAACAACTTCTTTTTTCTGCTGGATGATTCCAGAGGTAATGAAATAGCCGCCATTTTTCACAATTTTGCCGGCATCATCAGCGAACCTGAGAATCACTTCAGCCAAGATATTCGCGACAACTATGTCTGCTCCCTCTGCTACACCATCTAAAAGGTTGTTTTGGGATACTGTTGCGCCTTCCTGAACTTTGTTTAGTTTAATGTTCAGTTTCGCTACTTGAACAGCTACATCATCAAGGTCCATCGCCTCGACTTTTATAGCACCAAGTTTTGCAGCCGCGATGCTCAGAACCCCTGAACCTGTACCAACATCAACGACGCGGTCGCCAGGTTTAACAGTTCTTTCAAGTGCCTGGATGCACATAACCGTAGTCGGGTGTGTGCCTGTTCCAAAAGCCATTCCTGGATCTAGTTCAATGATTAATTCATCGGTATGGACTGGCGTATAGTCTTCCCAGGTAGGGACAATCGTGAACTTTTCGGAAATTTTTACCGGGTTGTAATACTTCTTCCAGGCAGTTGCCCATTCTTCCTCATTTACCTCACTGATTGATACCTTGTTCATTCCGATATCGATATTATAGATAATCAGGTTATTAATTGCTTCTTTAATTTCATCAACTGTTTCTCCAAGAAAGCTGTTAACCGGGAGATAAGCTTTGATGATGACACCTTCTTCAGGATAATCGTCTGGATTAAGTTGGTATATTTCTCCGAACTGGTCCTCTCTTTCCTTCACAAGCTCAAGCGGATCTTCAATCACTACCCCACTTGCTCCTGCCTCGTGCAGGATATTTGAAATCGGCTCAACCGCTTCATTTGTTGTTAAAATGCTGATTTCAGACCATTTCATTTACACCAGCTCCATTCAATTAATCACCTTTAAAGGCTCGTTTTACTTTTGAGAAAAAGCTTTCTTCATGCTCCCCAATCGGCGATTGGCCACTGACGTCCGCAAATTCCCTTAATAGCTGCTTTTGTTTCTCAGACAGCTTTGTAGGTGTAACAATTCGGACAAGAACATGCTGATCACCTGTACCATATCCACGGACATTAGGGACTCCCTTGCCTTTTAAGCGGAATTTAGTCCCAGTTTGAGTGCCTGTTGGGATTTTCAGTTTCACCTTGCCATGCAGTGTAGGCACTTCTACTTCGTCACCTAATGCTGCCTGGACAAATGTGATTGGCATTTCACAATAGATATCATCGCCATCACGTTCAAAGAATTCATGTGATCTTATGTGGAAAACAATATAAAGATCTCCAGAAGGTCCACCGTTAATACCAGCTTCCCCTTTTCCGGCAACTCTTAACTGCTGGCCATCATCTACACCTGCAGGAATTTTCACATGAATTTTATTACGTCTTGTAACTTTTCCTGCTCCAGAACAAGTTGAGCATTTTTCTTTGATTTCTTTGCCGGTACCATTGCAGTAATTGCAGACACGGCGATTGACAATACGTCCAAATGGAGTATTTTGCTCAACATTCAGCTGACCACTGCCGTGGCAATGTTTACATGTATCAACTTTAGTTCCTGGCTTGGCTCCTGAACCGTTACATGTATCACATGTTTCTTCTCGAGGAATCTCGATATCCGTTTCCTTGCCGAATACTGCTTCTTCGAACTTCAAAGTCATTGTATATTGAAGATCAGCACCTTGCCTTGGCGCATTAGGATCACGGCGTCTGCCGCCTCCTCCACCGCCAAAGAAAGAATTAAAGATATCTTCGAATCCGCCGAACCCGCCGCCAAAGTCTCCCCCGCCAAAGCCCTGGTTCGGATCAACATGGCCAAATTGGTCATATTGGGCACGCTTTTGGTCGTCGCTCAGCACTTCATATGCTTCTTTAACTTCTTTGAATTTTTCGTCTGCTCCCGGCTCTTTATTGATGTCCGGATGGAATTGTTTAGAAAGCTTTCGATACGCTTTCTTTAGTTCATCCTTGGAAGCCGATTTGCTAACTCCCAGGACTTCATAGTAATCCCGTTTGCTCATGATTACCACTCCCGAATCTTTTCACATAAAGATAATTCTAACATTCCCGTATATTCATGCGCAATATTTAAAACATCTATTATGCGTTATTTTAGTAGTCCAAATTCTTTGTCGTCGATACAAACAAAAAGCCAAAGCCAAGTATGACCTGACTTTGACTTTTTGTTTGATAATTAATTATTTATCGTCATTTACTTCTTCAAATTCTGCATCTACGATGTTGTCGTCTTTAGGACCATCTTGGCCAGGTGCACCTTGTTGCGCCTGAGCTTGCTTAGCAGCTTCTTCATAAAGCTTCACGCTAAGGTTTTGGACGATTTCCTGCAATGCATCCTTCTTAGTGCGGATTTCTTCGATGTCGTTCTTCTCGATTGCAGCCTTCAGCTCATCTTTCGCATCAGTTGCATTCTTAACATCAGCTTCGTCCACTTTTCCTTCAAGATCTTTTAAAGTCTTTTCAGCTGTGAATACTAACTGGTCAGCTTCATTGCGAAGCTCAACTTCTTCTTTAAGCTTCTTGTCCGCTTCAGCATTTTCTTCAGCTTCTCTTACCATGCGTTCGATTTCGTCGTCAGAAAGTCCAGTAGAAGACTTGATAGTGATTTGCTGTTCTTTGTTTGTACCAAGGTCCTTCGCGCGAACGTTAACGATACCGTTTTTATCGATATCAAAAGTAACTTCGATCTGAGGAATTCCACGTGGAGCTGGCGGAATGTCAGTCAATTGGAAACGACCAAGAGTTTTATTGGCAGAAGCCATTGGACGCTCACCTTGAAGTACGTGGATATCTACAGCAGTCTGGCTGTCTGCAGCTGTTGAGAATACCTGAGATTTAGATGTTGGAATGGTTGTGTTACGGTCAATAAGCTTAGTGAATACTCCGCCCATTGTCTCAATACCAAGTGAAAGCGGAGTAACGTCCAGCAAGACTACATCCTTAACATCACCAGAGATTACACCGCCCTGGATTGCCGCACCCATTGCTACAACTTCATCAGGGTTAACACCTCTGTGTGGCTCTTTTCCAGTTTCTTTCTTGATTGCTTCCTGAACAGCAGGAATACGAGTTGATCCGCCGACAAGAATTACTTTATCAAGCTCTGATGGGCTTAAGCCAGCATCTTTAAGTGCCTGACGAGTTGGTCCCATAGTACGCTCTACCAATCCAGCAGAAAGCTCTTCGAATTTTGCACGAGTCATGTTCACTTCAAGGTGAAGTGGTCCTGCTTCTCCTGCTGTGATGAATGGAAGAGAAATCTGGGTAGAAGTTACACCAGAAAGATCCTTCTTCGCTTTTTCAGCTGCATCCTTTAAGCGCTGAAGAGCCATTTTGTCTTTTGAAAGATCGATGCCGTTTTCTTTTTTGAATTGCTCTACCAAATAGTCAATGATTACCTGGTCAAAGTCATCGCCGCCAAGACGATTGTCACCAGCAGTAGCTTTCACTTCAAATACTCCATCGCCCAATTCAAGGATGGAAACGTCAAACGTACCGCCACCAAGATCATAAACCAGGATAGTCTGGTCTTCGTCCATTTTGTCTAGACCGTAAGCAAGGGCAGCTGCTGTTGGCTCGTTGATGATACGTTCAACTTCAAGACCGGCAATTCTTCCTGCATCCTTAGTTGCCTGACGTTCTGCATCATTGAAATATGCTGGAACTGTAATGACAGCCTTTGTTACAGGCTCACCAAGATAGTCTTCTGCATAAGACTTCAAGTATTGAAGAATGACAGCTGATAATTCCTGAGGCGAGTATTCCTTGCCCTCAGCTTCAACTTTATGGTCTGTACCCATGTGACGCTTAATTGAAATGATTGTATTAGGGTTTGTGATAGCCTGGCGCTTAGCAACCTCGCCTACCTGGCGCTCGCCATTTTTAAATGCTATAACCGAAGGTGTAGTTCTGTTTCCTTCTGGATTTGGAATAACCTTTGGTTCGCCGCCTTCAAGTACGGCAACACAAGAGTTAGTTGTACCTAAGTCAATACCGATAATTTTACTCATATTTATTACCTCCTAGCTAAAATATGTAACCGCGATTATTGGTTCACTTTTACCATTGCTGGACGAATTACGCGGTCTTTAAGCATATAGCCTTTTTGAAACTCTTCAACTACGATGTTAGAACCGAAATTTTCATCTTCAGCCTGCATAACGGCCTGGTGAAGATGTGGATCAAATTCTTTTCCAACAGCTTCAATTTCTTCAACACCCTCATTTTTAAGAGCATCCAGCAAGCTGCGGTAAACCATTTCTACTCCCTGCATAAGGGATTTTGCCTGTTCGTTATCTACTTCCATCTTCATCGCTCTCTCAAAATTATCGATAGCCGGTAGCAGATCAGTGATTACGCTTTGTGCTCTATATTTAGCGCTCGCTTCAAGTTCAATCCTTGATCGGCGGCGGAAGTTATCAAAGTCAGCCTGAAGGCGCAGGTAACGGTTGTCAGCATCCTCAAGCTTCGCTTCCAATTCAGCAATTCTAAGCTGAACTGGATCTTGCTCCTGCTCAGGAACCTCTTCAGTTTGTTCAGAAGCTTCATTTTCAGCAAAAACTCCTTCAACCTTCTCGTCTTCAAACTGGCTGTTCAACTCTTGCTCAGTGTTTCTTTCTTCTGTCACGTTAACTCACCTCCCTTAAAGAATGGCGGCCTTGCCGCTGATGTTGGTCGGGCAACGCCCGGCCATACATTTATTTCAATGAAGGATCCAGACGGATCTGGTCTTCATCAGAAAACACATGGAAATTCGGGATGGAACAGGCTGCTCCACCCTTAATCAATATTTCCATGCCTATTTATTTTGATACAGCTCTGTCAACACCTTTGAAAGATCTGTACTGATCAATTGGAGTAAGCTTATTACGCGTGAATATTCCATCCTCGTTGGACCAAGCACAGCAATCGTACCTAGTTTTTCAGCTCCCATCGAATAGGTAGCTGTAATGAGGCTGCAATTTTCCATGGCGGAATTATCATTTTCAGTGCCGATTTTAATGTTGATTCCAGCAGGATTCTTCCTGATCAGCTGATATAGTCCATCCTCTTGCTCAATCATGTTCATAAGACTGCGGATTTTTTCAACATCATTGAATTCTGGCTGGCTCAGGATATTGGTCTTGCCTCCGAAAAACACCTTATCATGCGCAGGCATGTTCAAAGTATCGGTTATTGTATTCAGAAGCAAATCATAGCTGCTTATATGCTGACGCAGCAACACAGCAATTTCCTTATAAATCTTTGAGTTAAGATTTGTAAGGGGGACTCCTGCCAATCGATCATTGAGGATATTGACCATTTTTTCAACATCCGAAGGATCAACACTCGTTGGAAAATGGAACATCCTATTTTCCACATGACCTGTATCCGTTACGATAATCGCGATCGCGGTATCCTTGTTCAACGGGACAATTTGAAGCTTTTTTAATTTATTGTCCTTTACAGCAGGTCCCAAGACAATCGAAGTATAATTGGTCATTTCAGAAAGGATCTTCGCTGATTTTTGAACGATTTTTTCAAGCTCGTAAATTCTTTCAGCAAAAATGGAATTAATCGCAGCCATATCTGAATGATTCAATTTTTGCGGCAGCAGAAGATTATCAACATAATAACGATACCCTTTCTCCGAAGGAATTCTACCCGAAGAAGTATGGGTTTTTTCAATGAAACCTAAATCCTCTAGATCTGCCATTTCATTTCGGATTGTAGCCGAACTGAAGGTTATTTCATCTTTTTTCGACAAGCTCCTTGAACCTATCGGCTGAGCTGAACGAATAAAGTCATCAACAATCACCTGCAATATTAGCACCTGACGATCTGTTAACAACATCATCACCTCTGTTAGCACTCTATAAGAACGAGTGCTAATTCTAAAAATAATTTATCAATAAACGCTGAGGATGTCAATGATTTGATACCCCAATGAATGATTGAAAAACTTCGTTGCCGAGCATCCGTCCCTGCCGAGTTAAGAAGATACGTTTATCATCCATTTTTAACAGTCCTTTTTCAGACCATTCATTAATTTGCTCAGCAAATAAATGAATTGGATTTTCATTGAATTTTTCCTGAAAATGTCGAACCGATACACCTTCTGTTTTCCTTAGTCCCAGGAACATTTCCTCTTCTATCTTCTCCGCGCGGGAGACTGGGTGCGCATTCATGATTGGCAGCTCATCCTTCGCCAACGGCTCCATATATTTTTTGAGCGGACCGTAGTTGGATTGCCTCATACCGTTTACATAGCTGTGTGCCCCTGCTCCGAATCCATAGTATTCTTCATTATTCCAATAAGTTAAATTATGCCTGCTTTCAAATCCAGGAACAGCAAAGTTGCTGATTTCATATTGATACAGCCCATGAAGCTCCATTTGCTCCATAAGCGTTTCATACATTTCAGCTTCTGCATCCTCTCCAGGAATTGTAAGCTTGCCCTTTTGCATCAGGTTATAAAAAACAGTTTTTGGCTCAATGATCAGTGAATAGCCAGAATAATGGACAAGTCCCAGACCTAGTGCTGTATGAATGGATTCTATGACGTCTTTCTTTGTCTGGCCGGGTAGGCTGTATATAAGATCAACGCTGATATTTTCAAAGCCAACCGCTTTTGCATTGTCGATTGATTCAAAGACATCCTTTGCACGATGGCTCCTGCCAATTCTTTTAAGGAGTTCATCATTGAAGGTTTGTACCCCAAAGCTTAAACGATTAACTCCAGCTTCCTTCAGGATTGTCAGCTTTTCCTTTGATAGATCACCAGGATTCGCTTCGAAGGTATATTCAGTATTTTTGTCGATTCTAAGCTGATTTTGGATTGCCACGACCAGTTTCTCGAGTTGCATCTCATTTAAGGCAGTCGGTGTCCCGCCACCGACAAAGACCGTTTCGAGAACACTTGGATCTCCTTTTACTGTAAGCTCCATTTCCTTTTCTAGCGATTGCAAATATTCATCAACAGGCTGCCCTTTCATGAATACCTTATTAAAATCGCAGTAATGGCAAATATGATGGCAGAATGGAATATGGATGTATGCTGCTTTCATTTATTATTCACTTCCTAAGTGGCCTTTTGCCTTGATTTGTTGATTAACTATTGAAAAAAGAGGCTAGAATCACTTGCCTGCACAAGCACATCCAGCCTCCCTTGCTATTTATTTTATTTCTTTGTATTAGTATCGTCCATTTTAAGAACGGCCATGAAGGCTTCTTGCGGAACTTCAACAGAACCAACCTGCTTCATCCGTTTCTTACCTTCTTTTTGCTTATCAAGAAGCTTTCGTTTACGTGAGATATCCCCACCGTAACATTTAGCCAATACGTTTTTGCGCATAGCTTTAATCGTAGAACGAGCCACGATTTTTTGACCGATTGCTGCCTGGATTGGAACCTCAAACTGCTGTCGAGGAATTAGATCCTTCAATTTCTCAACGATGATCTTTCCGCGTTCATATGCGAAATCATTGTGAACGATGAAACTCAAGGCATCTACTTTTTCAGCATTTAAAAGGATATCCATTTTAACAAGCTTAGATGGTTTATAGCCAATCAATTCATAGTCAAATGATGCATAGCCTTTCGTACTTGACTTAAGCTGGTCAAAGAAATCATAAACGATTTCGGATAACGGTATTTCATATACGATATTCACACGTGTTTCGTCCATAAATTGCATATCTATGAAAATTCCGCGTTTTTCCTGACAAAGCTCCATGATTGCACCGACATAATCATTCGGTGCCATCATTGTTGCTTTTACATAAGGCTCTTCAACGCGTGCAATCTTTTGAGGGTCTGGCATGTTTGAAGGGTTATCAACCTTCACTTCAGAACCGTCAGTCATGATAACATCGTAAATAACACTTGGTGCTGTGGTGATTAGATCAATTTTAAATTCACGTTCGATCCGCTCCTGGATGATTTCCATATGAAGAAGACCAAGGAATCCGCAGCGGAATCCAAATCCTAGTGCCTGTGATGTTTCCGGCTCAAATTGAAGTGCTGAATCGTTGAGTTCAAGTTTTTCAAGAGCTTCTCTTAAATCGTTGAATTTAGCACTATCAATTGGATATAAACCGCAATATACCATTGGATTCAAGCGGCGATATCCTGGAAGCGGTTCAGTTGCACCGTTCTTCGCATTGGTGATTGTATCACCGACACGCGTGTCGCCAACATTTTTAATAGCAGCAGTTAAAAATCCTACATCACCAACAGTCAATTCTGCAGAAGGAGTCGATTTTGGAGTAAACACTCCTACCTCTGTCACTTCAAATTCCTTGCCTGTCGCCATCATCTTAACTTTATCTCCAACCTTGACCGTACCATCGACCACCCGAATATAGGCTACAACACCACGGTAGGCATCATATAGAGAGTCAAAAATCAAGGCTTTCAAAGGTGCATCGGGATCCCCTTCCGGAGCCGGAACCTTCGCAACGATTTGTTCAAGGATTTCTTCAATCCCAATTCCTGCTTTTGCAGACGCAAGAACAGCTTCAGAAGCATCCAAACCGATTACTTCTTCAATCTCATTTCGAACCCGTTCAGGATCGGCACTTGGTAAATCGATCTTATTGATGACCGGCACAATCTCCAGGTCATTATCGATTGCCAGGTATACGTTCGCCAATGTCTGGGCTTCAATTCCCTGTGCGGCGTCGACTACAAGTACAGCACCTTCACAAGCAGCCAGGCTTCGTGACACCTCATAAGTGAAGTCGACGTGCCCTGGAGTATCAATCAAATGGAAGGTATAGAGTTCTCCGTCTTTCGCCTTATATTTCAATTGCACTGAATTCAATTTAATCGTAATTCCGCGTTCACGCTCTAAATCCATGGAGTCTAAAAGCTGATCCTTCATCTCACGAGATGTCAACGCATTCGTTTTCTCAAGGATTCTGTCAGCCAATGTGGACTTACCATGGTCAATATGGGCGATAATCGAAAAATTTCGTATTTTACTTTGTCTTTTAAGTCTATCTTCTCTGTTCATTGCGTTTCACTCCTACTATACTCGCGCATGTACACTATTGTTGATTATATCAGCAGGAATATCAAGATTCAATGAAAAACGAAAAGTGCAGTCTACATACATATTGGATTGATCGAGATTTTTATCTTTTTTAAACCCTGTTGATTGTAGTGGAAGGCGCGTAGACTCCTGCGGACTCAGCGCCAGACCCGCGGAAAGCGAAGCGCCTGAAACGAAAATCAACAGCCTTGTTTAACAGAGACATCCATGCTAATGAAAATTCGCACCATGGTGAATGAAATGATGCATTTTTTCCTATAATGATTTCTCATTTTTTTATTGTGCATATTTTCAGGTTAGCCTATCTTAAAAACATGAAAATTGTCTAGTTCACTTTCTAAAATAGGCTACGAGCTGTATATGTACTAAAACGTTCACTGGATATTTGTATACTTTTCCATAAAAATAGAGGAGAAAGGATGTGGATCATGTTATTTAAAAAGGAACGCTCTGAATCAGAAGAATTAAGAGGTTTGAAGGCATTGGATTTTCGGATGGATTTGGCGGAAAA
Source organism: Bacillus sp. JJ1609 (assembly GCF_036967045.1). Classification (NCBI taxonomy): domain Bacteria; kingdom Bacillati; phylum Bacillota; class Bacilli; order Caryophanales; family Bacillaceae; genus Bacillus; species Bacillus sp. JJ1609. The sequence continues at coordinate 9,921 of NZ_JBALSS010000018.1, read as the reverse complement.
AGACAAACAGTATTATTTAAATCTCCAAAAAGGATTCGAAGGCGAGGTTATGTTTGATAAATATCTGCACAAAATCGGAATAGAATCTTATGTGCTCAATGATTTACTTTTTGAGTTGAGTCATTCTCATTTTCAAATTGACTCTCTGATGATTTCCGAGAATCTCACTTATCTATTTGAGGTGAAGAACTACGAAGGAGAATTTTATTTTGAAGGTGACAAATTCAAGAAGAAAAACGGATCCGAAGTAAAAAATCCTTGGCTCCAATTAGAGAGGAACGAATCACTTTTAAGACAGCTTTTTAATAGTATTGGCGTAAAAACCCCCATAGCTGCATTTCTCGTTTTTATTAATCCCGAATTCACTTTATACCATGCCCCCCTTGACCGGCGAACCCTCCTCCCAACTAATCTCAATCGTTTTATTAAACAAATTAATAATCAGAAGTCGATTTTGAATAACCAGCATGACAGACTATCGGAAAAATTACTTTCATCCCATTTAACGAAATCCCCTTTCACCAAAATACCCCAGTATGATTATGCCCAATTGCGAAAAGGAATGTTTTGCCAGTCATGCGGTACGGTAATGGAAGAATATCGCCTGGTCATATTAACATGTAATAAATGCGGAAAGCATGAGAATACGAAAAACGCTCTCTTACGATGTATTGAGGAGTATCAGATCTTATATCCAACTAAAAAGATCACTACGAATATCATCTATGAATGGAGTGGCGGTATTTTTCCGAAGAAAACAATCAGAAAGATATTGAAGGAGAAATTCATAGTTTTTGGTTCGGGACAATGGTCATACTATGAATAATTTTTTAATTTTTGGTTTGGTCACCAATGATATCATTGGTGACCTTTTTTAACGTCAATGAAATCATTGGTATATCTAAATTCTATATTATTGCTTTTACAGGCATTGATAGGCTTCGTTAATGTCTGAATTTTCCGTTATTTTACTTTTTCTGATGCTAATAGGCTTCATGAGTGTCCAGATTTTCCATTATATTACTATTAAAAACTCTAATAAGCTTCATTAGTGTCCCTGTTTCCCATTATCTTACTTTTACAGGTACTAATAAGCTTCATTAGTGCTCATAATTTCCATCATCTTACTTTTTCGGACTCTAATAGGCCTCGTTATTGCCTGAATTTTCCATAAACTTACTTCCGCGGGCACTAATAGACTTCATTAGTGTCCCTGTTTCCCATTATCTTACTTTTTCACGCGCTAATAGGCTTCATTGGTGACCCACTTTTCCATTATTTTGCTTTTCCTGGCGCTAATAGGCTTCATTAATGCATGGATTTTCCATTATATTACTATTACAAACTCTAATAAGCTTCATNNAAACTCTAATAAGCTTCATTAGTGTCCGGATTTTCCATGATCTTACTTTCTCGGAAACTAATAAGCTTCGTTAACGCTCATAATTTCCATTATCTTACTTTTCCCGGACGCTAATAGGCTTCATGAATGTCCGGATTTTCCATTATCTTACTTCCCCCGCGCTAATAGGCTTCATTGATGACCTATTTTACCCCACCCCCGCTTTCCCGGTGCCAATCAGCTTCATTGGTCACCTGTCTTTCCCCATCCACCCATTTTTGGTCACAGTATCGAGCCTAAAAACAGAAAAACAGCGGGCCATCACCCGCTGCTTCTACTTCCTTGTTAGCAAATCCACTGTTTTTTCCATTACATAAGATATTCCTTCAGCGAGGTTTTTGCCTATTGATGAGAAAAAATTGAATGCTTTCATTTCCTCTAGTTTTTTTCTTTTTTGTCCGAGGTCATGGCTTGAAACATCATTACCAAGTATCGCGCTCTTAATTGATCCATCATCCTCTTCTTTAATCGTAAAAGCACTTTTGAATTGGGGATCATCATAACCCTTCATTTTATGAATTCCTTCATTTGCCTGCTGCATGCCGAACAAAACGGATATGAACATTAGGGAAGCAAGCATCATGCTTTTCAGCATAAACATTTTCATCTCGATCACCTAGCCAACTATTTATTTCTTATTCGGCGGTACTTGTGCAGGTGCCCCTACTTTTTCTGCCTGCCAATAAAATTCGCTGAAGACATCGGCCAGTGCATCTGCTGAACGATTCAACTCTTCAAACGTATTATCTACCCCGCCAAACTCAATTAAAATTGCATTTTGTGATAAGTCCTGGTTAAATTTACCATTAGTGGTTGCGCCCTTTTTCTCAACGACTCCCCTGCTAAGACCTTTTCCATATTTTTTATCCAGAAGATGGTGAAGCTCTTTCGCTAATGCAAGATTCTTTTCATGGTTCGCATTTTCTCCGCCGATAACAAAGGCGACTTTGGCATATGATTTCCCATTGATTTGAATGGTCGTTTTCTCTTTGCGGTACCCGTCCCGGTGGATATCGATAAAATATTGCAGATTCCGGTCACCAGTCATTGCGGCTTCGACAACTGGCCGTGATTCCTGATAAGCTTTGCCAAATCCAAGACCCTTCTTATTCAAGTTGGCCATTACATCTGTTTTATCAACAGTTGTTCCGATTCCACGTTTCTCTAGTCCGGCTTTCAGATGGTCGCCCACTTTAGTAACATTCACTTTTGAATGATATGCTTTATCTGGGTCTGTTACACCCTTTAAGTACGGGAGATACGATTCCCTTGTGTGTGTAAAATAAATATATACTGCTTTCCGTCCTCCAGTAGTTAAAGTCGGAGCTCCTGTATCATTCTGTGGGACAGGTGGAAGTTCATCGGTATTTTGCAATGCAGCCTCCTGGTCTGCTTTCAATATTTCAACAGGAGGTGCGGATTCCATTGGCATATTCGTATAATTGGTACCTTCACCAGCCACAAGTATTTTCCCATCAAACAGTGAGAATCCCGGCAGTTCCCTACCGAGCAAGCTCCTGGGGTCATCAAGATTAATATTGGTAGACAGTTTGAACATCACAGTCGACAGCTTAGGAGCTTCAATTTCTTTAGGCAGCGCTTCTAGAAATTGGTGGTTCTCCCACCCCATCAGAGAGAACAGCAGCTGGCCATTCAAATTCATAGCTGCCTGATTAACTGAATCGGACGATATTCGATATTCAGGACGGAGTGAAGTCATGACTCCACTGATTGAAAATATGCCAATGAGAAAGAATACAAATGCTAGGGCTGCTTTTACCAGATGAGTACCTTGGACTGCTACAATTATTCCAGATCGTTTACTAAGTCTCATTGTTCCACCTCTCTGTGCAAGTCTAGTAAATGTTATGACTTTGCTAGAGAAGATAGAACCAGTAATCTCATCTTAATCATATTGAAATAATTGTTGAAAATTCCTCTTTGAAAATTAATTATTCCTAATTCTATATCGCTTGTTTTATCTAAAGTCTGTGTTTGAACTTTTTATTAAAAAACTGGTCAATGGGGATAAGCAATAGTTAAGTAAAGAAATACCACTAATGTGTATACATACCTGAATTATCCTGATCAATGTTTGAGTGGAGTGCAGAATTAAGACCGCCGGCTATTAGATTCGCCATATCCTCAATGAAAACATCAACCTCTTTCGGTGTGACCATCAAATTATGTCCTAAAGGAGATAGTACTTCGTAAATCAGCTTGCGTTTTTCCTCGTCTTCGAGAGTTCCTATCATTCCTAAGAATGTTTGACGGTGCTGAGTTTCTGGCAGATCCTCTTCGGTAAGCTTCTTTCTTTTTCCGAAGCTCATTCCCGCTGGAACGAGTGACCTTGAAGGTTTATTTCCTTCCCTCAATTCCTTGCCAAAATGCTTAAGGATAAAATCAATCGTATCACTTGTGATTGACACTGCATCAACTACAGTTGGTACGCCGATTGCAATTACTGGGATTCCAAGAGTTTCCTTACTCAACTCTTTTCTTTTATTCCCCACACCAGAACCTGGATGGATGCCAGTATCAGAGATTTGAATCGTTGCGTTGACTCTTTCTATTGATCTGGAAGCAAGTGCATCGATCGCGATAACAAAATCAGGCTTTGTTTTTTCAACAACCCCAAATATAATATCTGATGTCTCTATTCCCGTCAGGCCCATAACTCCAGGAGATAATGCACTTACAGGGCGGTAACCCTCATCCACTTGCTCTGGCTGCAGTTCGAATAAGTGCCTTGTAACAAGGAGATTTTCGCATACAAGCGGTCCAAGGGCATCAGGGGTTACATTCCAATTTCCCAAACCAACCACAAGGCATGATGCATCCTTGTTGATTCCTGCCTGCTTTAGGAACTGAGCAAATTCCGAAGCAAAAACCTTTTCTACCTTTCCTTGAAGTTCACTGTCCTGCTGGCGAATCCCGACAACCTCAATCGTTAAATATTGCCCCTGCTTTTTGCCAAGATTTTTTTCACCCTCTGCCGTTACCTCAACAAGCGAAATTTTTATATCATTCTCTTCTTTTTCTTTAATGATCACGCCTTCAATGTGTGAAAGATTTTCCTGTGAATGGACTGTTGCTGCCTGGTCTGCGAGCACCATTTCCCTTGCCTCTACTGCCAGGTCTGTCCTGATTGAATACATGCTCAAATCTACGGATTCCTTCATTGTCCCATTCCTCCACATACAGTTTGGCTGTTGCCAGTATACTATTGCCTATCTTTTCCTTTTACATAAAAAAACATTCACGATACACTAGACTTAAATTAAAGCAGAGTATTGCATTATTAACCCCTATTTGATAAAATATCATTTGTTCTTAATAAATAAGAAATGTACTGGAAAAGTCGAGTTCCATAAAATCTCGATGCTTTTTTAGGAGGTGAACGGAATGCCAAACATTAAATCTGCAATCAAACGTGTAAAAACTAGTGAAGCGAGCAAAGCTCAAAACATTACAGTAAAATCTTCTATGCGTACAGCAGTTAAAAAAGCAGAAGCAGCAATCGTGAACAACGATACTGAAGCAAAGGTTTCTTTTGCTGAAGCAGCTAGCAAGCTTGACAAAGCAGCAGCTAAAGGTCTTATCCACAAAAACGCAGCTTCCCGCAAAAAAGCCCGTTTAATGAAAAAATTAAACGCTAATGGCTAATTTTAAATGCTAATAAAAAAACGACCTTTATGGTCGTTTTTTTATTTTGTATTATTATTTTTCAGGAAAATCAAATGAAATAGAATTCGTATGTAACAAGAATTTTAAAAATACTATTTTCTCCCATTGATCTGAAACAGGATCATTTCGATTAGCATTTCTTTTCTCATTCCGCCTGTCTTCATTTGGTAATCAGCATCTGCCAGCAGTTTAATAATCCTCATCAATTCTTCATCCGAAAAAGAACCTGCCTGTCCTGCAGCAAGTTTTACCCTGAATGGGTGAATTTTCAGTGTTCCCGCTATCTGCTGTTGGCCATATCCTTTTCGGGATAATTCCTTTACTTGATAGATTAGCCTTATCTGTCCAGTAATGACAGAAAGGATCTTAATCGGTTCTTCGTTTTGTTTTAATAAGTCATAATAAATCCTCAATGCACCTTCAACATTTCGGTGGACAACCTTGTCTACCAAGGTGAAAATATTTTGCTCAAGCGACCGAGCTGTCAGTCTGTCGACTATTTCTTTGTTGATTGAACGGCTTTCTCCTGCATATAGGGATAGCTTATCTATTTCTGAAGTGAGCATGAACAGATTTGTTCCAGCTAACGACAATAACAGTTCAATAGCATCTTTTTCAATTTCAACACCACTTAAGGATGCTCTTTCTTTTACCCATGTAACTAATTCTTGTTCGGTTAACTTCTTTGCTTCAATAACGGCTGCTTTTCTTTTTAACTCTTTGGTGATTTTCTTTCGTTCGTCCAATTTTTCATAAGGCGCAGAAAAAACGACAATTGAATATGGTGCAGGCTGTGAAAGATATTCCTCAAGCTTTCCAAGGTTATGTTCCACCTTCCCTTTAGACTTCTCTGAAGTCAAAAAGACAGGGTTCTGCAGGATAACCAGTCTCTTCTCTCCCATGAAGGGAAAGGTTTCCGCATCTTCCAGGGCTACTTCGATCGGCGTTTCTTCTAAATCATAGACGGATAAATTAAAATCCTTTTCTTCATCATCAAGTACATGTTCAATTAACAGCTGCTTGGTTTCATTAATTAAAAATGCTTCTGTTCCATACAATAAATAAACGGGATCTATTTGTTTTTTGCTTATTTTTTTCCAAATGTCCATTACCAATGTCTTTCGCTCCGTTCGTACAGTTTTGCCATATACCTATCGTAAAGAAGCTTGGACATTTTGACAAGCATTCTAAGGGAATTGGCCGCGCCTTTCCGGACCAATTCCCCCATTTATATTGAACGCTGGAATATAAGGCCTAGGATACTTATATAACAGCGGTGCATCTAAGTTAAGATTATTTTAGCCCCAAGCGGGAAAAGTATTTGTGTCAACTCTTGTCAAATTCGAAAATCGTAAGCGCCTTGATCAGCCCCTACAGGCATAAGATAACCTGCGAGGAGGCAGTTCCCAGCTCCCACAACAAGGCGGCTTGTGACCCGAGGAGGCAGGTGCTGGAGCTGGACAATTTTAAGGATGCATTTAACATCCTTAATCAAAATATAGCAGGCAGAAGAATACTGGATTTTTCAAAACAAATCGCTTATACTATTAAGGAAATAGGGGGGTTTTGACTGTGAATCAATTTGAAGAGAATGTCCAAAGCAATCGCAATGACGCTGTTGACTCAGGTGTTGGATTCGGAGTTTCTTTTGGGTTCTTTGCAACAATGTTCATTATTGCTACAGTCGTGCAGTTAATCGGGAGTTAATCACGGCTACATAGGATAAAGTTACGGAGACTGCATTTATAAATGCAGTCTCTTTACTTTTGCGATGAGAAACATGATATTCAAGGAAAGACCTCGTTGCTCTTTGCTATATCCTATGGAACCTGGGTGAAAAATGTTCCTGAATCGCCTTTAAATCTGTATATTACGGCACCAGATAAATCGGTTCGAAATATACGAACTTCTTGTAGATCTAATCGATTCAAAATCTCACCGCTTGGATGACCATACCTGTTCTTTGCCCCGACTGAAATTACAGCATATTCTGGTTTAATGCTTTCGATAAACTCCTTGGAACTTGAATATTTGCTGCCATGATGTCCCACCTTCAAAACATCAATATCAAGGTCCCCAAAATTTTTTAATAAGATTTGTTCACCTTCATTTCCGAGATCACCTGTAAAAAGCCACTTTTTCCCGCCAATATTTGCAAGGAGAACGACGGATCTTTCATTCCGGTCCCCTGTATTACCCGATGGGTTAAGAATATTGAAGTTCCCGCCTCCTGAATTCCAGCCAGCTCCTGCACCTCCCGAATAAATAGCTGTTCCTTGCCCCAGTGCTTTCTTGATGATATCCAACTCGAGAGTTGACCTTTCCGTTTCCCGAGGCAAAATCAACTGCTTAATCCGTAGTTCATTGAATAGAGCGGATGCGCCTCCGATATGGTCTGCATCCCCATGAGTAAGGATTAACTTATCGATTTTGCTAATCCCTTCACTTTTAAGCAACGGAAGTACAATGTTCCTTCCTGGGTCATACACTTCCTTTCTTTTCTGCCATCCTTGTTGCTCAAATGCCATGACACCGCCAGTATCAATAAGATAATTCCCCTTGTTGAACGGCATCCTGATTAAAATGCTGTCCCCCTGCCCGACATCAATGAAGATGATTTTACCGTACGGATTTATATAAGGAATGATTATTTGTACTAGGAGTGGAAGGATTGGCAGTATGTATTGCCAGCTCTTCGGCTTTAACCCTTTTGATATTGTTTTTTCCCAAAGAATGAAAAATATTGGAATCATGAGGATTTGCAAAATCAATATGCTCGTTCCTGGCTTGCCTATGATGATTGAGGAACCAGGGACTTCAGCAAGCAAAATTGATATCCTGTTAACCAGATGAATGAGATTCTCGAGTAATGTTACGTATAAGACTGGAAGGCTTCCAAATAAGGAATAAGCTATGTAGGTGACCAGCAGCAGAGGAAGAATAATGAAGGAAAATAGCGGTACGAATAGAAGATTTGCAAGCACGGATATTAGCGGTATTTCATAAAAGGAAGAAAGAATGATCGGCAAGCTCGCTAGTTGTGAAATAATAGATGCAGCTGCAGTTTGGCGGGGAAAGGATTTAAATTCTGTAAGTATCTTTGGTGCTGAGATTACAAGGGAAAGGCTGACTAAAAAGGAAAGCTGAAATCCTATGTCATAAATAAGATAAGGCTGGCTGAAGGCCATCAGCATAAATGCCATCGAAATGGCATCAAGCGGAGTAAGCTGCCAACGATGCCGCCTTGCACTGATCAATAACATTAGCATGGCTGCCGCTCTCAATACCGGGGGTGCTAAACCAGTTACAACTGAATAAAGCGGAAGGAAAATCAGCATCAATAACTCTGTTTTTTCCTTTGTAATACCGAGTCTAATACAAGTGAAATACAGCATTCCCACGAGGAGTCCAACATGCAATCCAGATATAGCCAGCAAATGGACAACCCCAATTTTCTGGTATGACCTTTCAATTTCAGGATTAAAAAGATCTCTGACTCCAAACAATAGAGCTGCTGTAAGTGCTGCGGTTTCTTCTGATAAACGCTCTTCCATCCTGTAAATTTCTTTCTGCCTGAATCTTTTAAGTGCAGGCACAATTCCACTCGATGTATCGATGCAAAGTTCTGCAGGCAATCGGTCTACATCGACAACCCAGTAGATTTGCTTTCGATTCAAATATTTTCGATAATCGAAGGCATGGGGATTTCGGGCTTCAGGAGGAATCTCGAGACTGCCAGATGCTTGACATGCTGTTCCAGGAAACAACTGCTTATTTAAACTCTGTTTTTCATCTTCCGTTTTGATCCTGTACCTGACGGCCACTTTTTCCTGACTGGGGTACAATTTTGCATACGCAAAAAGGAGATTACCGTCCATTTTAATTTCATTTTCAAAGAAAATCAGGAAGTCTTGTTCATTACCGGATAAATTGGTTATCATGTTTCCTTTCTCAAATGATCCAGCAGCGATGTAGATTACAAAGCAAATACCTAGAAGTATTAACATAGCTTCAGTAAACTTTTTTATCCAATTCAGGAAGATGATCGCCAGCAAGAACAATCCTCCATATATGACATAATTCTCAAGCACAGTTAGCAGACCCAATAATGAGAAGACTGCAAAGTAAAACATTTGCCCTTTAATACGAACTTTACGGTCAGGCTTCATGACCATCTTTTGTGGCTCTTTTCTATAGTTAATTTGTTCAGTTCTCCATCCCTATTTTGATAAGTGAACAACTTCGACATCTCTGAGAAAAATTTCATTCCATTTATTCGGATAGGCGCTGCGGTAAACCACTCTTTTTATGCCGGATTGCGCCAGGGTTTTAGCACATTTTTCACAAGGCTCATGAGTTACGAAGGCTGTTGCTCCTTGTAATAAGCCTCTATCAGCATGCAGGACCGCATTTTCTTCTGCGTGGAGAGTCCTGATGCATCTTCCCTGCTCATTAATCAAACAGCCTACATCTTCACAATGCTCATGTCCGTGTATTGACCCATTATAACCAGTCGATACGATATGCTTATCCTTAACAATTACACAGCCAACATGCAGCCGAGGACAAGTTGAACGCGTCCCTACCTCATCTGCAATATCCAAAAAATACTCATCCCAACTCTTTCTTCCCATGCTGTTTTCTCCCTTCGAAATGCTAATTGCCATTCTAATATTAATGGCTCTGTTAAACAAGGCTGTTGATTTTCGTTCCAGGCGCTTCGCTTTCCGCGGGGCTGGCGCTGAGCCTCCTCGTCGCTTCGCTCCTGCGGGGTCTCACCTGTCCAGCTAAGCCCGCAGGACATTGAATAGCTTCCTCGAATCTGCCCACGC
>NZ_JBALSS010000017.1:21758-30682 GCF_036967045.1 Bacillus sp. JJ1609 | reverse complement strand
CCACTCCAATCAACAGGTTTTCAATAACTGATCTGTGACCTGTACCTTTGTCGACAAGCTGAGCCGGGTTAAATAAACTCGGCTTTTTCTCTTAGGAAGGTGGAGCATTCGTCACTTATTGTCATCATTCCGGAATTTACTTTAAGTATAAAGAAAGATGGACTTTGGAAAAATGGAGGTGAATATGAAGGAGTGATAGAATGGGAGAACAGGAACTTGAAGATATGTTTGATTGGGCCGGCTTATCCGTTGTTTATGAAAGACATGCTTATAAATTGTGGCTCAGCGGGCTTGAGGAAAGTATAGATGCTGAACTTTTAGATAACTTTTCAAATGCTTATTCTTGTGAAAGTGACGAAGCAATGTATTATGACGAGTTTCTTTTTCACTTGAAAATTTTTAAAGGAATTTGTAAAAATAATGAATTGCCACCGCGATATTGGTGAGGCAGTATACAACAATAGAAAATGATTGATGCAGGAGGGGAGTGGGACCGTGGAACCTATTGGTGATCATCTACGCGAGAATTTGGATGTCATTTTTGTGGGGTTTAACCCCAGTATCCGTTCGTCAGAAACCGGCCATCATTATGCAAACCCAAATAACAGGTTTTGGAGGATTCTTTTTGAATCAGGCATTACACCTAGAAAATACGATACAACCGAAGATTATCAGCTGCTTGATTTAGGTTTCGGAATGACAAATATTGTGGCAAGACCAACTAAAGCTGCGGATGAAATAACAAAAGAAGAATATCTCCAGGGAAAGCAGGAGCTTAAGCATAAAATAGAAACATACCATCCAAAAATCGTTTGTTTTGTCGGCAAGGGTGTTTATCAGCAATACAGCGGCAAGAAAGAACTGCCTTGGGGAAGGCAGGAAGAATCAGTTGTCCCTGGAACGATTGATTATGTTGCCCCTTCGTCAAGCGGGCTTGTCAGAATGAAGATGGATGAAGTTGTGGGTATTTATAAAGGGATACCAGAGCTTCTCGGAAAATTGAAGCAATGAAAAGGCAATCCTGTTGTATGAGGGTTGCCTTTTAAATTTGTATCGAAAGCCTGATCATATCCCGACATTGGATTCCGTTTTCTAAGATGGGTTCCGGATAATTGCGGAGGAAAAAGTCCTGGTCAATCCCGATAATCCGAAAGCCGTTTTTTTGATATAGCGCTAGCTGACTAATACTTGAATTGCCGGTACCAATCTCCACAGTTTTAAAGCCATCTACCTTGGCAGCTTCAATGCCATGCTTGATCAGCTTGCTACCAATGCCTTTCCCCTGCATGTATTCTGATACGGCTATGTTCATTATTTCAACTATATCTTTCGACTTTGGAAACAGAACTATTATCCCTACATTAGAATTGTCCAATTCTGCAACATAGCAAAAGCTGCCTTTTAAATAAGATGACACCATTTCTACAGAAGGATCAGCCAGAAGAAGCAAATCCCAGGGTGGCTGTTCATCTTTTCTAAGCGATCTAATGACCATATTATTCTTTCACCCTTTTCAGCATAATCCGGAAAATCATCGCAAATAAAAGGTAGCCGATGATGCCACCTACTGTATTTAGGATGATATCATCAACATCAAAGCTGCCTACCCTGGTCACAAACTGCAGGACTTCGACTGAAGATGTCGCTAAAAAGACAGCTCCTACCGTTTTCCAGAAGCCATTAAACCTTCTAAAGAGCAAAGGAAGGAAGAACCCCATAGGAAGAAATGCAAGCACATTGCCAAAAAGGTTAGATATCCAGATATCCTGGTTGATATGAGAGGATGCTTTGATATAGTTGCTGATTGTTTTGAAAGGAATGATATTATATGGATGTGTTCCTGAAGTATTGATTTCGTAGGCAGCCTGCCTGTATGGGCTGAAAAACAACAGTGCAGCTGCAATGATAATGTACAGAACAAATAGAGCATAAGCAATCGCGATCGCCCACTTTTTGTTTTTAAAATCTAATTGATTTAGCATATACCCTCCTTGATGGTTCTCTAATAGTTAATTCTCATTCTACCAGACTTTAAAACATTAGAATTTGCGTAATAAAATTTTCTTTTTATAAAAACTTTTTATCTAAATTGTGAGTTTAACAGGTGAAATAGAGTGAAGTTAAGCACCGATAATGGGTTGAGGAAAGGGATAAATGGTAATTGAAAGAACCTTTAGGCTTTGAGTAAGGATTATTGCTGCATTAAGAGGAAACATAGAAATATAGGAAAAACCTTACCGACCAGGTAAGGTTTTGTTCATTGTATATGTATACCTGCATAGCAGGGCCCCTGCCGTCCGTACAGTGGTTAAGTGTCCCGCAACAAGCGAATGTCCGGCAGAGGCAATTATATTTTAACACAAAACCGGACCAAAAATACATTTTTAATGTTTGAGGGTACATGACTTTCATTTTTATTTAGAAAAGTGTTATGATAACAGTGATTTTAACATAAGGAGATGATTTTCATGGCTAAAAAAGGATACATAGAGATGCAAAATGGTGAGAAAATCGAATTTGAACTATACCCAAATGAGGCTCCTGGAACAGTTGCAAACTTTGAAAAGCTTGCAAACGAAGGCTTTTACAACGGTTTGACTTTCCACCGTGTTATTCCAGGTTTCGTCAGTCAAGGTGGCTGCCCAACTGGAACAGGCACAGGTGGTCCAGGCTACACAATCAAGTGTGAAACGCAAGGCAACCCACATACACATGTACCAGGCTCGCTTTCAATGGCGCATGCAGGAAAAGATACAGGCGGCAGCCAGTTCTTTATCGTTCATGAATCACAACCACATTTAAATGGTGTTCACACTGTTTTTGGCAAGGTTACTTCAGGTCTGGAAGCTGCAAAGGCTATGCGCAATGGCGATGTAATGGAAAAGGTTGTTGTAACTGAAGAATAGGAAATGATGGAAGAGCCCTTGTGGCTCTTTTTTTTGTACTTTTCTACCCATTGTGTCGAACGTATGCTCTTGTTACAATAGGAATGTACTGAGTAGTATAAAAAATGTTCTATTGTGAAGTCTAATATTGAATGAATTTGACTATACTATCTAATTTATATAAAATTATATCAATTAGTCTAATTATTTTAATGTTAGGTGGAATGGCCATGCAGCCAGCTTCAATCTTTATTATGGATATATCCAAATCTTCTTCTGCTGAGCTTGGGGAGAAACTTAGCGTTTATTTAAGTGATATCGAGGAATGGATTAATAAGTGGTTTCAGGGTTATGGACATATTCAGGTCCGTCACCGTTCCGGCGATGAGCTTATATTCCTCGCAGAGGGTTATGCCACTGCCTTTGTAACCGCGTTCTTCATTAGTCGTCTATGGAAGTTTGAGAACAATAAGCCGTATTTTGGACTGGCTTTTGGCAGCATCGATAAAAATATAGAGGAAATCGATATTGAAAAGTGGATTCATCCACTAGTGAAACAAGCAAGGCTGGCAAATGATTTCTTAAAAAAGCAAAAGGTAAGAGAAACATTTCATTTTGACTTGAACGGAAACATGCATGAGTATGAGCTAGTAACGTTGCTAAATGGCATGCTAAAACTGCAGAATGCTCTAAGCCAGCAGCAAACAGATGTCCAGCGGCTGGTTTGTTCCCTGTACTTGGTATATGAAAAGCAAAATGCGATCGCAGAGTTGCTTGAAAGATCAGCGCCTACTATATATAGTCACTTTAAAAAGGGCCATAGCGAACTCGTGCTTGGCAGTTATCGTGAAATTTCCAGTGTATTGGTTTCGCTTCAGGCAAAGGAGTTTAGGGATTCGACTGGGTGTAATCCGGAATTACTCGAAGAAAATATCAGAAACCATGTAAAGGGTCCGTTGAAAGATGTATTTAATTTATAGGCTGTAACTGCAGAAAGGGGTCGGCATGCTTTTATTAAGTTTAATCATTGCGCATTTATTAGCGGATTTTTACCTGCAGACAGATCACATGGTGCAGGACAAACTCAAGAATATTAAAAAGCATCTGTTTCATCATTTAATTGTAAATGCTGTCGTTCTGTTTTTAGCCTGGTATTTGCAAAGGCAGGAGTTAGACCCTTTATTAGCGATCATTTGGCCAGTGCTTTTTATTACAGGTACACATTTTTTAATTGATCTGTTTAAGATTAAGCTTGTCGATCAATATACCAACAGTGAAAACTTAAGTAAATTATGGTTTTTTGTCATTGACCAGGTATTGCATTTGTTGATGATTTTAATAGCTTTGCAGTTATTTTATAAGACCTCGCTAGTTTCTGTACTTGATAGACTTTCAGAACTCCTCCTGGGAGAAGGAGGCGAGATCGGTGAACTAAACACAATACTGTTCCTTGCGATCATCTTGATATTAGGAACAACTGTGAGCGGACATGTCATCAGAATTTTACTCGGATCCTTGCCAGGACAGCTTTTAACTTTTGAGGGTAAATATACGTTTAAAAATGACCTGAAGGAAACGGATTACCCTAAAAACAGCAATGGAGATAGAGGGCTGTCAGAGCAATACAGTTATATGATCTTCAACAAGCACGATTTATCCCGGGGGAAGCTGATCGGTTATATAGAACGCCTGCTCGTCATCTTGCTTACATACTATGGTTCTTACCCGGCAATTGCATTCATCGTGACAGCCAAATCAATTGCACGTTTCAAGCAGATGGATGACCGCGACTGGGCTGAATATTTTTTGCTGGGAACATTAACATCGATGTTTCTGGGAATTTTATTTGGAATCCTTTTAAGAGAAGTACTAAATTAGTTAAATTGAATGGCAGCCATTTTGGTATGCCATTTTTAGATTTTAATGGGTAAAGGGTATATGTGGATTGAAAAATGGAGTGATTAACGATGAATCTTGTTCTCTTCAACAAAGATATACGGATGTTTGATCATCAGCCATTGGCCGAAGCAGCCAAGATCGGGGAGGTTTTGCCTTTATACGTGGTTGAACCTTCATTCTGGAGTGAAACTGGACTTTCTGCCCGCCATTTTCAATTTGTCTTAGAAAGCCTGGAAGAGTTGAGCTTGCAAATCCAGGAAAGAGGAGGGCAGTTATTTTTTGCAATTGGTGAAATAGAGGCTGTGTTACAGGAGCTGCTGAAAGAATATGAATCGCTCACTTTATATGTTCATAAAGAAACAATATTAAAACGCAGCATCGGAAAATGGTTAGATAAAAATAGCCAGAAAATGTTTACCTATGGCCCGGAATATGAAAATGTTTCAGATAAGGGATTTAAAAGCCGATGGGCTGCGAGTCTTAAGGAACCTGTCATAGATCCTCCAAAAAAGATACAGATACCAGCAAAAATACCTGAGCTCCTTTTTACTGATTTTAAAAAGCTCCGAAACTTTAAGATGAAGGGCAGCAATATTCGTTTTGGTCAGCAGGGTGGTGAAATAAAAGCACTAGAAACGCTGGAATCATTTCTGGAGAACAGATTCGTGAATTATATCATCAATCACGACAAACCTCTTCCATCATCCTTTTCATCTAGCAGGCTCTCGGCTTATTTAACATGGGGAAATATATCTGAGCGGGTGATTTTTCAAAAGACAAATGAACGGCTGCAAACATGCAGTGATGGAGAACAGCGCCAGCTTGAAGAGTTTTTATCAAAGCTATACCTACGGGCAAAAATTATCCATCTTGCGAAAGAATATCCAGTCAATGCTGAAATGAGTGCTCTCAGGAAAACATGGAAGGAAGAATGGTATCAGCGCTGGGCAGATGGAAAAACAGGAATACCGATAATTGATGCAGCGATGAGGAGCCTCCATAAAACCGGCTGGCTAAATTTCAATTTAAGGGGAATGGTCATTTCTTTTATCTGTAATACACTGCTGCTCGACTGCAAAAAACCTTCCATGGCTTTGGGTGAGTTGTTTTTGGATTTTGAGCCGGCGATTCACAACTATTATGTAGAAAAGCAGGCTGGTTTGTCTGGAAAGCAAAAAGTGAAATGGATAAACCCCATCAAAATTGGAAAACAACACGATCCGGACGGGGCATTCATTCGAAGATATGTTCCTGAATTAAGCAAGGTCCCTGTTGAATTCATACATGAGCCGTGGTTATACCCGGGCTTTTACAAGCTAGGGTATCCAACACCAATGGTGGATGTTATAAAAATGAACAAACATGCCAAGCTCCAGTATGAGAAGGATATAAACAAAGAAAATGCTGTCCATTCATCAAAAAAGGATGGAGATACAGAACAGCTTACCTTTGATTTATAATTCCCCTCTTGTAAATTACTACGATGCTTGAATATTAGTTTCTATGAAATACTCCATTTATGTGGCAATAACATAGATGGAAAATTAAAATGATGCCTTTGTTTCTTCGATTTCTATGCTACTCTCCTTGCGATATGTAAATGACACCCCGATGAGTGTGACCAGACCGCCGAACACTGTCAACATTGTCGGTGCTTCACCCAGCCATACCCAGGCAATGATGAATGAAGCAGCAGGTGTTAAATACAATGAGCTTGCTGCTTCGGAAGCTCCTGATTTAGCTGTAATGTAAGCTAAAGCGAAATATGCGAACACTGTAGGGAATAATCCAAGGTATATGGCGCTTGCCGTTGCCTCGGCAGGAGCCTCTGCCAGTTGTGCCCCCAAACCTGGTGCGTAAACTAGCATGAGAATAGTCGCAGCTCAAATAGTATAGGCTGTGAAAGGCAACGCCCCGTATTTAATTAAGAATTTTTTTTGGAAAACAAAATAAAGCGATTCGGATAGTGATGCTATCAATATCAAAATGACACCTAAACCGAGCTCAACCCCACCGCCTGAGCCCAGGGAAATAAGGAGGATCCCTGCTATGCTGATGAAAGCCCCTAGCCAGTACCTCTTGCCGGTTCGCTCCTTAAAAAAATCCTTCCTAATAAAGCAATAAAGACTGGTGATGTAGAAATGAGCAGGCTTGCTGCTCCTGCACTGACTGACTGTTCACCAATATTAAGAGCAGTCTGATAGACCGCAAATCCAAGGAATCCAAATGAAAAAATAACAGGCAAATCTTTTAGTTCGGGCAGTTTCATCTTCGTTTTTCCGGCATAAATCACAAGGGCAAGGGAACCAATCAGAAGCCTGAGCAACGACAAATGTTCTGGTGAATATCCTTCAAGTCCGTGCCGTATTCCGGAGAATGCCGATCCCCATAATATTATAATAAGCGCATGTGCAGCCATAATTTTTATGTTCAAGCGACATCACCTCAAAAAAACCATCCAATTTAAGCCTCTAGCAGCTTATGTCTTTCAAATATAAACGGGTATTGGTAAAATGTATCCAACCACTAAAGAAGTTTCAAAACCAACCAATTTTTAAAAAATGAACGGAGCCTTTTGATGAAAGCACCAAAATATCAGGTGATAATCAACTATATAAAAGACCAAATAACAAATGGAACCTGGCCAATTGGAAGCAGGCTTCCCAGCCAACGCGAACTTGCTAAGCGATTTGGGGTAAACAGAAGCACAGTAGTTACGGCGCTTGATGAACTTACTGCTGAAGGGTTGGTTGAGGGGAAGCTTGGGGTAGGAACAGTAGTCGTAAACAATACCTGGACACTAATGCGTTCAAATGCCCCTGTGAACTGGAACGAACAGGTCCAGCTTGGCACCCATCAGGCAAGCTTAGCCACTGTCCAAGCTATTAATCTTGCCGAATCTGATGAGAATATGATTCAGCTGAGTAAGGGAGAGCTTTCAAAAGATCTGTTTCCGCTTGAAGAAATGAAGGAAGTGATCTCGAAGGTTGGCAGGGAACTTATGCCTTTCGGCTATGAAGATCCAAAAGGAAATCCCGCTCTTAGGGAAGCGATAAGCAATTACCTGAAACCAAAAGGTATCGAAGCGCCGCCATCCTCCATTCTTGTTGTATCAGGAGCATTGCAGGCACTGCACCTCATATCAATAGGCTTATTGCAGAGGGAATCAACTGTATTTCTCGAAAATCCTTCTTATATCTATTCATTGTCTACCTTCCAATCTGCTGGCATGAAACTGCAAGGAATCCCGATGGATCAGGAAGGAGTATTGCCTCATTTAATTGAAGCAACGAGGGATCACAGGAAATCGGTTCTATACTGCCATCCGACTTTCCATAATCCGACCGGTGCTTTAATGGGCGAAACTAGGAGGAAGGAACTGCTTCAGATGGCGGAAAGGGCTCAGCTCCCTATTATTGAGGATGATGTATATGGTGATTTATGGCTGGATTCACCGCCCCCTCCGCCAATCAAGTCATATGACAAACACGGAAATGTCTTATATCTCGGAAGTCTGTCAAAGAGTCTTAATCCGGGTTTAAGGATTGGATGGATTGCAGGGCCTCAGGGAGTTATTGACAGGCTGGCTGACCTGAAGATGCAAACGGATTACGGCTCAAGTTCCCTTTCGCAAAGAGTTGCTGCAGAATGGTTATCAAGCGGAAAATACGAACAGCATTTATTAATCGTGAGAAAGCAATTAAGGGAGCGGAGAGATGAGGTACTTACTGCCCTCGAAACTCATTTAGGACGATACGCGGAATGGGAGGCACCTAAAGGCGGCTTCTTCATCTGGGTGAAAATGAATCCTGAAATACCGTTAACAGACTTATACAGAAAAGCTTTTGCCAATGGGGTGCTGATTAATCCAGGAAGAATCTATGCCGCACAGAAGCTCCTGCATTTCAGGCTGTCATTCGCAAATGCTCCTGTGGCTGATATCGTGAAAGGAATCGCGATATTAGAATCCATTATCAAAGACTGCTAAAATAGAAGGGGTCAGTCGAGACTTGTAGATAAGTATGATTCAAGGTAAGAGAAAAAAATGAAATTTCAAGGTTTCATAAATAGATGAATAAAGCTAGGGTTGATATAGAATCATTTATCTATTTAATACTTTAGCTCTGTTAACGCCCAATG
>NZ_JBALSS010000017.1:0-21633 GCF_036967045.1 Bacillus sp. JJ1609 | reverse complement strand
AACGAAAATCAACAGCCTAGTTTAACAGAGCCAATACTTTAAATGCGATCTTTATTGCAATAACCCTGGCTCTGTTAAGAGTCTGGACGGGATAAAAAAACAATAACTGAGGGGAACAGAGAGAATATGAAATTAGTATCATGGAATGTGAATGGAATCCGAGCCTGTTCGGGCAAAGGGTTTTTAGATTATTTTAAAGAGGCGGATGCTGACCTTTTTTGTATCCAGGAAACGAAACTTCAGGAAGGCCAGATTAATCTTGAGTTAGAGGGATATCATCAGTTTTGGAACTACGCAGAGAAAAAAGGCTATTCCGGTACAGCTATTTTCACAAAGCAAAAGCCTTTAGCGTTTAGATACGGAATCGGGTCTGCTGAATATGATTGTGAAGGCCGTGCGATCACTCTTGAATTTGAACAGTTTTACCTTGTGAATGTCTACACACCGAATTCACAGCGTGATCTTGCGCGTCTTGGCTACCGATTGGCTTGGGAAGACAAACTACGGGAATACCTTCTGGAATTGGACGGTAATAAACCAGTCATCCTATGCGGCGATTTAAATGTGGCGCACAATGAAATTGATTTGAAAAATCCTAAGCCCAACCGAGGGAATTCGGGTTTTACGGACGAGGAACGAGGTAAGATGACGGAGTTGCTGAGCGGTGGTTTTGTTGATTCGTTCCGCCATTTATATCCTGATGCTGAAGGAGTATATACATGGTGGTCATATATGAACAAGGTTAGGGAAAGGAATATTGGCTGGCGCATTGACTACTTTATTATTTCCGAAAGACTTGCCCCTGAAATCGTAGATGCCGGTGTTGAATGTTTTGTTATGGGAAGCGACCATTGCCCAGTTACGCTTGATTTAAATATAAAGGAATAATGTTATCCCCTGGCTTTTATCCAGGGGAATTTTTTATATTTATAGATAATGAGACCAAAAGTATAGCCTATTTAAAACATGATAAATTGCTTATTTTAAAAGAATTTGAGAATAAATAAAACCTTTTCTTTTGATTTTTTGTTAAATGTTATATACTATAAATTAATAAGGATAACACATTTAAAAATTCCTTGATAATGTAACATCATTATTATTGGAGGTAAGTTGGTGGTGAGTTCTATTAAACTAACAAAACGGCAGGAAGAAATCGTTCAAATCGTCAAGGAAGATGGCCCGATCACGGGAGAGCAGATAGCAGAAAAGCTGAAACTTACTCGAGCAACGCTTCGTCCTGACCTTGCGATTTTGACAATGGCTGGCAGTTTAGAGGCCAGGCCGAGAGTGGGCTATTTTTTTAACAAAGATAAAGAAAAACAATTTAAAGCAACAGCCTTTCTTGATCTGAAGGTCAATGACTATAAAGGCCACCCGATTGTCGTGCAAAAGTCAGCCTCAGTCTATGATGCTATTGTCCAGATGTTCCTTGAGGATGTGGGAACGCTTTATGCGGTGGATTCAGAAGGATGCCTGGCTGGAGTCATTTCGAGGAAAGATTTGCTGAGGGCGGCCATTGGTAACAAGAATCTGGATGATCTTCCTGTAAGCGTCATCATGACACGAATGCCAAATATCATCACTGTAAAACCGGAGGAAACAATGCTCCAGGCAGCAAAGAAGCTCGTCCAGAACCGGATTGATTCACTGCCAGTCGTCCGTGAACTCAAGGATAAACCAGATACATATGAAGTTATCGGACGAATTACAAAAACCACGATTACAAAGATTTACTTAGAAATAGTAGAGCAAAAATCTGTCTAGGAAGTGAGCGCGTTTTGGATATGAAGGAAGTTGTCTATGTAGTTTCCGATTCTGTCGGAGAAACAGCAGAATTTGTAGTAAAGGCTGTGGCCACACAATTCAATGGCGGCCAGGTTGATATTCGACGGAATTCGTACGTTGAGGACGAAGAGGACATTGAGGATGTCATCATGGTCGCTAAACAAGGGCGCTGCATCATCGCATACACCATCGTCGTTCCGGCTTTGAAAGCTTATCTTGATAAAAGGGCAGAGGAAGAAGGCATTTATGCTGTCGACTTGTTGAATCCGCTCATGAGTGCTTTCGAAAAAAAGTTCAATAAAGAGCCAAACCATCGGCCGGGTATGATGAGAAAGCTTGATGATGACTATTTTCGCAGGATAGAAGCGATCGAATTCGCCGTTAAATACGATGACGGAAGGGATCCCCGCGGAATCCTCCGTGCCGATATCGTTTTAGTCGGAGTTTCCCGTACATCGAAAACCCCGCTTTCCATGTACCTTGCTCATAAACGTTTCAAGGTGGCCAATGTACCAATCGTTCCTGAAGTAAAGCCACCTGATGAACTTTTCCAGGTTCCAAGAAGCAAATGCGTCGGCTTGATCATCTCGCCTGACAAATTAAATGAAATCAGGACAGAAAGGCTAAAGGCACTAGGATTAGGAGCCAGGGCAAATTACGCCAGCTACGAACGCATTCTTGAGGAATTGGATTACGCAGAAAAAATCATGAAGCGTGTTGGCTGCCCGGTGATCAACGTTTCAAATAAGGCAATCGAAGAAACAGCCGGTTTAATACTCGATATTCTAAAAACTGAGAGGAGTTTTACTTAATGTCTAAATTTGTTTATCTCTTTAATGAAGGCAACAGCGGCATGAAAGAAATTCTTGGAGGAAAGGGTGCTAACCTGGCGGAAATGACTCGTATCGGGCTCCCAGTCCCTTTCGGATTCACGATTTCAACTGAAGCATGCAACGCTTATTATGATGCAGGCAAAACAATTACTGCTGAAGTCCAGGCTCAAGTGCTTGAGGCCCTTGGAGAACTTGAAGAGAAAACAGGCAAGAAATTAGGCAATCCGGAAAATCCTCTGCTTGTGTCAGTGCGCTCAGGTGCTGTATTTTCAATGCCAGGAATGATGGATACCATCCTCAACCTAGGAATGAATGATGAAACGGTTGAGGGAATGGCTAAGCTTACAAACAATCCTCGTTTTGCTTATGATTCTTACCGCCGCTTCATCCAAATGTTCAGTGATGTTGTGCTGGATGTCGATGTATTTTTCTTTGAACGTCTGCTAGAGGAAACCAGAGAAGCTAAAGGTTATAGTTCCGATCCTGAAATGACGGCAGAAGACTGGAAGGAAGTCATCCAAGGCTATAAAAATATCGTGACAAAGCATACTAGAAAGCCTTTCCCACAGGATCCAAAAGAGCAATTATTCCTTTCAATCAATGCAGTATTTGATTCATGGAACAACCAGCGCGCGATTGTTTACCGCCGACTGAACAAAATCCCTTCTCATTTAGGAACAGCAGTAAATATCCAGAGTATGGTTTTTGGAAACATGGGTGACGATTCCGGAACAGGAGTTGCATTCACTAGGGACCCATCTACTGGTGAGCATATACTTTATGGTGAATACTTAATCAATGCACAAGGGGAGGATGTTGTTGCGGGTATCCGTACTCCTCAGCCAATCCAGACATTAAAGGATGAAATGCCTGCCGTTTTCCAGCAGTTTGTAGATACTTGCAAACAACTTGAACAGCATTACGCAGATATGCAGGATATTGAATTCACAGTAGAGCGCGGAGAGTTATTCATTCTTCAAACTCGAACTGGAAAAAGAACTGCACAGGCAGCGATCCGCATTGCTGCAGAACTTGTTGCAGAAAGTATTATTGATAAAAAAGCAGCGCTGCTTCGCGTTGATCCTGAACAGCTTGACCAGCTCCTCCACCGCAGGATCGATGAAAACTTTGAACGTAAACAGCTTGCAAAAGGCCTTCCTGCCTCACCAGGCGCGGCTACTGGAAAGGTTGTTTTTGATGCTGATGAAGCTGAGTCGCTTACAAATGATGGCCAGAAAGTGATTTTAGTTCGTCCTGAGACAACTCCTGACGATATCCACGGCATCATTGCTGCACAGGCAGTCGTCACAAGCCGTGGCGGTATGACCAGCCATGCGGCTGTAGTTGCCCGCGGTATGGGGAAGGCGTGTATTTGCGGATGTGAGGCGATGAAGATTGACCTACATGAAAAACAGTTCCGCGTTGGCGAAGTGGTAGTTAACCACGGAGACATCATTACGATCGATGGCGGTACAGGTGAAATCATGCTTGGAGAAATTCCGATGATTGATCCTGAGCTTTCAGATGAATTCCAGCTTCTGCTTTCATGGGCAGATGAAGAGCGCAAGATTGGTGTTCGCGCAAATGCGGATAACCCAGAAGACGCAGCCAAGGCTCTAGAGTTCGGAGCAGGAGGCATTGGGCTATGCCGTACTGAACATATGTTCATGGATGCGACAAGGGTACCGATTGTTCAGAAAATGATCCTAGCCGAAAACTATGATGAGCGTACTAAAGCTTTGGATGAGCTTCTGCCAATGCAGCAGGGCGATTTTGAAGGAATCCTTGAAGTTATGCAAGGTCTTCCCGTCACAATTCGTTTACTAGATCCGCCTCTTCACGAGTTTTTACCTGATAAAGAAGAACTTCTAGTGGAAATTACAAGGCTGCAAATCCTAGATCCGCAGTCTAAAGAGCTGAAGGAAAAGGAATCATTGTTAAAGAAAGTCCGCCAATTGGATGAATTCAATCCAATGCTTGGCCACCGTGGCTGCCGACTTGGCATGATCCATCCGGAAATCTATGAAATGCAAGCAAGGGCAATCTTTTATGCAGTGGCGAAGTTGGCTGATAAAGGCATTGAGGTCCAGCCAGAGATCATGATCCCGCTTGTAGGCCATGTGAATGAGCTGAAGGAAATGCGTGGGCTAGTGAATGCGGCAGCTCAAAAGATTAAGGAAGAAACAGGCAAGGAATTTGAATATACAGTAGGTACGATGATTGAAATTCCACGTGCTGCTTTGACTGCAGACCAAATTGCTGAAGAAGCGGATTTCTTCTCCTTTGGCACAAATGATCTAACACAAACAACATTTGGATATAGCCGTGATGATGCGGAAGGAAAATTCTTGCAGGCTTATATCGAACAAAAAGTCCTGCCAGAAAATCCATTTGCGGTGCTTGATCGTGAAGGAGTGGGCAAATTAGTTGAAACCGGGGTAAACCTTGGCCGTCAAACCAAACCAGGCCTTAAGACAGGAATCTGTGGTGAGCACGGTGGCGAGAAGAGTTCAATTGAATTTTGCTACAACGCAGGACTCGACTATGTCAGCTGCTCTCCATATCGTGTGCCTCTAGCCCGTCTAGCAGCAGCACAAGCTACAATCCGTCATGAGCAAAGCAAAGAGAAAGTTGCATTATTATCAAAATAAAAACCAGTGAATTGCGCTTCTTTTAGTGGCATAGTTTTCTTATCCTGTTTCATCAAAAATGAGGGTGTCCCAAAAAGTATCTTGGGACACCCTTTCATTGTAATTGATAGAAGCCGCTTGAATTCTGCTCCAGGCACTCGTTTTCCTTGTGGTAGAGTTACGAAAAAGCTCAAGTGCCAGTTTTTTTCGGAGTGAGTGTCCTTCTCTCCAATCAATATAGAGCCCGGTTAAAATAAACCCTTAATTAAAAAGAGGCAAAGAGAAAAAGCTATTAAAAAGAACCAGGTCACCAATGAAGCCGGTTGGCGCTCAAAAAAGCGCAGTTACAGAAAAAATGTCATAAGTAAAAGTCAAGGAGCATAATTTATTAGGTGAGAAAAAAAGGTATTGCTCCAGGAAAAAGCTATAAGAAACGTCTGAAATTAAACTAATCACCTTATTAATAGGTAAACGATGGAAAACAGGGTATACTAGGTATATGAATGAAATCCTTAGGTCTTCTGGTGTTACGACTAACCATGAGAAGGCGTGAGACCCAAACCAGAAAGGATGAGGAAAATGATCGTTAAACTTTATCAGGCAAAAGCGGGCGATGGCAATACGAAAAAGGGATTAAGGAGAACCCAGTCATATTTCACAACGCCGCAGGATGCTGTTTCAGAAGCACTGGCTTTAAAGGAAAGAATGGATTCTAAATATGCAAATGAAATCGAATGGGATTACAAAAGTGATTTTACTGGTACTTCGGATAAAATGAAAATCCTCAAGGGATATTTAAATGGAAATCGTGAAAGCACAGCATTTTATCTTGAAATTCTTTGCTCGGAAAATACAGAAAAAATTAAGCCTGTTTCGCCGATCAAGCCGAAGAGCGTAACGAAAGAGGATAAGAAAGTATTGAATCGGGTCGTAAAAATGTTGAAGGTAAAGAACGCATAAGCATAATTATTTAGGCATGTCCTTTAACTCAGCGAATAATGGTAATCAAGGGGCTAGCACAATAATTTGTGCGGCCTCTATTTTTGTGGTTCTTTTGGTAAACTTTGTTGCATTGCACCAAAAAGTAAATGAAGGTTTCATGATTTTTATCAATTCCTGACAGATGACACCCACTTCAAGGAATGTGAAGGGCGTAGGTCAATGCGGTGGGAGATGAATGTCGGTTGGCATTAGCCAAAACGCCCACTGCTATAGTATAATGAGAACATACATTCCCTAATTGTCAGTATGCGCATAGATCCATCCATTTATTAATTTCATCCAATCAAGGGGCTTACATATGAACCAAATCGATACTATTTATCAGCAGTCAGTTGAGCATACAAAAAACAAGGTAAAGGAAGATCTTGAGAAATTTCTTGGTGAGCATGAATTTCCTCCATCATTTAGTGAATATTTAGAGAAAAGAAAAACTTATATCAGCCAAATTTGGCTGAATGTCTGGCTTACTAAATCAACGAATGACTTCTCGAAGCGCGATAAGAAAGCCTTTTTAAGTGAGAGAGGGTTTGTTGTCGAGGGTGTTGACCCCAAGCTGATCAATAAGCTTTTCAGAAATGAAATGAGAGACTACAAACCATTTAATGTTCTTACCTGGATTGAGACAGCATTTGACAGTCAAACATGGGACGAAATGCACGAAAAAGCTAGAAAAAAATTCTTGAAAAAAGAAGCAGAAGAACTGCTCCTGGAGGAGAAGGCACGTATCCGTGAGAAAATTAGTGACAATGCCCAAGAAACACTGGAAAAGTCTCAGGAAATCTCATATTTAAAGATCAGATACCATATTGCAAAAGATTTAGTCAATATTTTCAAAGAAAATACTAAATACAAGGATATCGATACATTCATGCTTGAAGAGAAATTGACAGAAGTGGGCTCATTTCAACAGGATGATTACAGTATTCTAGCAGATTTCTTTGATGAATTGACCGGCCAGATCCATCAGACCACCAATTGGGGAAGATATTATTTTGAATATGAAACGTACCAGTATTATTTTGAAAAAGAGGTAATAAAATATTTTGAGGATATAGGGTCTAATCAAGTACTGAGAAGTCTCCCGACAGAAATAATACGTGATTATGAGGATACGTTCGATGATAAGCTTTCTAAGGCAGAGATAAAAAGGGTCATCCATGATATTTTGCTCGCTTATACAGATGGCTATCTTTATAAACTGCAGGAGGAATACATTAGTGACCTCTTTGGATTATCAGCCATACCTTTTGATGAACAAATCCATCGTGAGATTTATGAGCGGGACCTTGAGGATAGGGAACGCAGGAAGGCAGAAGAAGAGGCTGAACTCAAGCGGCAAAAAGAAGAAGAGGCCAGAATGCTTGAAGATATATTCGGTCGGGAATACAATCCTTCACTTCGGAGGAATGTCCGGTATATCCTTCATATCGGGGAAACCAATACCGGGAAGACCCACCATGCTCTCGAAAGGATGAAAGAAGCAAAGAGCGGATTATATTTGGCGCCGCTTAGGCTTCTGGCTCTTGAGGTTTATGAAAAGCTGAATACAGAAGGAGTGCCGTGCTCTCTTAAAACAGGTGAGGAAGAGAAGCCAGTTGAAGGAGCCGCCCATATTTCCTGCACAGTCGAAATGTTTCACGAGAAGGATTTTTATCATGTTGTCGTCATTGATGAGTCTCAGATGATTGCCGATAAAGACCGTGGATTTTCCTGGTATAAGGCGATTACTAAAGCCAATGCGGAAGAAGTTCATATTATTGGCAGCATGAATATTAAAAGCATTATGATGGAGCTGCTTGAAGATAATTTAATGGAAATTTATGAATATACACGCGACATTCCCCTTCAGGTGGAGAACAAGGAGTTTAGCCTGAACAATACGGAAAAAGGTGATGCGCTAGTATGTTTTTCACGGAGACAAGTGCTGGAGAACGCATCTAAATTGCAGAATAGTGGTCGACAGGTAAGCATGATATATGGCAGTATGCCACCAGAGACGAGAAAGAAACAAATGGAGCGTTTCATAAAAGGCGAAACAACTGTGGTAGTGGCCACCGATGCAATAGGAATGGGGCTCAACTTGCCAATCAGGAGAATCGTTTTTTTAGAAAATGAGAAATTCGATGGAACAAGGAGAAGGCGGCTTACCTCACAGGAAGTGAAACAAATTGCAGGCCGGGCTGGCAGAAAAGGAATTTATAATGTCGGAAAAGTTGCTTTTACCTCGGATATAAATATAATGACAAAGCTTCTTCAAAAAGAGGATGAGCCTGTTGCAATATTTTCAATAGCACCGACATCAGGCATCTTTGAAAGGTTCCAAAAATATTACCGTTCTCTTGCAGTTTTCTTTGAGCTTTGGGACCAATTCGAAAGTCCAAAGGGGACTAAAAAAGCCTCTCTTTCAGAAGAGCGAGAACTGTATGAGTATGTCAGAGACACTGAAATTGAAGCGAGACTGCCGATGATGGATCTGTATGGTTTCCTGCACCTGCCATTCTCATCAAGAGAGCCGGCGCTTATTGATCAATGGCTGGAAACAATCAAAGCAATCGTCGCTGGGACAGAGCTTCCAGAACCCGTTATCAAAACAGCAAGCCTCGAGGAGCTCGAGCTATCCTATAAAGCAATCGGGCTCCATCTATTGTTTTTATATAAACTTGGCCGCAGAACCGAAGCTGTGTACTGGGAAAGACTTCGCACTGGGTTAAGTGATGATGTCCACGAATTTTTAAAGTCAGAGGTCAAAAACTATAAAAAGAAGTGCAGGCACTGTGGTAAGGGAATCCATGTAGAATCTCCTTATCAGATATGCGACGCATGCCATTCTGCAAGGTTCAGGAATCGTTCGGATGGACGCGACCGATGGAGATAATGAACGATAAGCAGGGTTCTTGTATGTAAAGAACCCTGCTTTATTATTGTCTTTATGAGATGAGTGCAGTGGATGAGTTGGAATAAAATACAATATTTAGCAGATTTTAGAGAGCGAATGTTACATCGAATTTTTCTTTAGATAAAATATAAATTCATGACTTATATATGAATCAGCAAAGTATATGATAAGTGCCTCGCCAAATTTGTAATAAATACAATCTTGGTCACCATATGATGGTTTTAGAGACCATTAAAAAGGTGTGATCAGATGGCTGTCCACGTAGTGAAAGCAGGAGAAAATCTTTGGTCCATCGCTAGAACCTATGGAGTAACAATCCAAAGCATCGTTGATGTGAACGGGCTGCCTTCGGCAAACTTTATTGTTCCTGGATTAGCCCTATATATTCTGGATTTACAGCCGATTGTCCGGTTTTATAAAATTAAGTTTGGTGATACATTGTGGAAGCTGTCACTTCAGTTCGATACAACGGTAAACGCCATTTTGAATGCAAATCCAGGACTCGACCCAAACAGGATGTATATTGGCCAAAATATTAATATTCCTTCACCTGTAAAACCACCGATGGCCACACTTGGATTTATAGTACCTAGTTCTCCTCAATCCTTCCTTGCTGGGTTTGATGCATTAGCACCAAAGCTGACATTCATAGCGATCGTTAACTATTCATTTACAAAAGAAGGTTATGCCTATGCAGGAATGGATGATTCAGCATTTGTAAAAAGAAGTAAAGAATTGAATGTCATCCCGTTGTTAGTTGTTCAAAATACTTCGCCTGAGGGCGGTTTCAGCAAGGAACTGGCAGGCACAGTTCTAGCAAGCCCAGTATTCAGAAGTAATCTGATAGCAAGTCTGGTGAACCTCGCAAATCAGAGAGGATTTGGTGGCATTAGTATCGATTTGGAATTCGTCCCCCCTCCACAGAGGGAGAATTTTAATTTGTTTCTTCGAGATTTAAAAGCAGCTATGGGTAATCTGATTTTACATGTGAATGTCCATGCAAAAACAGAGGATATTCCAACGAACCCAATTATCGGAGCCTATGACTACACAACAATCGGAGAGATAGCTGATATTGTCGCGGTGATGACAATTGACTACGGATATCCTACTGGCCCCCCGGACCCGATAACACCATTATGGTGGCTGGCCCTTGTCATTCGCTATTCTGTTAGCTTGATCCCTGCTAATAAACTTCAAATTGCACTTGGGTTATATGGACATGATAAAGTAGTGGGGACAAATCAGTATAAAGCACTATCCGTATTAGCAGCTCAAAATCTTGCCATTTCAACTGGATCCGCCATTCAATATGATCCTGCAGCCAAATCCCCCTGGTTCAGGTATTGGAAAGGTACGGAAGAACATATCGTATGGTTTGAAGATATTAGAAGTTATATAGAAAAATACAGACAAATAGACCTCTATCAATTATATGGAACTACTTACTGGCAATTGAGCTTGCCTGCTCCGCAAAACTGGGCATATCTGGAGAAATTCAATATCCTAAAAGTCGGATCATGAGTTTTATTTCCTCGAGAAGTGGAAAAAGTGAAATATAGGATCCTTCAGCCTGAACAAGTGATTCGTTGGAATGATGGTAACATCTGCTTTTAATTAAAGCAGGTGTTTTTTATTTAATCGGGTGATTACGCCCCTTTTTGGGGTAAAGATATGGAAATAGTTTTATATAAAAGGAGGATCCTATATGAATGGTTTTTTAAAAAGCGGTTTTCTGCTAGGTTTAGGAGCGGCAGTTGCAGGAAAAGAAAAGCTTGATGAAACTTTTATGAAGCTAATCGAAAAAGGCAGCATGACACAAACAGAGGCAGATACTATATTTGATGATTTTTTCAAAAAAGGAGAAACTAAAAGCGAGGAGTGGAACCAGGAATTTAGGGAAATGACAAAAAGTCAGCTGAGTGAGCTTGGATTTGTGACAAGGGAAGAATTAGATACAATCCAGGCACAGCTTGTATTGCTCCAGCAGGAATTGACACAGCTGCGAAACAATAAATCAAATACGGATTTGGATCAGACGGATCAAGGGATAGACAGTATTCCTCCTGGCTTTTCAAAAGACGTGAAATAATAGCAGGTGACGGAATGTTGACAGAGCGTTTGAGAAGGTTGAATAGATATAGAGAAATAGCATCAATATTAGTGAAGTATGGATTTGGTTATGTTCTGGAAGAGGTAGGACTGTTTCAGGTCCTTTCCTTAAAAGACAGGATCGTTGCTGAAGTGAAGCATGGAAATACTAAGGAAGCAGGGTACCGGATCAGGTGCATGCTGGAGGAATTAGGACCGGCATTTATAAAACTTGGTCAGCTGCTCAGCATTAGGAGCGACCTGCTTCCAGCTGAAATCGTTAAGGAATTAGAAATGCTGCAGGATCAGGTTCCGCCTGTTCCTGTAGAAGAAATAAAAGCAAAAATCCATCAGGAATTTGGCCGTCCAGTTGATGAAGTATTTCAATCATTTAATGAAGAATGTATCGCCGCAGCTTCAATTGGTCAGGTTCATGAAGCCGTCCTTCCATCAGGTGAAGCTGCCATGGTCAAAGTACAGCGCCCAGGCATCAGGCAGGTTGTGTATACAGACCTCGAAATTCTTATGGATCTTTCTAAACTAATTGAACAGAGATATGACTGGGCTGAATATTACAATATAACCGAGATGGTAGAGGAACTGTCTGAGTCGGTACGCAGGGAACTCGATTACTCTGAGGAAGCTCGAAATACCGAGATTGTTCAGATGCAATTCGAAGATTGTGAATCTATTAAAGTACCGGAGATATTTCATAATTATTCGACCGACCAAATCCTTACTATGGAAAAAATAGATGGGATAAAGCTGAATGAACTGCACACAATGGCTGCTACAATAGATGAAAAGCGGAAGATTGCGGATTTACTGGTAAGTTCCTTTATTACCCAAATATTAAGAGAAGGCTTTTTCCATGGAGATCCTCACCCTGGCAATATTCTCTATATCCCTGAAAACCAACAGCTGGTATTCATAGATTTTGGACAAGTCGGAAGGCTTTCCGCAAGCATGAGGTATGATTCGTCTTCTATGATGATGGGTATCTTGCAGGAGGATACTCATCAAATTGTAAAGGCGATTTTTAGGATGGCGTACGTACCTTCTGACATAAATGAAAGGCACTTTTATGATAATGTTGAAGCGATCAGAAAAATGGTTGATCACTCTCCTAAGGAGGGTCTGAGTTTAGGATTGACCGTCATGGAGCTGTTTTCAGCGGCGCAGGAACACCGCATCATTTTGCCTAAGGAAATGACGATGATGGGGAAGGCACTTGTTACAATTGAAGGAATCATTTCTGAAATGGACCCCAGCCTGGATATGATCGCGCTTGCCAAGCCATATGGCGAACAGCTTATGAGAGAACGTTATGACCCGTTAAAAATGGGCAAAAGGCTTTGGAACAAGGCTGACGATTTGACAGATACGATAACCAGCATCCCTAAAAAAGTGGAGGATGTTCTAGACCAGACTTCAAAGGGAGACTTGAAATTTGAAATCAGCCTTTCGGAAATCAACAGGATCCTTCATAAATTTGATCGAATCAGTAACCAGGTTTCATTCAGTTTAACACTTCTTGCATTTAGCATAGTTGTTCTTGGTCTGATCGTGGGGGCAACCTTTGGGAATAATACCATGCTGACTAGCGTGCCGGCGATTGAGATTGGATTTGTCATCGCTTTTATGATGTTCCTATGGATAATTTATTCAATTTTAAAATCAGGCAGGTTTTAGTTGAAACTACATGAAAAAGGCGATGTGGATGCATCGTCTTTTTTCTTGGGAAAAAAGGCAATAATATTAGTGCCAAGGTAACTGTAAAATAGATAAATAAGGGAGGAACATTTCATGCCATGCAGAACAACAGCAGAATTGAATGAACTTGTTCAGGATGCAAAGAAGTATACAGGGAAGGGAAAAGTGGCCGATTATATTCCCGCTCTGGCAAAAGCGCATCCTGAAGAACTTTCGGTGGCTATTTTTCATGATGATGGAACATGTGTTTCTGCTGGCGATGTTCAGCAAAAGCTTACCCTTCAAAGTGTTTCCAAGGTTCTTACCCTTGCACTTGCATTAATGGATTATGGAGAGGAAGCGGTTTTTAGTAAGGTCGGCTATGAACCAACTGGTGACCCTTTCAATTCAATCGTTAAATTGGAATTCAGTCCGTCCAAACCATTGAACCCGATGATTAATGCTGGGGCGCTGGCTGTTACGCATATGATTAAAGGGAAAAATAAAGAAGAACGTTTTGAAAGGATTCTCACATTCATACAGCAGCTCGCCGGCAACTCTTCAATATGCTATTCAGAAGAAGTTGCTGAATCAGAATACAGAACTTCTGATTTAAACAGGGCGCTTTGCTATTTTATGAAACAGCACGGAGTAATTGATGAAGATATTGAGGAATTGCTAAGAGTATATACGAAGCAATGCGCTATTGAAATGGATTGCCTGGACCTGGCAAGAATCGGCTGCGTCTTAGCTATGGATGGAGTGGAGCCAGTTACAAATCTCAGACTGATTCCTGCATATGTAGCAAGAATTTGTAAGACCTTCATGGTCACCTGTGGGATGTACAATGCTTCAGGTGAGTTTGCAGTGAGAGTTGGCATCCCGGCGAAAAGCGGTGTTTCAGGAGGGATCATGGGTTCTGTCCCTAATCGCTTTGGCATAGGAATTTTCGGACCGGCATTAGATGAAAAAGGGAACAGTATTGGAGGAATCAAGCTTTTGGAGATGATGTCTGCTAAGTATAATATGAGCATGTTTTGATAAGGCTCTCTTTGTTAACTTTGATGATAATGTTTATAAATTAACTCTGGTCATCTGGATATACGTTCTAATGGTTTTCTTTCTATAGATTCGTTCAGAAAGCGCTTTATATATGTAAAAATTCAGACAAAAATTACCCATGTCTGTATAAATTTTTGTGCTACCATATGGAGGTGATACTAAGTGATTGAAAGGAGAAAATTATGTTCATTGAGAAAAATGTTATTTCGATGCAAGAAAAATTAAAGGATGTGGTTTTTGACGAAATTGGAGAGCTTTTTAATTATGCGAATGAGTATTACGGAGAATATTTGCTAGATTTGATAGATGATTTTACAGAAAAAAAACACCAAGATGATGACTTATCATCCATGATGATTCCTCATATTATTTCGTGGGCGATCCTATGTCACCGTGTTCGTAATGGCAGCAAAACGATTTTCCAGCTTTATCTTGAATCACCGGAGTATAAAACCAGAAGAAGGCCAAAGGTGCATAGAATCATCAGTGAATGGAAGTATACGATG
This sequence comes from Bacillus sp. JJ1609, assembly GCF_036967045.1. NCBI lineage: Bacteria > Bacillati > Bacillota > Bacilli > Caryophanales > Bacillaceae > Bacillus > Bacillus sp. JJ1609. The sequence continues at coordinate 7,133 of NZ_JBALSS010000017.1, read as the reverse complement.
CCTGGATTCTACTATGTTGAAGAAATCGTAGGAGAAAGGGTTCTTGTCGTAACTGATGTTTTTCAAATGAAAGAAAAACTTATAGGAGTTTATAATGAGATCTACCACCAGCCTCGTGAAGGAGATATGATATTTGGGTATTTGCTCCCTGCCGGAGATGGAACTTATTCACCTGTCATTGACTTTTTCCATATCCCTGTAAACCACAAAAGAGAAGCGGCTATAAAAATTATCGAGTTTTATAACAAAAAAGCCGTTGCCACAGACCATGAATTCTTCGAAAAATACTATCCAAAAATGCTTTCCCTCATTTTTCGTTTGCTGCAAAAAAAATAATATCCCATTGATTGGTTGTATGATACAAATAGACAAAATGAAGGACGAGTACAAATGTACCGTCCTTGATTGACTTAATTTAGTTACCCGCCAAATGCGTCAAGGATATCTTCTATGTCTTTCATGTCGAGAAGCTTAGCTGCGTCAGTTTGGTCTTTTCGTAACTTTGGTTGAGCAGCTGGATGAATTTGGTATACACCATTTTCGAGTATTGCTCTGATATCCGCAAGCTGCTGCAGTATTTCAGCAGAACCCCCGTTGAGAATAGGTTTAGGAATGAGATAGTGATGGAGTGCCGACATTATAAGGTGGTTCAGTGTGCTGTTATCTGCATGGTATTCAATTTGTTCAATGATTTTTGGTGAGACAGCGTATGATTCACCAGTTTTCACATCAATATATCGTTCAGGGACAGTTATCGCGATCTTATTGTGGTAATCCGTATAAGTGTTTGACATACCGATCATCCTTCAACGGAAATTAATTCCTCGGTATTCTCATGCTGTTTTTTAAGGTGGTTCATTTTGGCTAAGATCATGAGGCCGAAGACATTCAATTTTTCCAGGTTTTCAGGAAAAGTCAGGTCGATTGGGCGGCCTTTTTCTGACCATCTTACTGCAGCTTCCTGAATTTGTTTTTGGGCAAGCTTTGCAGCTCCGCCTACTGCGATATAGCGGGATGCACCTTTAATCTCACTGGAACTGCTTCTGGCACGGTCAAAGTGTTCAAGATATTTGATAGCCATGATCTTTAATTGAGGAATCACGTATTTGCTTATATCTTTTCTGACTCCGGCAAAAGGTTCTACATACCATTCTGACTGTCCAGCGTATAATTTCTCTTCAAGTTCTGATCTTGAATCAAAAGTGTATAATTCATTCTTGCTGACTTTTTTTATGATCGTATCCAGGAATAAATTAATTCCAAAATGGTCTCCTTCAACTGATGCGACCGGCTTATTATTCTTGATGCCTACAAAATCAACAGAGTCACCGCCAAGGTCTCCGATTATGATCCCTTTACGTGAATCCTTCACAAGGTTATCGTCCTTGATTGCCAAAGTGTCAATATCTCGAATCAAGCCCAAATAGGCACAGGCTCCTTCCGCACCTACGATAACATCTTTGATTTCTAGCTTTACAGTCAATTCCTTCGGCTCAGGAATGCCTGGAACTTTATGAAGTGTAATTGTGTGTTTCCCTATTAATCTTTGCTTCAATAAATCTTTCTTTTCCTTATACTGTGTAGTTGGAAGAGAAACGGCTAATTGATCAATTGAATAATTTATTTCAATGTCATCGGGATTGATTAAAGAAGCATGATAGGCTGCAGCAGCGAATAGAAGGACATATGTGCGATCCTCATCTGCTTTTTGGTTATTGCTCGATGTCAAGCTGACGTTTCTTTGTTTTGCAGCGGCTTTTCCTGCATAAAAAACTTCTCTTTTGTTAATGATTGCTGGGCTTTTTATCTCTGCAATCAAATTTTCCTCGAGGTCAAGATCTTCCTCGTCATAGGGCTTTTCATAAAATTCATCATCATATAGGGCGATGGCGTTTGGCAGCTGATATTCAGACAGTTCCCCTTGATCAGAGGCCAAAACTTTATACCAGCTGTTGCCTATATCGACCGCAAAGAAATTATGTTTGTTCATTTTATCCTCCTCCTTTTGAATTCTATGCAAAAGGCATGGGCTTTTGTGCAAGTACCCAATAAAATTGCGCCTAATTCTTCTAATCTTTTAAAAATCCGCATTTACACTGATGCATTCATCTATGCCAAATAAACCTGGAAGAATAGGATAAATTGTACAAGAAATTTATAAGGAGGAATAAAAGAATGACTAAAGATCATCACGGTTCTAAGGGCTGTGTTAATGTAAATCAATCTGCTTCCATGGAGCAATGTGAGAATGTTACTGTTAACCCACCATTAGTAGACGCAGGACCAACAATTGTGCAATTGCCTATTACACTAGCGGAGATTCGGGTAACAAGCAATCTGGTTGCCAATATTCACTTCCCTGATCCTGTTCTGGAAATCAAGGATATTAAAAAGCGGGTGAAAATTGTACAGTGCAGACTATTATTAGGTGGAAACACTGTTGATCCTGTAACTGGCTTATTAACGAGACCCGTTCCGCTGTTCATCAAAGGTTTCATCCGCAAGAATATCCAGTATGCAACACCTTGCCCAAATAGCAAGAGTGACTGCGTATCATCAGAGCTGCGCTCCCTGACTGTAGATGTACCATTTGAGTGTGTAACAAATATCGCACCAGGCCAATTCTTTACAAATCCAATAATCCCCGATATCAATACACGAAACGAATTCGATTTCTTTAGAGCTCAAAATTTGGGTCCCGGATTCCCGGAAAAAGATGAATTGCTTTCCAGCGACCTTTCCCAATTCCATCAAGTGAGCGAACAGTTCTATAACCAGCTTCCTTTTTGTGAGCTGATTTCCAGCAGGATTGTTCAGTGGGATGAGGCTATTGATCGCTATCCATTGCCTGGAAATGCTCCATTTGAGGAAGGAACATTCGAAACAATCGTTGAGAAATCAATGTTGGATTTCACAATTAAAGTATTACAAAAGCAGCAAGTTAGGATTCAAGCTCAATAGGCATAGTAGATTCATTAAATATGGATAAGTGATTGCTTTAAAGCATGCCATTTTCAAATCTGAAAACGGCATGCTTTTTTGTTTTGCTTATGATTTTATATTCACGTTGATTGAATTTGCCAATGACAATAGAAGAAAAAAAATCTCCTAAAAAAATTTTATTGGATTCACTAAGCAAGTACAGCCTAAGAAATTAAAGGGGAATTGCTGGGTACTTGCCTTAAATTCCGCTATTGCCTACGGGCTAACGCCTAGACCCAAATAATGAAAGTGCATAGGATAGAACATCTTCACTCTCAGGAGTTTAAGGAGGAGCCATGTATGTTTGAATCAGATAAAAATAAAAAGCCCGATTACGAGTGCAAGCCTTCAAATGATCACTTTGAATGCAAGCCTCACCATCATCATCCGCACGTTAGTCTTGGGAAAATTGTTACAAAAGTTCCGGTGGTGCTTGCGGAGTTAACTCTGCAAGTGAATCTGGATACGATCATCAATTTTCCAGAGCCAGTATTGGAAATCAAGGATATTAAGAAGAGAATTAAATTAACTCAATGCAGACTGCTGCTACCGACAAATAAATTATTCATTAAAGGATTTGTCAGGAAAAATATCCAGTATGCAAGCCCTTGTCAGGATATTCAAGCTTCTTCATCATCGTCTGTAGCTTCTGACCTGCACTCTTTTACAGTAGATATTCCATTCCAGGTAATTGCTGAAATCAAACACTTCCTGTCAAAGCCAGTAATGCCTCAAGTGAACAACCGCAAGGAATTTGATTTCTTTGTATCAAAACCATTACCTACTGGATTCCCGGAAAAAGACGAATTGCTGACAAGCGATTTATCTCAGTTCCACCAGGAAAGCACACAGCACTATAATGAATTGCCTTTCTGTGAACTGGTATCCAGCCAAATCATTGAATGGGATGAGGCAATTGACCGTCAGCCGCTTCCAACAGCTTCGCCGATTGATGAAGGATTTTTTGAGAAAATAGAAGAAAAAATGGTTATCGATTTCACAGTAAAAGTTCTGCAAAACCAGCAAATCCGTGTTTCTTCAGCAACAAATGATCCAGATTACTTTGACGAATCAGAATAAAAATTATTTCAAAAATGGCGGGGTATTATACTAAGCTTTCAATAGTATATGCCCCTTTATGTATTTTTTCAGAAAAGGAGAAGGGAGGGTAGGGAAAGGATGCACTGAATTCAGCACCTTCCATAGAACATGCAAAATGGAAATCGAACTTTTCATGAAATGAACCTATTTCAAGGCAATAGGACAAATCATGGACAAAACTCACGGCAGCCGGTTAGTGATATCGAAATGGAAAAAGTTTTCGAAGAAATCGATTATGATCTTCGCAAGATTCAACCTGAAAATAATAACCGTTCAAGGGCAAAAGGCAAAAGTTCTGGAATGCCTTTAATCCTGGCTCCGCCACCCATTAAAAGTTTCCAAGAAAAACCTGCTGTCTTACGGGTAAGTAAATATCAAGAAGTCGATGATCAAGAGTCAAGTGATATAATCGAAACAAATGTGGATAAAGAAGACCTGGATGATTCAAAGGATGTGAGCAAGGGTTCGTTTGATGAAGAATCGTCTTTTGATGAACAAAGCTTCCTTGAGGAAGAATCGGAGGAATCCTTAACTTCCGGCTATGAGTCTGGAGAAAAAGTTGATGATGTTGAATTTGAACATGATGGTCACGATTCGGAGCAGTATCACCTAGAATCCGATGGGGATATGTATGAAGAGCAAGAATCGATGAACCTTGTTCCAGCAGCTTACAGTGGAATAGATAATGAGATAACTTGCACAAAAGTAAAACTACCGGTACATCTAGCCGATGTTGATTTGGAAATTGACATTTTCGACACGTTCAACTTATCAAGGTCAATAGCCTCTGTATCGAAAGTAGATTGCTCACTCCACTCTATTGATGTTGAAGTATTGCTTCCTTCTGAAAACCTTTTTACTAAAGGCATTCTGCTTTTAGATATTGATTATGTAGGTAAAGATAATTGCGGAGCGATGCACTCTGTGAAAATTCACATACCATGGAAGAAAATAATCAAGGTAAAATGGGTTCATCCACCCGAACTTTCATGGAAAAACAGCAAAGAATATATGTTCACATCTCCCTTTGGCCAGGATCTAGGATTTCACCGAGAATACAGTGAGAGTTTGACAGAGAAAATTAATTTTCATCTGGCAAATTTACATTGCGTATGGAATGAACAATTTATTAATAATGAAAAGGTATTGGTCCAGGGTACTGCAAGGATGCAACTAGATTTATTCCAGAAACAATGTGTAGACTTAAATAGGTTTCTTTGACCATAACAGTAAAACAGGGTGACTCGAATGAGACACCCTGTATATGATTATCCTTCATATTGCTTGTGTAATTCTGACATCCTATCTTTCATGTTTTTTTGCTGGTACCCCATGTCATACTCAGATTCATATGAAGAAGAGGAAGAGGAAGAGGAAGAAGAAGAAGACTCTTCGTATTCTTTGTGTCCATATGAGTGTCCTAAGTCAACCTGCTGTTTCTGCAGCAATTTTAAGAATAGACCAAGTTCCATTTTTTCTGTAATGCGGCTGAATCTTCCCCAATTATCAAAATCTTTGAAAAGGTCTAGATCATTCACGAAAGAAGCAAGCAGCTTGCACTCGATAGGCTCATTGTAGTATTCATACGTAAATGCTCCTGAAGTGCACCGGTCTGCTCCGTGGCCATTTTTATCAATGAATCTTCTTTCGTTGACAGCGTTCTTTTGGCTGAGTTGCTCGAAGTCAGGGTTGTTAAAGACTTTTACTGCCTGGCTGCATGTAAATGGTACATCTACGCTGAAGTCTTTCAACATACCACTGCACTGCTCTACATACTGGATATTCTTGTGGACAACACCAGAAATAAAGAGTTTAACTTTTTTGTAATCCAATGCAGAACGGATCGCTTTGCATTGCGTCAGGGAAACGTTCCGGCGCATATGTTTGATTTCCTTTGCAGCAGTTGGCAACCAGATATCAGATTCTACTACTACTTGTAGTTCTACTTCGGCCAGAGCAACTGGAATATCCGCAACTGGAAATTTTAGTTTATTGCCATACGGATGAAAGGATTCATTATCACAATCTACCCGAATCGTTTTTGCTTCATCACATTGAAGTTGTGGCGGGCAGCCATGGTGCGTATTGCAACCTGTATTTCTCTTCATTTTATTCACTCCTTTTTTTAATAATCAAAAGCAGTAAGAAACAGAAAATTTCCGTTTCTTTCTTTTGACTTACTATTTTATATGCCAGTTTGATGACAATGGCATAGACGAATGATAGAGGGCAATCACATATTTTTTATCATTAAGTGTTTATATTAAGAGGATTCGGGACAAGTGCGGAAAATAGATAAATCAAGAAACCCCACTGGCATTGAGTGGGGTCTCAATCAACATTCTTTTTGGAAACACACTAGGATATACGATCCTGTTAGGAAAAACAAGAATAGAATTTCCTACAGAAAATTTCCTACCTTGACTTCTTCTTGCTGTCTGAACACATAATTTTCTTATGGTCCATTTTCTCTGCCCTCACAGGAGGGAAGCAGGTAATCCCGGTAAAATCGTTTAAATCAACTTCTAAACAAGCTCCTGTCCTAATGAAGCCTTCAATTCCATTGTGCTTTCCCTCGCACCGATCTGGACATAATAACTCCAAAATCGCACAGCAATCAGAGCCTCTTACAAAATCGACAACACGGAAAAAGGTAGAACGAATATCAAAAAAACAGCCGTCCATTTTTATTACTCCTGTGCCGACAAATGTCTCGCAATCTCCATTGCAGCCGCACAATAATTTAAAAGGAATTGTATCGAAGTCTGAGTCCTTGCATTGGTTCAGCAATTCTTTTATTGATCTGTCACAGCTGACATCACAGCCATGCTTTTTTCGATCCACTTCATGCTGTGCGTCATTGATGTCTCGGACCTTTTTACATACACAGCTTCTGGAATGTTTTTCATTATCATCATTGTCTCTGTCTTTTTTACATCCACAGTCATGAAAATCCTTATCCCGATCTCTGTGCTTATCGCGATCGTTGTGCTTATCCCAATCCCTGTGCTTATCGCGATCGTTGTGCTTATCGCAATCGTTGTGCTTAT
>NZ_JBALSS010000016.1:0-78778 GCF_036967045.1 Bacillus sp. JJ1609 | reverse complement strand
CCGTCCCCATGTTCACCCATGCTCATATTTACTTAGTCGCGAGCAGTTCCATGACGTTTTTTACGGAGTGTGCGGATCGGTCTAAGGCGCTTTTTTCTTCTTCTGTGAGTGGTATTTCTATGATGCTTTCGATGCCTTCTCCACCGAGGATGGTTGGTACTCCTAGGTAGAGTCCTTGATAGCCGTATTCGCCTTCAAGGTAGGCAATCGATGGCAGGATTCGCTTCTTGTCTTTCAAGATGGCTTCTGCCATTTGAACCATGGAGGCTGCAGGTGCGTAATACGCGCTGCCCTGTCCGAGGAGATTGACGATCTCTCCGCCGCCTTTGCGTGTTCTTTCCACAATCGCTTCGATGCGTTCAGCAGGCAGGATTTTTTCAAGTGGAATTCCTCCTGCATAAGAATAGCGCACGAGCGGAACCATGTCATCGCCGTGACCGCCTAAGACAAAGCCAGAGATATCCTCGACTGAAACGTTCAGCTCCTGGGCGACGAATGTATTGAATCGTGCTGTATCAAGTACGCCTGACTGGCCAATGACTCTGTTCTTTGGAAAGCCAGTCGTTTTCTGGCATACATAGGTCATCGCGTCTACCGGGTTGCTCAGCACGATAATCACGCTGTCTGGCGCATATTTTTTAATATTCTGCGAGACATCGATCATGATTTTTTCATTCGTTGCGACAAGATCGTCACGGCTCATGCCTGGTTTGCGCGGCAATCCAGCGGTGATTAATACCAAATCTGCTCCAGCAATATCTTCATAGCTGGATGTGCCTGTGATATTGACGCTGAATCCCTGGACAGGGCTCGCTTCGAGCATATCCAGTGCCTTCCCTTTAGTCGGATTGCTCTGAGATGGGATGTCGACAATGATGACATCGCCAAGCTCTTTCTGGGCAAGCATAAGTGCTGCTGTCGCTCCGGTAAAACCAGCGCCAATCACAGCAATCTTTTTCCGTTTGAATCCCATTTGATCTTCCTCCTGCCTAACTTTTCTTATGGAGAATAAAACTACCTGATGCTATTTTCAGAACCGCTTTACTCTTTAGGAAGGTTCTTTCTTCCAGGCTTTTGAGGAGCAGACGTATTTTCTTCGACTGTATTTTCTTCCGGCTGCGCGATCGCAGTCTCAGTGCTTACAGTCTCTTCCTGCTTGACTACAGGTTCTGCAGGCTTTGGCGCTTCCTCTTTTTTATCCTTAAATAATACATTTCCTACTTCTTCATCTGGGTGTGGAATGACGTGAGCAGAAACTAGCTCTCCTACTCTTGCTGCTGCGGCACTGCCGGCTTCCACTGCTGCTTGTACGGCGCTAACATCACCCTGGATTAACACGGTCACAAGCGCCGCGTCTACCTTTTCCTGTCTTAAAAGGCTGACGTCCGCTGACTTCAGCATCGCATCTGCAGCTTCAATCGAACCAATCAGTCCGCGTGTTTCAATCATTCCTAATGCTCTACCCACGTGTCCAACCACCTTTCTCTACATCAATCGAGTCAATAATCCCTACTACCAAGGCATCGATTGGCAGCTTTGTATCAGATGACATATTGGCTGCTGCGCTTCCTCTTGTGACAAGCACTTTATCGCCCACGCCTGCCCCGATTTTGTCTACTGCGACAAACGGAATCTCACATGCTGATCCATCCGGATATTCTGGCTGGACGACAAGGAATTTCAGCCCGATCAGTTCATCTTCTTTTCGCGTTGCCCATACATTGCCTACTACTGTACCTATTTGCATTTTACATTGCTCCTTTTACTCTGCCACAACGATGCTTTTGCCTAGCTCTCTCGCAGCGTCCCGTGCAGAGGGAGTGATGATCGTATTTTTGCAGACGAAGATTTGTTCAGTCTTCGTATCCTGTACGTCCCGCTGCGTCAGAAGTTTTTTCTTGCCGGCATTAGCTGATGCTGGCTGCAGCTGCGGAATGGATTCAGCTTTCTGACTGCCCTTGCCGCGATTGGCAAAGTCGTCGATGGTTTCAAGCTTGAACCCGAAGCTGTTGAGTTCTTTGACATAGTTAAGCAGCTTTTGGATGTAATTGCTTCCTAAAGACTGCCCCTTTTTTGCCAGCAGTTGCTCTTCAAGGGTCGGTTCCGGTACAATCGTTCCTTTCTTCCCTGTTAAAAGACAGTGAGCAAGGAGGATGCTTTCAGGAGTATCTGCGATTCCTAAAGCCCCTTTTGCAATCAGGTCCTGACTGGCTCTGAAGAAGATGATATATTCGACAGACTCACACTCTTCAATCTTTGGTTCCCTGGCAAAATTCAGGTCCCAATACTGCTTTAATTTTTCTAACGTGTTTTCAAAAATCCACGAGGCATCACCAGCAATCAGCAGCTTAGGCCGAACAGATGTGACCTCCGTTTCCCCTTCATTTTCAAGCGCGCGAATGACTTCCAGTACGATCGTCTCAATCATGCTGCGATCAATCATCGGCGGTCACCATATTTCTCCAGACGACCTTCCTTGCCAGGAAAAACAAGTCCTGCATTCGCTTCGTCTGTATCAATGTGCATTTCCAGCTTGTAGCGTTCCGACACACGAATCAGCACCTTATCAAACGATACTGGCCGCTCGCCGTCAGCAACCACCCGGACCCACTCGCCATCTTCCACGGAAAAAGCCTTGGCATCAGCAGGTGTCATATGGATATGCGACCTTGCGACAATGCAGCCTTCCTTCTTGTAGAGACTTCCTTTCGGGCCAATGATGGTGATTGGTGCAGAGCCAGCGATATCCCCTGACATCCGGACAGGCACCTTCAGACCGAGCTTGATGGAATCCGTCTGGCTGACCTCAACCTGGGTCATGCTGCGCGCAGGACCGAGGATCCGCACTTTTTCAATGCTTCCCCTCGGTCCTGCGATCATGACAGTTTCATTGGCAGCAAATTGGCCAGGCTGAGAAAGTTCTGACCTTACTGTTAGTTCATAACCCAGTCCAAACAGGGCTTCAACATCTTCCTTGCTCAAATGGCAATGGCGCGCAGAAATGGCCATCGGAACCGTTGTCCTTTCGGAAGCGGCCGGCGTTGAAAGACGCGCGACCACTTCCTTTACAATTGCTTGGATGGAATCCTGGTTCATATGAAAAACTCCTAACCTATTATGCTGCTAGACTGTAAAATTCGTTTCTATTGTAGTTCAACATCGATCTTTGGAAGGATGCTTTCAAGCTCGTTATGTGGACGTGGAATGACGTGAACACTCATCAATTCGCCAACACGCTGAGCTGCTGCAGCTCCTGCGTCAGTTGCTGCTTTAACAGCACCTACATCACCGCGTACCAATACAGTTACGATTCCGCCGCCCACATGTACTTTTCCAACCAGGTGTACGTTTGCAGCCTTTACCATTGCGTCAGCAGCCTCAACAGATGCTACAAGTCCTTTAGTTTCAATCATTCCAAGTGCAGTTAATTCTCTAGCCATTTTAATTTCCTCCTAATAGTTAGTTATATTGTTTAATTACTTGATTCACCATTTCAGCGATTACTTTTGGATCTGGTATGCCATTCGGCTCCAGCTGCTTCAGAACCTGATCGACAATATACTCTAGGCTCTCTTCTTTTTTCTCTTTATTGCTTACCGGAATGGAAGCTGTTCCTGGCTTAGGAATATCAACCTCTTTAATGCCATAAGCCATTCTCTTGATATTGATCAAATGCTTGGCTGTCACATTATCGGATGTGATATTGCCGCCGAATGAACCACATCCCAATGTAAGGGACGGCTTCAGGCCAGTTGTGGCTCCGACTGCGCCAATGGATGAAAGCGTGTTGACCATCATCCTTGATACAGGCATCGTCATCGCAAAATCATTTGCCACCTTGTCATCCGTTGTATGGAGTGACAGGCTGTGTCCCATGCCGCCAAGCCTTAGCAGCTGAAGACAATAGTCTTTTGCCTGCTCATAGCTTTCAGCTGTGTAAAAGCCGAAAATCGGGGATAGCTTCTCGATTGAGAATGGTACATCCTTGCCAACCCTTGTTTCTTCAGCAATCAGCACCCTCGTTCCAAGTGGAACCGTTACTCCAGCCATATTGGCGATTTTGACGGCATCCTGGCCGACGATATTAGGATTCAGTTTGCCTGGCGCTGGGGAGATCAGCTTCTCCACTTTCGCCTTCTCTTCATTAGTAAGAAGATGGCCGCCGTTGTTACGCAGCTCCCTGAGGACCATTTGGCGGACATTTTGGTCCACGACAATCGACTGCTCTGTTGCGCAGATTGTACCGTTGTCAAAGGATTTGCTGTCCATGATCATCTTGACTGTTTTAGGAATCTGGGCCGTTTTTTCGATATAAACCGGAACATTACCTGGTCCTACCCCATATGCCGGCTTGCCTGAACCATAGGCTGCGCGGACAAGAGCGCCTCCTCCAGTTGCAAGGATGAGATTGACATCCCTGTTCTTCATCAGTTCATTCGTTGCCTGCATCGATGGATTGGAAACCCAGCCAATCAAGCCATCCGGTGCCCCTGCCTTGACAGCCGCCTCGTTGCAAATCTTCAATGCTTCCACACTGCAATTCTTTGCTCGTGGGTGAGGGCTGACCACAATCGCATTCCTTGTCTTAAGGGCGATCAGTGTTTTAAAAATGGCTGATGATGTCGGATTCGTCGTCGGGATAATCCCGGCGATGACACCGTAAGGATAAGCAATCTCGGTAACTCGAAGCTCTCTGTCCTCAGAGATGACTCCAACCGTCTTTTCATCTTTAATCGATTCATAAACGGCCATCGAGCCAACTTCGTTTTTAATTTTTTTATGTTCAACTACTCCCATGCCTGTCTCACTGACTGCCATCACGGCGAGGTCGAGTGATTTTGCGTAAGCAGCTTCAGCGACCGCTTTAACGATTGCATCCACCTGTTCCTGGGTGTAGTTCATGTATTTTGCCTGCGCTTCCTTCGCTGTGCGAACGGCGTCGCGCATTTCCTGGATCGATTGTAGATCCGAATTAAAATTCATGCTTCCACACTCCTTTCTTGCTGATTTCATCCTTCTTTAATAGGTGCCAGGGCTTCTGGCAATATCCATGATGGCATCCCTGAAGGCATCCGCAGCTGCCTGGCAGGCGGATTGTGAACCTGTCAGGTAACCGCCGCCAAAGTTGGTTTCAGATGGCGGACCGAAGAACTTCACTAGCTCGACATCGGCTGCTTTCAATGCTGCATCGAGACCATATACTGCCTCAAGCGGTGGAGCAATCAAATAGGCGATGGCTTCCCCTTGCCTGATTCCAGCTTCTTTTGAAAGAAAGGAGCCTGTTCTCGATACCACATGGGCAAAAAGCGCATGGCTTTTATCTTCATTCAAGGCTTCGAAATAGACGTCCTGTTCTGCAGTCTGAATGATGGCTTCCAGCCCGCTTTTAATTTCATCCGGACTTGGACCGGCGATGATCCCAATCATCTCACCAGATAGCGGGCCTGATGCATGGGCTGCACCAGCATAGAATGAACGGGCATACACAACCTCGACATCCGCTCTTTTAGTTGCTTCATCGAGGGCTGTATATCCGATATCATCAACCGTGCTCGTAAAAATCCCAAGGCTGCGCTGATCTGGCTGCAGATTGAACTGTTTCGCCAATGCCGCATCTACATTCGGGATGACCCTGACTGCCAGGATGTCAGCATGTATTCGTCCGAGTGCCATAATCCCACCCCCTACTCTTCTTTTTGTACGAGCGTGACTCCACTCGCTTCATACTTTAAAATTTTTTGGATGACCGTACCTAAGTATGCACCCGCCTCAACCGGTGGAATCCCACCTTTATGTATATTGGAAATGACCATCCTGTCGGCTTCGATCGTTCCCTTTCGCGGTTCGTAGCATAAATAGGCACTCATGGACTCTGCGCTGACAAGACCAGGACGTTCCCCTATCAGCAGGACGATGACCTTTGGCTTGAGGATTTCACCAACATCATCCATGACCGCAACCCTTCCCTTTTCAATGTAAAAAGGTGTTCCTGTATCCAATCCCATTGTTTTCAAAGATTGTTGCAGGGAAAGGTAGACATCCTCCAGGTTTTCGTCAATCGCCTTTGAGCTAAGGCCATCAGATACGATAATCTGGACAGTCGGTGACTTCTTGCATTTTTGCTGCACTTCCTGGATCGCTTCATCTGATAGTCTTCTTCCATAGTCAGGACGGCGGATATACACATCCTTATCCTGAACTCTTGTGTTGACCGTGAATAAGTCAAGCTCCTTGAGCAAATCCTTGTTCACCTCGCCGTACACTGCATCGACAGCCGCGGCATGATCGTACCTGAATTTCAGAAGTGTGCTCGTTTTCGGCCGAGTCCCTGCCCTGCCAACACCAATGCGGGATGGAGTCTTCTCTTTCAGATGCTTTAACTCATCTGCGTCGAATGGATTCTCGATACCTTCCAAAAGACGGCTTACTTCTTGTTTTCCGCAAGTGGGTTTCACATCTGAACACGCCTTTGATCCCGCTTCGTTTTTGACGGTGTTTTTCTTATGATCCCAAAAGGTAACCGTTTTGCCTACAGCTGGATTAGCAGTTTCAGACCGATACGTTAACGCATTAAACGGCTGGGGGTCTGACCCCCAATGCGGTGAATCTGCATTGCGGTGATGTGATATAGCATTTCCTGAAAAGCTGCCTTTACCTTGGTTCTGGTTCCCATCAGCGTCTGCATGATTCCAGAACTTCACCTTCGGACCGGATTCGGAAGAGGACGAATCCGTCGTTTCATTCACCTTCGCGTTCTGAAGCTTATCCACTATTAATCTCGTAACCTTCTCTACAAGTTCCTGATTCAATTGCCTCACCTCCTACCTTGAGAAAATCGTTGGATCTCCAGCAATTTTGCTTAGCTTGCCATTTTCAAAAATCCCCATTTTTTCAAGCCAGGCTTCGAACTCCGGAGCTGGCCTTTTGTTCATGGTCTGTCTTAATGTGGCCACATCGTGGTAGCTCATGGACTGGTAGTTGAGCATGCAGTCATCACCCATTGGCGTTGCGATGATAAAATTGACACCAGCCGCAGTCAGTAATACTCCAAGGTCTTCCATATCATTCTGGTCTGCCTTGATATGATTTGTATAACAAATGTCCACGCCCATTGGAATGCCATGCATTTTACCCATGAAATGGTCCTCAAGGCCGGCACGGATTACCTGTTTGTTGTTGTAAAGATACTCAGGTCCGATGAAGCCGACAACGGTATTGACGATGAACGGATCATAATACTTAGCAAAGCCATAGTTCCGTGATTCCAGTGTCATCTGGTCGATTCCATAATGCGCTTCCGCACTTAACTCAGAGCCCTGGCCGGTTTCAAAATACAGCCTTTGCGGCCCCGTTCCCGTTCCAAGCTGCCTTGCCATATCATTCGCTTCGGCAAGCATCGAGGTCGTAATCCCGAATGAGCGGTTTGCCGCCTCGGTTCCGGCGATACTCTGGAAAATCATATCAGCTGGCGCTCCTTGTTCGATTGCCTTCATCTGAGCTGTCACATGGGCGAGTACGCTATTTTGCGTCGGAATCTCCCAATGCTTGATAAAATCGTGCGTTGCATGGAGCAGTCGCTTCACGCTTTCAACAGAGTCATCAACCGGGTTGATCCCAATGACAGCATCTCCTATCCCATATGAAAGCCCTTCTTTTAACGAAGCAATCATTCCATCTACATTGTCTGTTGGATGGTTCGGCTGCAGCCTTGAAGCCAAGGTGCCCTTTTGTCCGATGGTGATATTTGACTTCGTCAGGACTTCTATTTTATTGGCGGCGGTGACAAGATCCAGGTTTGACATAAGCTTGGCAACTGCAGCGATGCTTTCACTGTTCAGCCCCCGGCTCAGCCTTTTCAAATCCTCGCCAGTAACATAGTCGCTAAGGATGTATTCCCTAAGCTCTGCCATGGACCAATTCTTGATGGATTGATAGATTGGCTCATTGACCTGGACCTCAATGATTCTGGTCACTTCATCCTGTTCTCCAGGCAGCAGCGGATTTTCACGGATATCCGAAAGCGTCAGGTGGCTGAGCACTTCTTTCGCGGCAATCCTCTCCTGCACTGTTTCTGCAGCAATACCAGCAAGCCTGTCGCCGGATTTCTCTTCATTCGCTTTCGCAAAAACATCCTTAAGGGATGCAAATTGATAAACAGTACCTAAATAGGTTGTTTGCAGCTTCATCTGTAGCACCTACTTTTTTCAATGTTCGAACGTCAATGTTTTTACGACAACTGGGACAACATTCGTTTGGAGAAGGGTCCCGATATCTATGTAATCTCCATGCTCGACCTTGATTTGATCGATACATACGATCGTTTTTTGGCTATCCTGTAAAATCAGGGTCTGACCAAGAACCTTTGCGTGGTCCGATTCAAGCACGATCACGATTGGCTGCTGCGGATCAGGCTTCTGCTCCACCCCAGCGAGGATAGCTGCAGCCAGCTGCTGGACAGCCTTGAAACCAAGGTAGGGCATCCCCGTAAGGTAGATGGCGAAATTATGACCTTCCCGATATGGATCATAGATTTCCAGTGCCTTCACGATTTCATCAGGAAATCTTCCAAGGCCATTTTCTAACTCTTGACCGAAATCAATTTGATAGACCGGGAGATTCCGCTGCGGCAGCGCCCCGGCCTCAACTGAGATGGTTGCACCGCTTATTTCTGTGGTCTGTGTCCCAGCGCCGAGTACGGTCGCCCTCACTGTTTCTTCCGGTTCGATCCATGGCCATTTCGCCAAGCTATCACTCTCTTTTAACGATTGAGCAAGCGTTTCACCAATATCATTGTAGACAACACCACTCGATAATACTGGTTCATAGAGATAGATGCATTCACCGACTCCGCCTGAAAACATGATGGCGTCAATCTTTTCTTCCCAATTGGGACTGTGGCCGAGCAAAAGCGGGCTATCTGCCGGAATGGTTTTATCAAGCATCTTGGCAATGGTGTCAGCCATAAAGTTTGTAAGCGCTTTAATTTCGTCTGTATTACGGCTGTCGCCAACACTCAATTTCTTGCCCTGCTGCAAAAGCAGTTTTTTTACCGGAGGAGAAATGCTCTTGATTTCATCATTCACAAATTCTATCAATCTGCCGCCGATGTGAAGTGTACATGTTCCACAAAGCCGGCCTGATTTATAGACCGCCGCATTTGCCGTACCGCCACCAATATCGATGTTGGCAATCACTTTACCGCTTCTCTTCGAATATTCGTATGCACCTGATCCCTTGGCAGCAATGATGCCTTCCAAATCGGGACCTGCAGTCGCAACCAGAAATTCTCCAGCATGATCGGATAGCGTATGGACCATTTCCTGAGCATTGCTTTTCGTTGCCGTTTCACCGGTGATGATGACAGCGCCTGTCTTGATTTCTTGCGGTTTGATGCCCGCCCTGCTGTACTCATCTTTCACCAGTTGCTCCACTGCCTTGATGTCAATCGTCGCTGGATCCAGAAGCGGCGTGCGGTGAATTTCACTTCGGTAGAGCACTTCTTTTTCAATAATTTCAATTCGCGGCATATGCGTTCCCCCTGCCATGTTCATCAGGGAAAAACGGCTGATCACGACCTTCGTTGTACTCGTGCCGATATCAATCCCAGCGCTTTTGATTTCTTCATTTTGCGGCTGGTAACGCTTCATATGCCTCACCTCATTCACTGGTAAAAATTTAGCATAAAAACAAAAAGGCACCACATACAAATCATCGCGAAGATGATTCGTAAGTGGCGCCATTGCCATAAGAATTAATTTGTTATTTGATTATAATTTATTTTCTTAAAATTGTAAAGGGTTTCATAAGAAAATGACCGTATGCGAATCCATCTGTTTCGCTGCACTTTTCACCTCATCAAGCGAGTTGCACTGCACAAGCTTTCGGATTTCCTCTATTCCCTTTCCGGTTACCGACGAGGTGATAATCATCACCCCTCGAGGAATCACTGACTTAAGCTTTTTCTTCGCTCTTTCAATATCAGCTGCTTCCGCATCACTTTTGGTAATGACACCAATCGGAATCTTGTTGATGCCAGTGCTGAACCCTGGCGGGAAGATATTCTTTTCCTTGGTCGCGTCCTGAAGGTACAGGACATGTGTGACCTCCAAAGCAGTTGCCATGATGTTTTTATAGAACAAAGGATTTTCGGTGTACTCACCAGGAGTATCGACAATCCAGTCTCTGTAAATCAATGCCTGTGTCTTAACTGCCGGAACTTCACGTCCAAGGAGCTTATTCGTCAAGGTCGACTTTCCTGCCCCAATTGCGCCAATGAGCATTGCCCTGTTATGTTTGGCCATGTTCCCCCTCCATCATGATGGCGGAGACCATCAATTTGTCTTAAGATTTTGTAATGTCAGCTGGTGTGTATTTTAATACTTGTGAAAGGAAACGATTGATTTCCTCCATCGCCGCTGACACTTCGGAAACGGTTCCTACAATAACAAGACTGCCTGTGAATCGATCGAGAAAACCAATCGTCACATTTGCTGCTTTTGTCGCTAAATCACCTGCGATGATGACCGTTTCACTTGGAGTCAAAGTCAAGATTCCTAGCGCACCTGCCTGCTCGATCCCTAGCTTTTCAAACATGTCTGGATCGGGATTGGCGATCATGTGGCTCAACGTCACCTGTTTTCCCGGAACGAATTCTTGTATAAACCTTTTTTTTTCTTCACTCATTAGAAGTACCTCCCTGGTGCAGACTTGATTATACTACCTGTCTTTTATTCGTTTCTGATCCGCTGTGCAGATCCAAATATTCATCTTTTCCAATTACCCCAGCATCACGATCCTTCTTTTCAAGCTCCAATGCTTTCGGAACTGACAGCCAGTAAGCTAGTCCGATTCCAATTACACCAGCAGAGAGCTTGCCGACAATGATCGGAAGGATTAATGTTGGCTGGAAATTCGCTGTAAATGACAGGTGGTCCCCAAGAAGGAACGCCGATGCGACAGCAAATGCGATATTGATGACCTTGTCCTTTGGCGGCATTGTTTTTACAAGCTTGAACATTGCCAGGATATTCGCGATTGTTGCGACAATACCCGCGCTGCCTTCCTTGCTCAGACCAATTTTGCGGCCCATCGCCTCAAGCGGTCCGCCTGCGTATTTTTGCAGCAGGTAAACCATCGGGAAGGCACCTGCAAGCATGATTCCAATGTAACCAGCTGTTTCAAGCGCTCGGAACTGATCTTCTTTGTCGGCCATGATTGGGTGGAAACCCCATGCGCCAAATACAGTCGAGAACAATCCAGTGAAAATTTCAACAATTGAGAATACAAGGACTAGCTTGATTGCTGCATCAAGGATCCGGCCAAACCACATAAAGGCTTTGATCATAAGATCAGGCAAGAAGTAAAGTCCTAGTGCGATGGCAACGACGAAAATTAATAATGGCAATAAATTTAGCAGGATTTGCGTTAGACCTAGATTGAAAACGTAGTTTGCGTCTCCTGTTGTTGCGATAAAATCACGTACTTCTGAATTTGTGAACATGATGATGATACTTGAAATCAATGCACCGAATGGAATGGACAAAATACCTGCCATGACTCCAAGAGCCATGTATTTATGGTCTCGTTTGTCAAGCATTGCCAAACCCATCGGAATGGAGAATACAATCGTTGCTCCGGCCATGAAACCAACGATCATGGCCATGATCCAGCCTTCCTGCGTCTCCTTTAACACCTCAGCAAGCTGATAGCCCCCCATGTCGGTAGCCAGGATCGCTGTTGCAGCAATTGCCGGGTCTGCCCCGATGGCCGCAAAGAACGGACCTGCCACCTTGTCAATAAACCATGATAAAAACGGAATTGAAGCCATGATGCCTGCTGCTGGCACAAAAATATGTCCTATCGCGTGCAGACCTTCCATAAACTGCTTACCTAACCCCTCATCGCTGTTCCTGATTGCTGCAAAGGCACCGATCACAGCACATGCCATGATAATGTAAATCACTATCTTGCCAACCATTATCATACTTACCCCTCCAAGTCCTTTGTTCATTTATTTTTAATGGAAAATATCCCCTCGCGGAGGGAGAACACACACGATCGGCTTTCAACGCCATTATCATGATATACCCTGCAAATCACACCATTTTCAGGCAAAAAGGTGCCACCCGGAAATCATTTTCGATTCCGAATGGCACCATTGCCAGGGATTATTCACTTGTTGGGCGTGCTTTACTGTGCTTCGTATTTCAAAATGATGCGCTTTGCGATATTTTCCAGTGGAACCTGTTTATCCATACTGATTTTTCGCATTTTCTGAAACGCAATGTCTTCGGAGAGATTCTGCTTAGCCATCAGCAATCCTTTCGCCCTTTCAATAATCTTGCGGCTTTTTATCTTTAATTCCATCGAATTGATTTTTTCCCGGAATTCATTCGATCTTTCAGCCTGCTGGAGGGCGATTTCAACAGCTGGAATCAGACTTGCTTCAGTGATGGGTTTGACAAGATAACCATATATATTGGATTCTTTTGCTTTATTTATGAACTCTTTCTGGCTGTATGCAGTAAGCAGCAAAATCGGTATATTCATTTTATTCGAAATAATTTGACTAGCCTTCAGTCCATTGAGCTTCGGCATTTTGATATCCATGATGATCAAATCAGGCTTGTGTGCAAAGGCTTGCTCAACAGCTGATTCCCCGTCCCCCGCCTGGGCAACGACACTGTAGCCGGCATCTTCCAGCATAAGAGAAACATCAAGTCTTACGATTGATTCATCCTCTACGACCATGATCCTTTTCTTCATAATTGGACTCCCTGCCCTTCAATCGGAAATTTAACTGAGGTCATTGTTCCTTGTTCTGTTCTCATTATGGCAAATTGGCCACCCAGGTCATGCTCGACCATCATTTTGACAATATCCAGCCCAAATGAATGCTTGGCATTTTCCGAATACCCTATACCATTGTCATTGACCAGGACCTCTAGTTCAGATTCGTCATTCTTGAAGGAAACCTCGATGTGTCCTGAGGCAAGTCCCTGAAAAGCATGTTTTAGACAGTTCTGGATCAGTTCATTAATGACAAGCGCCATAGAAACCGCCTTGCCAGAACTGACCAGTAGCCGTGAACCTTCGTAATCGATCGATATTTCTTTCTGCTGTTGTTCATCATTATAGACAAGCATATTCCCGATCTTCTGTATTAAGCTGTACAGATCTACTTCATCTTCACTGGAATTGGCAAGGATGATCTCGTAAACAGACGCGATACTGAGGATACGATTTAAGCTTTTAACAAAATGCTTTTTGCTCTCTTCTGGTACTTCGAGCCGCATCTGAAGTCTTAACAGACTTGCGACTGTCTGTAGATTGTTTTTTACCCGGTGATGAATCTCTCTGATGGCAACCGACTTAACAATCAGTTCTCTCTCTTTTTCCCTGAGCTCCGTCAAGTCCTTCAGGATAATAAATGTTCCTGAAGACTTGTCTCCCTGTCCAAGCTTAATTTTCTTCACTTGAATCGTTTTTTTGGCTACCTTTGTTTCTTTTACAAGAAGCTCCTCTTCACTCTCAATCATCTCTTTCAGGGTTGGCAAATAATCGGTGATCAGGTTGCCCGGGTAGCAATCTGCGGAGCAAAGCTCGTGAACCATCGTTGTCGCAGATGGGTTACAATACAAAATCCGATGCTCGTGATCGAGGAAAAATAGCGACTCTTCAATCACTTCGGAGATAATAGGCCGGCTTTCTGCCATCCCGATGAGCATTCCACTCAATTTTTCCGTTGCCTCTGACAACGCTTCCATTTTGAGCTGGGTTTGGACCCTGTCACTTATATCCTTCTCCATGATCAGGGAACCGATGACACGATTGTTCGCATTCCTTATAGGCACAACACTTTGTTCGACTGTTTTGCCTTCCTGTGTGAGGGCTCTATTGGTGGATATATACCGTCCGGTTTTCAAGGTGAACATGACTCCAGGTTCAAATGCGTCATATGCAAACTTACCGGCGACAGTATTTTTATAAATCGACTTTCCTGTTGAAGGTGCGGCTTCAGCCACGACGATGGCCTGTGTTCCCTCCCTGGTGAGGCAATCTATGAAAATATTCGATTGATTCAAATCCGCAATCAACTGAATATTCCCTTCCACTTCCTTCAGCTTGCAGATGTCTTCTGCTGTTAAATTCGTATGCTGCCTGCAGAGCATTTCCAAAGAATAGTTATTCATACATCCACTATCTCCCATAAACCTAGACAATATAAGGCCTGCTTGTATATAAGCCATTATATTTACCTACTCTAGCATTTGTCAACAAAGCTTAGAAGCGTTCGACGAGAATTATTTGGAAATTTTAGATAATTATAGTTTTATTTACTTGAATGTTTGGCTGCTATTCTATTGGTTTATGACTTTTATATGAGCGTCTTTTATTCTGTAAAAAATTTTCTTATTTCATCTGGGCGTATTTCACACCGCTTGCTTTATGTTTGATAATATCAGCAAGCAAGTCAGCCAAATAAGCTCCTGCTTCAACTGGCGGGATGCCGCCATCATGGATATTCGAAATAACCGTGCGGTCCGCTTCAACCGAATCTTTCCCAGGACGGTAAATCATGTATGCGCTGATACTCTTAGCTGTTGCGAGTCCAGGACGTTCCCCGATCAATGAGATGACCACATCACAACTGGTGATTTTAGCGATTTCATCCTGAATCCAAACACGGCTTCTTTTGATAAAAACAGGCTGGCCAACCGAGATGTTTTTAACGTCTAGACCCTGGATTAACGCAGGCAGTATATCGGCAATATTCGCCTCTACCCCCGTTGAGCTAAGTCCATCGGAAATAACGATTTGAACCTGTTTGTTTTTTGGCAGATTATTTTCAGCCCATTTCACAGATTCAGGAGCAAGCCTGCGGCCGCTGTCGACATTCATCAGATAATCATCCATCGATTCTGACCTAGAATGAAGGATTGGCAGATTCATTTCCTTTAAGAATTCATCTGAAACATCACGGAAAACGGCATCCTGCGCAGCAGCGTGGTCAATCCTGAAATCGAGATAGTCTTTCGTCTTCATCCTCGTTCCGGTGTGGCCAATCCCAATTCGTGCAGGTGTTATCATTCTAGCTTGTTGGATCATATCCCGATCAACCGGGTTATCTACCCCAACTTTTTTTTCTTTCTTGTAATCAATTACCTTTTCGCTCGTTGGATAATTGATCTTCGGTTCTGGTGTTTTGTTAAAAGTTTTTGCATTACTCTGTTGCTGTGCACCCTGTTTCTCAAGCTCATCCATTACTTGTTTTACAATTGCAGAAATATCCATGTGTCCTTCCTCCTTCCTTATTTAAATATCGAAAGGTCGCCTGCTTTATCAGTAAGACGGCCATTCCTCATGATGCCCATTTTTTCAAGCCATTCCTCAAACTCACGCAGCGGTCTTAGACCTAGCATTTCGCGCAAGCTGGCGTCGTCATGGTAACTTGTATCCTGGTAGCTCAGCATAACATCGTCTCCGCCAGGAACACCCATGTAGAAGTTCGCGCCCGCTAGTGCTGTCAGCATGCCAGCGATTTCCTGGTCATTCTGGTCAGCTTGCATATGGTTTGTATACGTTGGCGCGATTCCCATTGGCAGCCCATGCATTTTTCCCATGAAAAGATCCTCTAGATCCGCGCGGATTACCTGCTTCCCGTCATAAACCGTTTCCGGACCAATGAAACCTGAAACATTGTTGACCATAAACGGCTTCCAGTGGCGGGCATATCCATACGTTCTCGCTTCAAGAGTCTGCATATCGACACCAAGATGTGCATCAAGAGAGACTTCTGAACCCTGCCCGGTTTCAAAATACAGCTGATTCGGTCCTGTTGATGTACCATACTTCGCCATCAAAGCGTGGGCCTCATCGATAATTCCCTTCGACACTCCGAAGTCTTTATTAGCTAATTCTGTTCCTGCAAGACTTTGGAACATAAGCGCGACAGGTGCACCTTGTTTCAATGCCTGCATCTGAGTGGTGATATGTGCAAGCACACAGTTTTGCGTCGGAACTCCCCACTTTTGTATAAAATCATGAGACATTTTCAAAAGACGTGTGACGGATTCGACTGTATCATTGTTAGGATTGATGCCGATAACCGCATCACCTGAACCATACGACAAACCTTCCATCAAGGAAGCCATGATTCCTTCCGGATTATCGGTAGGATGGTTAGGCTGGCAGCGGAATGCGAGTCTTCCCTCTTCTCCAATCGTCGTGTTGCAGTGTGCGGTTGGCCTGATTTTTTGTGACGCCATGACCAAATCGATACTGGACATTAACTTGGCAACACCCGAAATCATTTCACTCGTCAAGCCCTTGCTAAGGCGCAGCAGTTCCGAGCTCTTTGTATCGTGTGAAAGGATATAGTCGCGCAGGTCACCGACTGTCCAGGTTTTGATTTCATTGTAGATGAATTCATTCAGGTCATCATAGATCACCCTTGTCACTTCATCTTCTTCATAAGGAATCACTGGATTTTGATAAATTTCTTCCAGCGTTGTTTCACTTAGAACAACCTTTGCAGCCATTCTCTCAAGAGATGATTCAGCAGCCAGCCCAGCCATTTTATCGCCAGACTTTTCTTCACTTGCCTTAGCCAATACTTCTTTAATAGACGCAAACGTAAAGGTTTGGTTTTTCAATGTGCATTGATACATTATGTACTCCCTCCTCTTCCAAATATAAGAAAGCGCTTACTGCCCTAGGAAAACAAAAAGGTGCCCTCCTGAATACGCATCATCGCGTATTCAGAAAAGGCACCTTCACCCAGTCTATTTACTTTTTTATTATTATATCAAAACGCTTTTGTAAAAGGTAGAGGAATTTTTATTTAATAACATGGGGACGGTTCTTGTGTTCCTAAAAGGAACACGAGAACCGTCCCCATGTTCACCTTAGCACAGCAAACTCCCCTTCAACCAAGGCCGATTCCGGTAAAAACCAATCGGTAGTTGAATTAAGCTTGTTTGACCATTTGAATCCATCTTGTAAACTTCATCACTTAACTTCGTATCAAACCCAAGAAGCGGATGCCCTCCCATCCCTAGTGCTGACGAAGTGATCAGTAATCGCTGCACGAGCATGCCTGCCTCCATTTGTAAAATTCGGTAGCCTCTATATCCCAATGCATCTTTATAAAAATCCTTGCTTCCTGCTACATGCAGACAAAGAGGTACCTGGAGCAAATTCACATTATCAAGTGACAATCCCGATTGCAGATGAAGGCGGTGATCACCTGGATTTAGGTCATATAATTCATGTTTTGCACTGTCATAAAAATAGGCACCGTTTGGAACTCCCTCAACATTGTATAAGCAGCCATATATTGAAACACGCGGTTCATTGCTACAATATGCTTCTTCCAGATCGTTTCGGTAGGAGAATGACGCTGTCGCTTCTTGCATCAGTGTGACCAACTGCTGCTGACTTACCTTATCTAGAACAAAATCCATTTCCGGCGAAAATCGATTTTTACATGCTTCAACCAAATCGTATGAAAAAGGTTCCCCTTTTGGCAGTTTAATTGCTGGTTCCACATCTCTCGTTTTTGGAGGCTGATCCCATATCTTCTGAAACGAACTGGTTGAATCAATCATGGATGCTCTATTCACGGCAAGTAACCTAGGATACTCTTTAACCAGTCGGGAGCGTTCATAGTTTTCTGGATATATAGGATGCAACTCAAGTTTCAATTCTTCAGCCGTTAGATCCTCTTCTATTTCTCTTCCATTTGTGCTCC
The DNA here is from genome assembly GCF_036967045.1 of Bacillus sp. JJ1609. Classification (NCBI taxonomy): domain Bacteria; kingdom Bacillati; phylum Bacillota; class Bacilli; order Caryophanales; family Bacillaceae; genus Bacillus; species Bacillus sp. JJ1609. The sequence goes on along the minus strand of NZ_JBALSS010000016.1, from coordinate 61,026 downwards.
AGTTTGTCGGTTCTACTGAGAGCGGGATCAACGAATACACGCTCTCTTCCTCTTCAGAGAGTCCTAGAAGGTGATTGATTGCCGAATCTAGGTATTGATAGTACACCCCTGAAGCGAATCCAAACCGTTTTGCTGTCTCAAGTAATTGTCCCATCAGGACACCGGCATCCAATCCTTGAAGACGATAGGCGAAGTTATTATATTTAAAGAAGTTTTTCCAAAACATTGTTGATACAAAGGCAGTGCCAAAACAAGAGAAAACATTGCAGCGATTGCCTAGAGCTCGCTCTATATAAGAATCGAAATTCCCTTCACGGAGAAGTTCGAGTCGGTGATGTGCCGGGTCATAATGGTACACCCCATCTGGCAAACCCTCTACCTTTAAATACATATACAGTTCGTTTGGATACAGCGCACCGCCTGAAGGAGCAAACCGCCGATAAGACTGCATTGGATATGATTCATTCTCTAGTGCATCCTCTGGATATACGGACTGGCTCACCTGGGTCATGCCATACACATACCAGAGAAAATGACCGATTCTGTCTAGGTCCGGCTTTGCAGGTGCATGACTTTCGGCAAGTGTCAGTGGTACTTCCGCAGATAATGGGATCACGGGCAAACCCCGGTAAAGCTTATAGGCAAGAGGCGCATCATCCCAATCCACTTCCCAGTTCGGCTGATTGGCGCGATTGACATCAAATTGCAGATTATGAAGAAATTCTTCCAGACTCATCCTCCTACCTCCTAGTATCTTTAAGGGAACGGATGCGGATGGTGATTTAGCTGTTCAAGCGTCAATGGCTGATCGGCATACCCTAGTTCCACTGGGACTTGAAGTACCCGATCGAGCCCTGTCACGCGGGTAAGATGATGACCGAAAGTCATCGGCAGCATCCCAGGAATTAAAACTTTAACGCAGTGTAGTCCGTTTCTTTTCAATTCCGGTGCTGTTTGATCGACGACAATCACATCGAGATTCAGCCTGCGAAAGACCTGGAGGATATCCTTTAAGTCATCAGTCAGATCTGTGTGCGTAGATTTCCACTTGAATTCCTCTTTAAAGCTTCGCATTGGCCGGTTGTCATTCAGCAAGAACTTGAAACGCTCTTCGGCTTGCGGCAACCCGTACAGCATGCCGTGGTCATCCATTTGCCTCACAAGAGAATCATCATACAGCATTTGCTCATATTTCTCCTTGTTTGACTCCAATTTTTCATCAAGGTTCAACATCATGCCAGCCATCTCTTGAATCGCGCTTTTCGCAGCTCTTACAGGGTCGAGATGGGCTCCTGCAGCAAGGATTAGATTCAGTCCCTTATCCTTCCTGTTTTTCGCCATTGCCCAGACACTCGGAATTCCATGCTCCATTGTTGAGTTATATAAATAAAGATCATATCCTGCGACCGCCCGCATCCGTTCGATCATTAATTGCAGCTCCTCGTCATTGGCAGTAAGAGGGTCAAGACGCGGCAGATTCAACTGTGCATACCAGGTCAACAGAAATGAATCTCGTTCTATTACTTCCATGATCCCGTAAAAAATGGCCTCTTCCCTGCTTCCGCCCAGAGCGCATCCATTTGACGTTTCATAGACAAAACCTGCAGAACTACAGCCCAAGCTGTAATAGGCGAGGAGCTCGGGGACGAGAATCGGCCGCTCTTCTATTACTGAATAACCCCATACCCAATCAATCGGGCGGTCAGGATCAAACTTTTGAAACGGGAATCCAGGCATTGCATACTGTTCCTCCGTGTGGACTCCAACCTTTAGCGGGTTGAGTGCGTGTTCCTCCAGTTTCCGGTAACTGTCATGGATGACCGTCCGTTTGCCGCGAGGCTGTAAACCGCAGTGACGCTCCAATCCCTCTAAAATGGCTGTCAACTCGCTATCTGAATAGACTTGAGTTCGTCCCGCCGTTCCTTCATCCCCGGAGAACATGGGCATATTGACACTCGCATCTGCAAAGGGAGTTACCAGATCATACATTTTGTTATTAAACAGTCCTGTTCGATTATCCAGATAATCTTTGACAAGAACTTTTTTCAACTCATCAAGCGGTGTACACCGAAAACTGTCTGCTTTGATTTTCGGACTTTGCTCAAGGGAAATTCGGGCCAAATCTGGTGAATCGTCTGGCAATTGACTGCAAAATGGGCATAATGAGTCGGGAACGAAGGAATGCCAGGAACTATTCAAGGCTTTTAAGTCCGTAAAACATACGCGTCCTTCCGATTGGGCCGGTTCACCCTCAAGGATCCTGCTTGCTTCTGCGACGATCAGTTGAGTCAGTTGTAATAATCCGGTATTCGATGCCCAAGGATCCCTTGAGATTCCTCCCTCTTCAGCCAGCTTATATTGAACCTCGAGCATTTCCGTCCGTTCCTGCCCTCCAAGGAGACGCCTTATGTCTGCACATTGAGAGCACCCAGGTGTATTTGGGCGAACCAGAGGGCCGACTACACCTTCTCCAAACGAAACGAAGCCTCGAAGCCATGGAATGGAAGTCTGTTTCATCACTTCTTCTGCCTTTTGATGAACAGCTGGATTCCAGGCGTCATGCAATGACAGGACCAAATCTGTATTTTCAGGCACTCTTTTATCAAAATCAATCTGCCGGAAAACGGGAAAGCTGGCTGATAATTCTGCACTTACACGGTTCGCCAGCCACCCCTCGCCAACAATCACCACGAAGGAACTCATTGTAATTCCTCCTCTCGGAGCAGCACACCAAATACCCCTTCAAGTTCCTGTTTAAGCTCTGGTTCAAAGCCTAAATCGTATACAATCAACTGCTTTCGATTGCTTTTTAAGATTTCGATTGCTTCCTTCATGAGCTCCGGCGGTAACCTTTCTTCAAAAGCAGGAATCGCTAACTTCTGCGTTTGCCTTTCATCAAAAACCACAGATGTCTCCTCTAAGGCAATTGCCGAGAATGCATCGAAATCGTTCTGAGCTTTGAAAAGCGCATGCTGTAAAGACTTCCTCAGCGCCATTGTGATGTTTAAATCAGCATTGCCATACCATCCATCTCTTGTGCCAACATAAACGACAGGGAATCCATTCATTTCTTCTCCTAATCCGATTAGGGGCACTTCTTGCATCGTGGAGAGTGCCTTTAAATAAAAACGGCACCTTTCATCCTCGATCGTATCCAACTGCACACGGGAAATTGTAATCTTTTGATTTAGCTGCTGTTTTCTAAGCTGCTCAGTCAAACACTTCTGCAGACCCCGGCCAACACCTTCCGCAAACGTTTCTCCCGCTCCGATTGCGACAAAGTCATCACTATGCCGCGGAACAATATAATTGCCCAGCCTTGAAGCATATTCCTCTATTCCAGTTAGCGCAGCTTCCCTTCGTGCTTCTTCATGGGTCAAACCGCTGCAAATCACCTCATTTAACAATTCTGCAGGCCCCTCTGACAGTGCATCGACTGGCTGAACACGGCATTGCGCTAATGGCAGCTGCTTAGTATCCCCTTCCTCCCAAATATGAAAAAGCCCCGTTTCTTTTGACGTCAGCAGGCTGAAAAAATACAGCAGTTTTTCTGGCCCTCCTCCTTCTGTGCCGAGTTCAAGCCGCATTTCCAGACTTTTAACTTCTTCAGCTGTTATTTTTCCAGTCTCCAGTGGATGTGGTAAAAATGAATGCCAGCTACCTGCAAGAGTCTCCAAATCTAGCAGAAAGAGTCTATTTCGCTGATTTGGCTTGGTAACTCCAGTAACCTCCTTGAAAAATTCAAAGACGATCATATTCGCCAGCATGGCTCCTGATATTGCTGAGCCGGCAGGAACCTGCTGTTCTTCTAATAATACGGAAGAGTGCAAGCGCCGCCACGCAGAATCCCATCCTGCCTCGGAATCCGGATGAATGATTGGACCAGCTATTCCAACCTTTTCGTGGTAAACAGCCGGTAGAAACAGTTTCTTATCTGTTCTGCAAATAGCATGCAGGAGGTCCAATTCCCCTAAGTTTTCCTTTTGAGTAACATATAAAACCGAATCGAATGGTTTTAAAGTTTCCCGCCATCCATCTTCATTAAATATAACCTCCTCTAACTCCACCTCATGATCTGTTTTTCGGGCATGGTCAACGAGTTCCATCAGCCGCCCTCTATTCGTAGCTGCCTCATCGGTAATAAGCACCTGCAGCTTCGCCAATCCAGATTCAATCAGCGAAGAAACCAATGAAGTCAAAAAAGGACCAGATCCCACTGCCAGTACATTGGCCTGACGATAGGTTTCAAACCTAGAAGCTCCTGAATCTGCTAAACTGTCCACAAATTCAATTTGTGATGCAAATTTTTTTACCACGTGTTCAGGCAGTTGGTGTGGAAAATCCTTGCTCATATCCTTAACAAATCCATTTCGATACAAAACCCCAGCAATTTCCAATACCCGGTCACTATATGGTCCTGGCAATCCGTCCGTCAAATACTTAAGTGTGTACTCCCCATTGAACATCGGCAGCAGCTTCTCAACCCATTGGTCGATACCACTTCCTTCAATCCGGAATGAACATTGGTTATTCCGAAAATACACGCCGCTATTTGGATCAGGGAGATAAAACGTGTCCCTCTTTACTTTTAAACGCATAGAAGGGTCCAATTTTTCCATGCCGCTCCTCCTTTGCCCTGCTGACCTTATCTGTTTTAAGACTGTCAATAACATCGTATGTATCCCCATTTGTCCCTTATGTCATATGTTACGAAGAAATAATAGCCCCTGCGTAGACTGTCTGCAGGGGCTATTTATATTAGAATACTAATTTTTATTACTCATTCATCCTCTTAACGATGGCAGCGTCCGCAACCGCCACAGCCGCCACATCGACCACAGCGGTGAAATCCACCACAACGGAAGCAGCCAAAACAGAAAAAGCAGCTAAAGAAAGGGAAACCGAAGCCAAAACATCCTCCACATCCTCCACATCCTCCACATCCTCCAAGACCACCTATGCCGAAAATTCGCTCATCACCAGCATTATACTGGTTTTGATCCCAAGTAACCGGCTGCGTTGCCTGGAAATCACCCACATTAAGCCTTTGAAGTTCACTGTGAAAATCATTCATCATCTACATAACCTCCCAAACAATTTACCAATGGCTCTCGAAACAAGAAACAAAAAAAGTCGAGTTTTCCGCGTAAAATTCTGTATATTAGGTGAATACCTTAAAAATTAAGAACACTCCCCAACAATTTATGTACTCTAGGTGGGTATTGCTACTGATACAAAAGCCTAATTTTGGAGAACATGGGGAGAACATGGGGACGGTTCTCGTGTTCCAAAAACATCAGAACCATCGCTGTGATCCCCCGTTCGCCGGCTTGTTCCTTGTTTTCACATTTCCTTTTCACCTATATAGAAAAGGATTTTGAAAGTGACTGGTTAAAATATTTAACTAGTAAAATTCGAATCTTAAATAGTCACATACCAGCCAAAGATGTAAAATAAAATTGTATTCGAACATATTTTAGGAGGCTATAGCCTATGAAAAACCATGAAATTGATTACAAGATTTATGGGGATGACATGCAGTTCGTGGAAATCGAGCTGGATCCAAATGAAACCGTTGTATCCGAAGCGGGAAGCCTGATGATGATGGATGACCAGATCCAAATGGAAACGATCTTTGGTGATGGCTCAGGTGGCAGCGGAGGCATGATGGGGAAATTATTTGGTGCCGGGAAGCGCATGCTGACAGGTGAAAGCTTATTCATGACGACCTTTACCAACACTGGCCACGGCAAGAGACATGTCAGCTTTGCATCACCATACCCTGGGAAAATTGTCCCTATGGATTTAAATCAACTTGGTGGTAAAATCATTTGCCAGAAAGATGCGTTCCTTGCTGCTGCAAAAGGTGTCTCTGTTGGCATCGAATTTCAAAGGAAGATCGGCGCAGGATTTTTTGGCGGAGAAGGCTTCATTATGCAGAAGCTTGAAGGAGATGGTATGGCTTTTGTTCACGCCGGCGGAACTATACATAAGAAAGAACTTTTACCAGGCCAAGTTCTTAAGGTCGATACAGGCTGTCTTGTCGCGATGACGAGCAATGTCGATTACAACATCGAAATGGTCAAAGGAATCAAAACAGCATTATTTGGCGGCGAAGGTCTATTCTTTGCAACCCTAAGAGGACCAGGAACTGTCTGGATCCAGTCCCTGCCGTTCAGCCGCTTGGCAAGCCGTGTATTTGCAGCCGCTCCTCAAGCAGGAGGCCAAAACAAAGGAGAAGGAAGCGTCCTCGGCGGAGTGTTCAGAATGCTAGATGGCGATTGAACATGAACATGGGGACGGTTCTGATGTTCCAAAAGGAACACCAGAACCGTCCCTTCGTTTTAGTCATTTAATCCCTTTCCATTGAGAATTTGCTGTAAATATTTTTCAACCCTTGACTCTCGTGTTTTCGATTGTTTGGGTTGAGAAAAATAAAGAAGGTATGCCCTTTGCCGTCCCGGCGTCAATGCTTCAAAAGCAGTTTTCAAGTCAGGGATTTCATCGAATTTAACTTGAAGTTCTTCAGGAACTATGTATTCTGTAGTCTTTTTAAAATCTACTTCCAAACCTGCTTTTTCAACTTCAATGGCTTCATAAATATAGGCCTTTAAGACAGTTTCCATTTCAACTATTTCTTGTACATTGGTGAACCGAATCTGGCGCGCCGCCTGTACATTCTCCGTCTGTTGAATCAAAATCCTATGGGAATCCTTTAATAAGGCACCTTTGTGAAAAAGAAGCGCACAATAATCTTTAAATCCATGGATTAAAACAATGTTTTTATTCTCAAACGTGTAACAGGGATGCATCCACTTAAATTCTTCAGTCAGCTCACTGTCGAGAACAATCTTTCTCAACTTTTCATATTCTTCTTTCCATTTATTAGCTTTACTTAAAAATTCATCAACCTTAGGATTCATTCTATTTTTTGTCATCAAGGAACACCCCTATGAACATGGGGACGGTTTGATGTTCCAAATCGTACATCAGAACCGTCCCTGTTTTTTTTATTGTGATACATGAAGTATTTGATAAATTACTCCATTTATTTCTTTTACTTGGTCTATATCGTTTATAAAGTAGAATGCTTCGTACTTCCATTTGTCCGGGTTGTAAATCACGATATATTCAGTATTAGCGATTGTTGGAATACTTTCAGCAATTTTATCTTTTAAATTATTTAGACTTTCCTGAGGTTTTATTTCTCCCTTGATTTGAAAGAGATATTTATTCTCTTTGATGCTAGAGGTTGTTGTATCAATGAGCGGGACACCAATATTTACTTTTTGCCATCCAAAGGAGTTGAGTATATTGTCGTAGTATCCGTTAAATAAAAACTTGTTTAGTCCATTGCTGCCTTTCCAAAGATATAAAGGGCAATAACTATTTTGCATATTATTATTGATTCCCTTTTCGGTTATGAGATAGAGCTTGAATTTCAGGTCATCAAATCCGTCTGTTTTATGACCATTATTTCTTACCCGTTCTCTGATTATTCCCATATCATAATCACTTGGCAATGTAATTTTGTATTGGGTGGCGATCATTTTATTTATTCCTCCTGATTGCTGAAGTGTGGAAAAAGCTTCAAGGAATGAATGGATAACTACTAATACGCCATTTTATCAACCAAATAAAAAGTTGATCTTCTCCCCATCATCAGGGACAATGACATTCCTTATTTCATTTGCCTCAACTAACTCCTTTAACGTGCTTCGTTTCAATAAGCAATGGTTCCAGGACTCCATATGGACAACTATAATAGTAGATTCAGCTGCATTCCTGCTGACTTTCTCAATGTCTATTGAGCCCATTGTGATTGGGTCTCCTGTCAAGAACTGTGCTTCCCCGCCATTTAAGATGATTACTTTAGGTTTATAGGTGTTAATTGCATCTTCTACCTCATCGCACCACACAGTATCCCCTGCTACATAAAATGTCTCTTCAGAATCTGCCTCTAAAACAAACCCCGATACCGGGCCCATCGCTTTTGCCAGCTCACCAGTACCATGGCGGCCCCCAGTTCTTGATAGCTTGATTCCGCTCCATTCCCATTTAGATTGTACCTTCACTACATTGGAAAATCCGTATTCGAGCAGCTTCAATTCATCTTCCGTCTGGCAAAAAACCGCTAATTCCTTTGGTAAGGTTTGGATCGCAGCATCATCTAAATGATCTCTATGCAAATGCGTGACAATAATGGCATCTACATCTTCAATGATTTCTTCAACTTTTACAGGAAGACTGACTAAAGGGTTACAATCTTCATTGGCCGCATCGGCAACTGGAGCAAGACCTCCCTTTGGGCTAAACATAGGGTCTACGAGAATAGTAAGGTTATTGAATTTGATTTTCAGAGTAGCATGTCTAATCAATTGGATATTCATATTTTAAATTCACTCCTCTATCATTAAATCGTTCTTGGGCTGGAGGTTTCGGAGCAACCCGCAGTATTATCTGATAAAAAAATAATAAACTATAAAATTCCTCTTAACCATCCAGCTTTCTTCCCTCTTTAAAATCCTGTTTCCTCTTAAATAATTCTGTATTAGTTAAAAGGATTCCTCCAAGAATAAGGACCGCTCCTAGCAAACCAAAATGGCCTATATCTTCTTTTAAAAAAACCGAGCCCAATAACAAGGCGATTAGCGGAGATACATAGGTCCATGTTGTGGAAAAATAGACACTCGTATGTTTTATAAGCCAATAAAAGATTCCAGACGATAGTATTGAGGCGAACAAAATAAAATAGATAAGTATCAGCCAGCCATTAAATTCTGCGGGCAGGCTGTAATCTTCATTGAAAATTTGGCTGATAACCATTAAAAAAGAGCCTCCGTAGAGCATCTGGTACCCATTTAGGATAAATGGATTCTTCAGTTCAATGAGAACCTTTTTAGATTGTATGCTTCCATATGCGAAGGCCCATTCGGCAAGGAGCAGAACGAATTTGGCAATGGCAGATTCTGAGTTGCTATCGATGCTGATTTCATTAAAAAAGAGCAGTCCTATTCCACCGAGGCTGATCAATGAACCGATAAATCTAAGGGAATTAATCCGTTCCTGTTTTGTAAAATGGTTGATAACAAGGATGAAAAGTGGAGAAGTAGCGACAATCACTGCTGCTTCTCCCGAGGAGATATATTGCTCAGACCAGTAAAGTGCAGCAAACGGTACTGTCGTCATAAAAAAGGATAGTCTGGCTATCTGTGAATGAATTGATGGCGTGAGGGCTACCTTTTTAGAAAAAAGCTGCAAAAATCCGATGATGATCCATCCAGCCAATATAAACCGAAGGCTTGAGAACAAGAATGGGGACCAGCCTGTTCCTAGCCCCATCTTAATGAATAAAAAAGTCGTGCCAAAAATGAAGCACATGACCAAGTAAAAAAAGACAATCATGATAACACCACCACACAGGGTTTTGAACGAGAACAAACTTTAAGGCTGATCGTTAGATTTCACACTGCTGTCCCTGTTCATCCACTACGTAACTCTCATGCTCATTCAAAATTCTCACATTCACTTTTTCCTTCTTGCTTTGACTGATAATGCGTTCCATCATATCCGGAGTTTCGTTATAGATAGGAGGATAATGAAAAGAACCGTAATGAATTGGAATTAGGACGCCTGCTCGCAAAACCTTTGCTGCAGCTATTGCCTGCTCAGGAGTAAGGCAAATAGGCTGACCGCTGGTGATTGAACCAGGTTCGTTTACGACAGCCCCATTTACCGGAAGGAATGCTGCGTTAAACGGTCCGTATTGTTCCCCATAAGATTGCCAATGCCCATGCCAAAGTGTGTCCCCGCAATGGATAATGGTTTGGCCTGTACTCTTTATGATCCAGGATACTTGCCTGTCTCCCATGCCATCGACCGCCGGGGCAGTAATTATATCTATATCGCCTGCCTGGAACCTTTCCCCTTCTGTGAGACCAATTACGTTCGTTAACCCATATTCTCTCACAACATCTTCAGTTCCTGCAGGGACGAGCAGTGTAATATCTTTTCCGGCTTTCCCTGAAATCCAGTCGGGATCAAAGTGATCGGAATGCAAATGGGTGATTAGTATGAAATCCGGCTTCCTTAGATGCACCATGGGAGAGAACGGTGTTTTTGGCAAGCCGAAAAAAGATGTGTTCGGACTTTTATATACTGGATCAATTAAAATAGTTTTATTGTTCAACTCGATCAGGACCCCTGCCCATTGCAGACGTTGGATTCGCATTTCCTACCTCCTCCCGAATACCCCTAGTATTCTTAGTTTTACTAGAAAGATCTAGCCACTCGCCAGGCTTTAGCGCGTACAGTTCGACTCCTCGCAAATTCGCTCTTTCTTCAACTCGTTTTAGGGCGTTATCCGCTTCCGAGTAATAAGGAGGATTGTGGAACATACCATAATGGATTGGCAACAATGTTGCACCCAATATTTTGGCCGCTTCAACTGCTTCTTCGGGAGTCATGCATGCTGGGAGCGTGCTTTGTTCAAGTAAGCCCAAGACATTCAATACAGCACCGTTGATTGGCAAACAGGCCAAATTGAAGGGGCCGTACTTACCCGCGATTTTCCACCACTCACCATGCCAGAGCGTGTCGCCGCAATGGATTATTTTTTGGCCATCTCCTTCGATCATCCAGGCGACCTGAGGTGTTCCATAGCCGTCTGCAGAATAAACGGCTGTTATTTTTAATTCACCAAATTCCCATGAATCTCCCGGTGAGGCGCCAATCAAATTCGTGAGCCCAGAGTTATTTACAATTGTTGTCGACTCGTCAGGCACTAGGACGGGAATATCTCTCCCAAATGCTCCCTGAATGGATTCAGGGTCAAAATGATCAGGATGGACGTGCGTAATCGCTACTGCAGCTGGAATTGGAGGACTTTCAATAGGAACAAACGACTCGTGTGCTTTTCCAAGACGAGCAGCCAGTGGCCTATCCTGGTTTGGCGGCACCTTTCCAAGAGGATCTATCATTACCGCTGTATCACCTGACTGCACTAATATCCCTGCCCAGGATAGTTTTTTTATTTGCATATCGCTCTCTCCTTTGTTTTAATAACTTTTCTCACTTATATCCATATTTACAAACTTGAATGCCTAAAAGGTAATATAGTAATGGAATGAGTGAATAACTTTAGGTTATTACCATTCTCTTCTTTGAAAAAGGGCACAGTAACTAGCCTGCGTTAATAAAGTTCAAACTTATCTTTAAGCCTTATGAATTTTCCTGCACACTTTAATGAAACACTCGAAATCTATCAGCCCCTCATTGACAGCTTACCTGCTAAAAAATTATCTAATAGTTTTCAAAGAAATTACCTCTCTCCTGTCTTTATATCAACAACTGATGAGGTACTGTCTTTCAGATTAATTTGCTTAATAATCGCATCAATAACTTGATTGGGAGCCTCAAATGGTACGAAATGGCCTACTCCCTCCAATATGTTCAAGGATGCCCTCGTAAAATAATCATCAAGTCGATCGGACCATTCAGCTAAAATGACCGGATCTTTCTTCCCCCATAAAATCGAGGTTGGCTGCCTGATTTTCCTGACGGCAGCGCTGCTTACTGCCTGTTTTGTTTTTGCATTGGCTCTTGCGCGATAATAAGCAATGCTCGACTTGAATGCTCCTGGAATACTATATTTATCGATAATGTATTGGAGCTCAGCATTGCTTAAACTCTCGTTATTTCCAATCCAATGGCGATAAAAATGCTCAATGTACATACCGACTGTTTCCTTATTGTAACCAACTAGTTTTTCTGCCAGCTCCAGGTTATGAAAATGCTGATACCAAAACTGCCCCTGTAATTCCGGGGCGAACCTTCTCGTGCCAATGCCAGGATAGGGAGGATTGAGCAGCACTAGCGACTCCACTCTGTCGGGATAGACCGTTGCCAATGTTTGGGCAATGGTCGCGCCAATATCATGTGCGGCAAACACTGCTTTTTGAATACCAAGCGAATCCATTAGGGTGATAAGGTCTGCTGCATGGACCTCCGGTGCATTGAGGAGTACTGGATCTCCCTCTGGTTTTTCGGAGTCCCCAAATCCTCTGAGGTCAGGCGCAATAACATCCGCGTTTTCGGAAAGCCGAGGAAGGACCGCTCTCCAGTCATACCAGAAACCTGGCCACCCATGAAGGAGTATGACCGGTTTTCCAGATCCTCTGCGGACAAAATGAAGCTTTAAACCTTCCTTACCTATTCCAGAAAAATGAAACTCTTTTTCTTCTATTTGATTATGAATAAGCCACATTGTCCTTCACTCCTATCATTTTTTAGAGATTAATATTTTGTATTTATGAGATGATTGTAGCCTTTTCACATGCAGATTCCCTCCACGTTGATTGCTTTTGCTCTTTAAGCAAAAGCAGTAAAGGAATAAGCAGACTTCCTGCAACCATCAAGTAGCCATATAACAAACTTCGTTCAGCAAGGAATGATACAATCAAGGACATCACCATCGAAAAGATCAGGCTGAAAAAGGAGATGGTTGTCATGATCCGCCCAATATACTCTTGCCCTACATTTTCAAACACATATATTCTTGAGATCACCTTCATGTTTCCAATGAAAAAACCAATGATTAGATATAAAATGAACGCAATCGAGACTACTTTTGCAAAACTGAATAACAGTGTTGAAACCGCTAGCAGAATAATAGAAGCAAACAACAGCTTAGCGGAATTTCTTTTACCGACAAGAAAGGAACAAAACCAGGCGGAAGCAAGACTGCCAATACCGGCACCACTGTCGATGAACCCAAGGGTTATTCCTGTACCTTCAAGGGACTGATAGTTAAATGGGGCAATCAAGGAATTGATTCCGTAGAAAAAAGGCAATGTCATACTCGTTGTCAGCACGAAATAAAACGCAGACCTGTTAGCTATTAGATAGTGCCATCCGATCATGAATTCATGAGCATATGCTTTTACATTTTCCGGGACAACTTCGTGATCCAACTTGCTGCTATCGCTCATGAAGTAAAATAGAAAAGCGCCAGCCAAGTAAGTCGAGGCCGCTGCAAGCTCAGCTCCGTGCACCCCAAAATGATCAATCAATACCCCCGCTGCGATGGCCGATGACAGCAATCCCACTTGCCAGGCACCCTGGACAATGGATATTCCTTGGTGAAACAGTTTGTCGGGGAGAATTTCTTTCAAGATACTTTCTTTTGTCGGCTCTAAAATATACCAGACGATATAACTGCATATTATAGAAAGATAGAATATGTTACTCGTAAATAGCCCGAAATAATAGCTGATGGGTATAACCGCCATGACTACAAATCGAAGAAGATAGCAAATGACCATGATGGATCGCTTAGAATATTTATCGATCATCACCCCAATAAACGGTGCTAAAAACATTGAGGGAAGCAGAGTCAGAACGAGCATTTTCCCAATACCCAATATCGAATCGGTTTCCTCCATTGCGATGACGATCGCTGTCAGCCCAAATATCCCTTCCCCCAATACGCCAAACAGAGCGGCAAAAAATAAAATTGAAAAATTCCGATTCATAAATAAAGTTTTCCCATTCACCTTCATCCCCCCGGTTCGTCTTTCATCTTCAGCATATCAGCCGATCGAGGTATTGAATAATACAGGAAAATAATAGGGATATAACGAAAGGTTATGGGTACAAAACAGGATATGACGCCATAATTAATGAGGTCCGCCAAATTGACGCACCCCTGTTATTACTGTATATCTAGATGTTTTTTTGTATAAAGTCCTATCCCCGTTCACTTTTAAAGATAATTAATATCTCAAAGCCCATTTTGATTCGTTACCTACCATAGGATGAGTATTAAAAAGTGAACTTTCTTGAAGCAGGCCAGCTTCCTTGAAGTTTACGCAGCATAACGATTTGACCGATATGATGGGCATTATGGCGTGTCACTCCTGAAATCATTTCTGCCGCAGTTCTATTTTTGTACTTTTTCTGCATGTCTTCATCTGTCAGGTTATCGATAAGGGATGCCAGCTCAAGATTTATATCTTGTACCTTACTTAAAAGGCGATTCCACTCTCCCTCATTCCAATCAGGTGAGATTCTGAAGGTATCATCGTTTTCAGAGGCTTGCTGAAACTGATCTAGGCTTTCAGTCAATACTCTAAGAAGACGCTCCTGAAAATATAAAATGTGGCCGAGGGTTTCAGCTATACAGTTCACTTTTCCTCCCTCTGGCCTCCAGGCAGCGTCGGTAAAAGTAACACCTTCTAGCGCATTAGAAAGAGGCGTGTACCAATCCTCCCGATTAAAGGTATACAAAAAATCATGGAATAATAATTCCTTCAAATTCATTGTCCTTTCTCCTCCTTTATATCTAATTAAATGCTAAAAAATATTATTCTGACTGGCTAAAATGAACAGTGTTCGCACCCGCCTCTGTGATTTCTTCGGCACAATCTCTGATTGTTTTGGCAACTTTCTTCAGGGAAGGCTTATATAATAGATCGATTGTCCGTCCAAATCCGTTTTCGTCTATCTTACAAATCTTAATTGCTGGATTGTTTATATTTTTAGCCATCATTCTTGGAAGAACCGACGCACCCAAACCGTTTGATACAAAATGAACAATAGATTCATTGGTTTGCAGGTTAATTTTTATCGAATAACCAATTTTACGGCTTTTACAGTAAGCTTCAAAAAAGGTACGAATATCACATGGAGGCTTATGAAGGATTAATTCCTGTTTTACCAATTTCTCCATTCCAAGCGAATGATTCTCTTCCATTGCCATGACAGGGAGAATTGCGTCATATGGCTCCCAAAAAAGCCGGTCGGCTGCCAAGTGCCTGCTTGCCTTCGCATCCTGAACAAACACCAAATCCGCTCCGTTCTCTTCTGCCAGTTTAATCAATTCTTCGGTAGTGTTCCTGATAATTAATTCGATGTTAAACCTGCTGCCGAGCCGGCTAACCAGGGATGGAATCAAATAACTGCCGATGCTGGGGAGCGATCCGATGACGATATTGGTCCGATCAGAAAATAACGACATCTCCGCTTTCAGATCTTCAGCCTCCCTAATAAGACGAATCCCTTTAGCGTATAAATGCTTCCCTGCCTCAGTCAGCTCGATACCTGAAGCTTTACGAAGAAAGAGCTCACAATTCATCTCTTTTTCCAGCTGAGCAAGCTGCTTGGATAAACCAGGCTGGGATATAAACAGATTCCGGGATCCCATTGTGACACTTCCCGCTTCAACTACCTCGATAAAATATTTAAGCTGCATCAGCTTAATCATTCATACCAACCCTTTACTCATATGGTTTAAAGATGATAACTAGTCTTAATCCTGCATCAGCTTAACAAAAATGGTAAGCAATCTATTATATTCTCATTATATAAGATTATCAGTTTTCTTAATAATTAGATAATGACAAAAAGAAATATGCACATAACTAAAAGTTATGTGCTTTACCAGTTACTTGGACTTGATTGCTAATTTACTTAAGAGCATATCAATCCAAAACATACAAATGAATGGAGAAGGCACTAATGTCTCCCATTCTTTTATACACAAAAAAGCGGCAGTTTTAAACTGCCACTGATATGTCGTCCATTTTCAAATTATGCATGCGCAAGAATCGCCTGCTGCACTGATCCATAAGTATTCAATTTTGAGAAGTCAATTCCCGCATTGATTACGTTAATCGCCAGATCTGGTCGAATGCCTGTCAGCATCGTTTCGATTCCAATCAAGCCAAGCACTTTATTTACGTTGAAAATCCTTGAAGCAACCTCCGCATCAATATTCGCGATTCCAGAGAAATCAATGATCAGATACCTGATTTTCAGTTCGCTGATCCTTGGAATGACATGATTCATTATATGATCACTGCGCTCAAAGTCGAATTCTCCGATTAACGGCAAGATCGCCATTCCATTTTGCAGAGGAACGACTGGTGAAGATAGCTCGGTAATGATCTTTTGGTTCTTTCTATTCATTTCATGAGCTAATCTTTCACGCTCCAACATTGATTCCGTAATACTCAAATCTAACAAAAAGCTGATCCGGCTATTGACATAAACGACTTCCTCCGTACAAAGCCCTTCATTCATTGATACTTTGGTCAGCATATTAATCAATTGAAGACGAGTCTCTGCATATGGTTTTAACATATTGGCGATTTCTTCATAGCTGAATTGATAATCTCTTTGATTTGCCTGCTGCTTTTTATGCCATTCAATGAATTTTCCGGCTACCTCATCGTTAGGAAGATTCAACGTGTTCCCAAGGAACGCTAAAAATTCAATATTTGTTTTTACGGACTGCTCTATGATTTCATCAGGCAGCTTCATTTCTAGCTTTTCTAAATTATATGCAACAATTTCTTTGCTAATCGATTCCGCGTTCTCTAACAAATATTGTGAAAATCTCTCGATTGGATTCACTGTTTCCAGCTCCTATGTCTATAATCTATACGCTTACATTCTTTTTAATAGATTATAACATGATTATGTAGTTTTTTAGCAAATCTATATACCAATAAAGATTTTCAATTCTTTTAGCAATCGAATATATTTATTTAAAAATTGGAACAAACAACATACCTTGCCCATGCAAGGAATAAGTTCACTTTCTCATTACTAATTTGGCAGTTATAACGCTCCATTCATGTGTTATACTATGCTTTTGATTCAAAATTACGGAGGTACATTATGCTTTCTCAATCATTTCTGCAGCTGAATACTATATTCATTAGTATTTTAATAGAAGCAATTCCATTCGTCTTAATCGGTGTTCTGATAGCTGGAGTCATCCAGATTTTTGTCACAGAAGAAATGCTGGCAAAAGTCATACCAAAGAACCGGTTTCTTGCTGTGATCTATGCGACCTTGCTAGGTGCATTGTTCCCTGCCTGTGAATGCGGTATCGTGCCAATCGTCCGCAGGCTTCTCCAAAAGGGTGTCCCTTTACACGCTGGAATCGCTTTTATGCTGACAGGACCAGTTATTAATCCAATCGTTCTTTTTTCAACCTATGTCGCATTCGGCAATAACTGGGAGATGATGATTTATCGCGGTGGGCTTGCACTGATCGTTTCGTTCATCGTTGGGATCATTCTTTCCTATCAGTATAAAGATAATCAGCTATTGGAAAAGGTGGCTGGTAGCCAACATCATCACAGCAGCCACAATAAACAAACAATATGGGAGAAATTGATTGATACCCTTCGCCATGCTGTGGAGGAGTTTTTCTCAGTTGGAAAATATCTGATTGTGGGTGCATTCGTTGCAGCCGCAATGCAAACCTTTATTAAGACTTCTACTTTATTGCAAATCGGCCAGAATGAGGCATCTTCTTCACTAGTAATGATGGGCTTGGCGTTCGTCCTTTCCCTTTGTTCAGAAGCTGATGCATTTATTGCCTCATCGTTTTCGAGCACGTTTTCTACCGGGTCATTAGTGGCGTTCCTGGTGTTCGGGCCAATGGTAGATATCAAAAATACATTGATGATGCTTGCCGTGTTCAAGAAACGTTTCGTCGGAAAATTGATTTTGTATATCGCCATTTTAGTACTGGCAGGATCCTTGCTGATTGGGGTGATGGTATGATTAGGACTCTTATTTTGATGCTGTTTACGTATATCTTTTTCCATCTGCATGCATCTGGGAATCTCACAAAATATATTAATATGAAATATTCTTATTTATCCTATACGGCTATGTGGATTCTCGGTGTGTTGACAGTGGTCCAGGCTTATTATTATTTGAAGGGTTCTGATTCAACAGATTGCTCATCAGAGGGCTGCTGTGACCATGATCATGACCTTGACCATGAGGACAATATGCCTTGGTATAAACGGATTGTCATTTACGCTATTTTTATCTTTCCTTTGATTTCAGGTTTCTTTTTTCCGATTGCGACTTTGGACTCAAACATTGTCAAATCCAAAGGTTTTTCATTTAAAGCATTGGAAACGAATGATCAATTTGCCCAGACTCAGTATTTAAAACCCGATACAAGTGTTTATTATGGGAAAGAAGGCTATGATGAGCTCATGAACCAAGAGCTCAAGAATTATATAGACAAAGATACTATAGCCTTGAAAGATAAAGATTTTCTAAAGGGTATGGAAACCATCTATCAATTCCCCGGGGAGTTCACGGATAAAACAATCGAATTTGATGGCTTCGCCTTTAAGGGAGAATCAATCAGTAAAAAGCAAATCTTCGTCCTTCGGTTTGGTGTCATCCACTGCATCGCAGACTCAGGAGCCTTCGGCATGCTTGTCGAGTTCCCAGAAGAACCAAACATCCAGGATGATCAGTGGCTCCATGTAAAAGGGAAATTAACAACCAAGTACTACCAGCCATTCAAAGCCAATATCCCAGTACTAAAAGTGGAAAATTGGGATGAAATTGACCAACCCGACGACCCATACACCTATCGCACCTATTAGAAGCAAGAGTCCCCCCTCTTGCTTCTTTTTTTGGTACATGGGGACGGTTCTCGCGTTCCACTTTGCAATATATATTTTACATAAAGGAATATATATGTTACATTGGCATTGGAGGAAATAAAATGAAAAATAAAGTCAAAATGGCACGAATCACAGCTAATCTCACGCAGCAGGAATTGGCTGACTTAGTTGGTATTACTAGACAAACGATTAGTCTTATTGAAAAAGGAAAATATAACCCATCTTTAAAGCTTTGCCTGCAAATCTGCTATGTCGTTAATGAATCTTTGAATGAGCTCTTTTGGATAGAAAAGGAGGATTTTGAATGAAGAAAATTAAAGATGAAAGACTTATTCTACGTAACCTGGAACACATCAAGATCACTTACATCATCCAAACGATTGGCATTTTATCTATACTAGGCTACGACTTCTTCCAGGGCGGATTGGAGGGAATGCGTTAGAATCCACTCTGGTACGTCTTTATTTTAACGTCAGTTGTTTATGCGTACTTATCAATGAGCGTAAACGTGGAAAATGAAAAAGAGGTAAAACAGCCTCAAAAATCTTTTTTTGTAAGCATTGCTGTATTATCGTTCATCGTATTGACAGTTGGTTATCTCACTTCCCTTGCACCTGACTCAACTCCAATAGACGGCCTTTTAATCGGTGCAATCTTATTCATCTGTGGATTCATTCCCGTGTTCTATATTTATCGATTACGAGAAAAACAAAATCAAGATTTAGAAGATTAATAGTAAAAAAAGGGAAAACAAAGGGACGGTTCTCGTGTTCCAAATTGGAACATGAGAACCGTCCCCATGTATCTGTATTTTTCTACGACGCTTCTGCTTTTTGACCGTCTTGGGTGAGATCAGGTGCCTCGTCATTCTTCCTGATTTCACTCCACTTAAATACAATCACTCCGCCTAATATTAATAATACACCGGCTAATTGTTTTATTGTAAAAGGTACTTTCTCCAGGCCCATCAAGCCTAAAGAGTCCCATAATACCGCGAACCCTAGCTGTGATGTTAACACAATCGAGATCGCGAATGTAGGGCCCAGGTATCTGATGCCCTGAACAATTCCTGTTATGACTCCAATTCCTAATAATCCGCTAAACCAATACCATAGTTTCATATTTTGCAAATTGAACATTTGCCCGCCCTCAAAGAAGAGGCCGAGGATGAAAGATGCCAGGAACCCCAACCCTAGAACCAATACGGTTGTCGCCCAAGAGCCTGCTTTTTCATTGACCTTACTGTTGAAAATGTTCTGCAGGCCTACAAGCGTCCCTGCGATGATCGCACATACTATTCCAAGAAACATATCATTTCCTCCAAATCGTCTTACTCATACGGATTGTCATTAGCTAGGGACTTCAGCCCCTGAAGATTTTTTATCAGGATGGCCCCCTTGCTGCGCTCAACCAATCCTTCCTCACAAAACTGCTGGATCACCCTATTTAAATGTCTGTAGCTTGTTCCTATTAAATTGGCAATGTCCGGGAGATGGGATGTACTCAACTGTCCATTAACCAACAATTCATTTTCATCATAGGCGATCGAGACCAGATAGCTGGCTAAACGTGCCTCTACCGGGTACATCAAATTGAGGCGCATCGAATTTGATTTAACATAAAACTTCTTTGTTATGATATCTAGCAAAAATTGCAGGAACGGGGAATGATCCTTTAAAAATCTTCTCAGCACACCCTGACGAACACCTACCATTATGACAGGGGAAACGGCCTCTACTGTATTGATCGTGTCAATTCCCCTTACGTATTCAATATCCCCGATTACCTCCAACGGGGTTTTGAATGAAAGTATGAGTGTTTTTCCCTCTTCCGAAGTCGTAAAAATCTTCACTTTCCCCTTAACAAGGACATAAAGGTATTGTGTTGCTTCTCCCTGGGAAAAGATCAACTCTCCTTGTTCAAAAGAATATAGCGATAAATACGGGATGATTTCTTCATTAAAGACAGCTTCTATTCCGTAGGTTTGTAAATATTCCATCAGCCGTCCTGGATCTTTTATTTCCTTCATTAAAAATATCCCTCTATTCCCTTTTTACAATGATCACTACATAAAATACCAACGGTTATAAACCGAGGACCACAACACCTGCTATCATCATGGCAATACCAATTAGCTGCGGCACCTTCATTTTTTGCTTCATGACGCCGAACCATCCGTTTCGGTCAATCAATACCGTCATTCCCAGTTGGGAAATCAACATGGCTGAAACGGTAAGCGTCACTCCGATAAAATGAATCGCAGTGACATTTCCAAATACAACAATGGCTCCAAATGTACCGCCAATTAAATATAAGGGCTTCACTTTCTTTAGCCCTTGCCATTTTCGCTCACGTGCAAACATCAGTATGATAAAAGCCACCAGGAATCCTGTGAACTGAGTGATCGTTGCCGTCTGCCATGTTCCTATATCCTGGCTGATTTTCGAATTCGCTACACCTTGAAGGGTAATAAACGCCCCTCCTAATAAAGCAAAAATAATGCCTCTCATTGTCTCTCTCCTCAATACCTGATTGTATAAATCAATTAAAGAATAAATACAGGCAATTCGGGAAGGACATATGTCCTAAAACAGCGAAAATGTTAATTTAAATATTTCCAATCCACATATGCTTATCTCATCATCCGCTAATTTCCACGTAAAAAATGGATACTCTTTTGTTTGAAGCTCAGGCCTTTGTGGGAGTACACTATATGTAAGATGATACGGATAAGGAGTAAGCTATGTCTAATTTTAAAAAGCAGCAGAGGCTGAATAAACAGTGGAATAGTCCACATGATCCCATTGATCTAAAACAGCTGCTAACAATCTTGCGTGAAAACAGAAGAAAAATTAAAAATGACAAGCAGCTTTATTACGATCAGCAGCAGGATGAGGCGGATATAAAGAAGTATTACCGCGGGGCTGAAGAGTTGGATTTTTCGGAGCTGGCTCTTTTTTATAAATTTCACACTGTCGTTTCCCAAACTCACAAAAACCAGATTCCCTACTTCCTGAGTAAGGACTTATATTTGTATACCTGGGTTGATTTGTATCCAGATGGTTCTGCAAAAAGTATATATTCCAGCGAGAAAAAGGATCCAGAAACATTGATTAAAGAGGACCAAGAAACACTTAGAAAAAAGTATGATGAATTCAGAAAACGGTCCAGGAAATTTCAGCAGCATGGTTTTCAATCCATCAAGGCACTTAAAATCTTTGAGGAAACCTTCAAGATGAATACCGAGCATATTGTTCCTCAGTCGTGGTTCGAGGGAACAGAACCGATGAAGGGCGACCTGCATCATCTGTTTGTCTGCCACCCGAAATGCAATATCAAACGTTCAAACTTTCCCTATGCGGATTTCGATTTTTACACTCCCGAGTCACCTGATGAACAACTAAAAAACAATTGCGGTGTGAGCTCAGGTCTCCTCTTTGAGCCAGAACACGGAAAAGGAGCAAGCGCCCGTGCCATGCTTTACTTTTTCCTTCGTTATCCAAAAATGATCAAAGAGGAATTCAGGATGCAAGTGGATCTTGAACTGCTGAAGCGCTGGAATCAAGAATTCCCCCCTACGCTATATGAAAAACACCGCAACCAGGCGATTTACTATATACAGGGAAACCGCAATCCATTTATTGATTTTCCGGAACTGGCAGAAAAGATGATCTTTCCATGAACATGGGGACGGTTCTTATGTTCCATCAGGAACATAAGAACCGTCCCTCTGTTTCTCTTCTTTTATCAAACTAACTCCTAACAATCCCATTAATGAAAACAGCACGGGAATGATAAACCCATAATGATAACCAATGTTAATAGAATTCTGAGGAAATAAATCCAGCACTTTCCCAAAAATAATTGGCAATAAAACCGCGCTGAGAAAACCTCCCATATTGGCAAAGCCAGATATCACTCCGACTTCTTCTATTCGAAAGGATTTTCGAACAACTGCAAAGGTTAATGAGCTGGCTCCATTTCCAAAACCAATGATGAACAATAAAACGACTACCAGAATAAATGGAGGTTTCACACCGGATAAAAACAACACAACCCAACTAAAAAAGACAATAAGATGAATAATGAAATATATATTTTTTATCGAATCGAGCCGGCTTGAGATCCAGCTAATTAAAGGTCCGCCGATGATGGCTCCAATAAGTCCATACATGATAAGCTGGCTTGCCACTGAGCGGGACAATCCAAATACATGAATTCCATATGGAACTCCCCACGAACCGATAAAACCGACATAAGTGCCGACCACCCCAAAATGGCAAAGGAATGTTGCCCAGGCCTGACGAGTTGAAAGCATCCTGCGCAGAATCTTCCAGACACTTTCTCGTACCTTAATTGAACTCTTCTTTGGTTTAGAGGCGTCTATGAATATTTGTTTCGGTTTCGATACTAGAACGATATAAAGAAGATAGGATGATACCACTAAAATTAATGCAATGCTGAGAAACGGTATTCTCCAGCCAGCGTTTGATATCCACAAGGAAAAAGGAACGGTAGCTGATAATGAACCCAGGCTCGCTACCATCGATACCACACCTAACAATCCTACAAATTCCTTTGCCTTAAACCATTGGCTTAAAATTATTACCAAGTTGACAAATATCATAGAATCTCCGGTTCCAACGATAAATCGGGAGAAAATCAAAAGATACTCATTAGGAGCAAGACTGTAGAGCAGGCTTCCGACCCCATTAAGAAGTGTGCCGATAATAAGAAAGCGATTGGGACCATATCTGTCAGATAACAAACCAACGGGAATCTGTAATCCGGCATAGGCTAAAAATTGAATACTGCTCATAAGACCTATAGTTGCCGCTGAAACTTGAAAATCCTTCATTAATTGATCGGTAATAAGTCCTGGAGCTGTTCTTTGGCTCACCATTAAAAAGTATGCGAATAAGACCGTACCAAACACTACCCATCTATACGCACTTTCTTGTTTGTTCATCTTGTTGTACCACTTCCGTTTATCATTTTTTTAATGTGACATGCTGACTCCATGACGTAGAGTATCCTTTGGAATTTCTTTTTCCTCTATTGACCTACCTTATCATTTTCTTCCATCAATAATACCAAATTTTACACCTTTTAAAAAAATTCGGCTACCAATACTGTAGCCCATCGAATGAATCATGTTAATATGCGGATTATACAAGCGCATTTAATTTGCAATCTTGTGCGTAATTCTTTCCAAAAGCACAAAAATAATTCCTTTTCTAAAATGGGCTTAAAGCTAACAACAACGCAGTAATTTCCTTCATATAATAAAAAAATAGTTTCATTTCTTGTAAATAAATTAAAGGTATATTCATAAGGGAGATGATAATCGTGTCCTATAAACTTTATGGAGCGATTGGTTTTGGTGTCGGAGGGTTAATTGCCGGTTTGGCCGGGGATTACATGATTCTTGCTTTCATTTTTTTCGGTTTGATTGGAAGTGCTGTCCTAAGCATACCGGCACGTGATATAAAATTAACGATTCTTTCATCCTTATTAGGTGCAATAGGCTTTTTCTTCGGCTTTACGATCCCAATGTTTGTTGTATTAGGCGTTCTTGATTTAGGTTTGCCTTTCGTGGGCTTGATTATGGGGTTCTTCGGCGGCGGCTTGCTTGGCTATGCTTATAAGAACATACAGGTCTTCATTGTTGCTGGCATGATCGGTTTTGGAATTTGGGGATTCTTTATCGACATACTTCGTCCATTTTACACAGCGATTCACCCAGCCATTGTCATGATGATCGCAAGTGCTCTAGCTGGAGCTATCCTGGGATATGCAGCAAATACTGCTAAGCGAGCAGATCATCAATAAGTAATTTAAAAAGACATAGGGACGGTGATGTGCTTCCAATTTGAAAAGGAAGCACATCACCGTCCCATTTTATCTTTAATGCAGATAGAAATTTTTCATGTAATTTCGTTCTCCAAGGATTTACTGCCTGGTGCAAACCAGCCGATTAGAGCGATCGCAATCAATACTCCATAAAAAATCAAAGTCCAAACTGTACTATGAGGAAAATCATGATCCAATACACCGATATCCTCGTGTGCAAGAGTAATGACAGCAAGTTTCACACCAACCCATGCAACAATGGCGTATGCTGTTGTCTCCAACGCAGGACGTTTCTCAAGCAGCTGCACAAACCAGGTTGCGGCAAATTTAATCAAGATAAGCCCAGCAATCCCTCCAAGAACAACTACAATAAATTGTCCACCATCCATGCCTCCGAAGTCTTTTAGTGGTGAATCTGGAAGACCTAGTGCAAGAGCGACTGCTGCGAGAATCGAATCAATCGCAAAAGCCAGGTCTGCTAAAGCAATCTTCCCAACTGTTGGCCAGAAACTTCTCTCGGCTGCTTCCTCTTCATCATCCTTATGAACATTCTCATTTTCACTGAATCGGGCTTTAATGACATGCTTTAAGCCAAGATAAAGAAGATAAGCTGCTCCTATTGCCTGAATCTGCCAAACATTTGCAATGAATGAAATGGCAAAAAGCGCAGCAAAACGAAAGACAAATGCCATAATTATTCCGTATGTGATCGCTCTTTTTTTCTGGTCTTCAGGTAAATGCTTAGCGATAACAGCTAGTACGAGAGCATTGTCAGCCGATAACAGCCCTTCTAATCCAATTAAGATTAGCAATGCCCAGGCATACTCCAGCCAAATTGAGTCCATCCGCCTCTCTCCTTTCTAAATTAAAAAGTTACGTAAAGATTTCGCTACTAATAGAATTGCCAATTAAATCACAGGAAATCCTTGAGAACCTAGCTTTAATTATTTTTGTAAGCTACTTTTCCCTGCGCTTTTTTTTATCACACTGAAGCGTTATTATCTAACAAAAAGAGTTTATCAATAGAACGCATTCATTGGTTATATCCATTTACCTTTAACTGGTTCATTATAAACTTTATGTAACCTAATTATCTTTTAAAACCATTATGATTTAATGCTGAACTCTTTAACAAAATTAGAAATTGAATCAGCAAATATATATTAGAAAATGGCTGTGTTAAACTAGACTGTTGATTTCCGCTCCAGTCAACAGGTGCTAATATCAACATTGACCTTTAACACAGCCTAGAAAATAAAAAAGAAAGCATCATCCAACAGAGGAAGGTGCAATAGTTTGTTATTCACATTATTCCATAACAGAAAGTGATTTTTTTATAATCTGCCGGTAGGGATACGCACTACCTAAGCCTTAATAATCTCGATAAATAACTTAATCGCGATCGGCAAGGCCTCTTCATCGATATCAAACTTCGGATGATGATGTGGGTACTGGCTCTTTTCCCCGCCCATACCTACGAATACGAATGCCCCCGGTTTATGAAGCAAATAATGCGAAAAATCCTCTGCTCCCATTACAGGAGGGACTGATTCAAAACATTCATTTCCAAAGGCACTTTTAATGACCTCTTCTACAAATCTGCTTTCTTTTACATCGTTTACGAGCGGAGGAGTTCCCAAAATAAACTCAACCTTTCCCTCTGCTCCAAAGGCAGTGCTAATTCCTTCAGTAAGCTTTTGAATCTGTATCCTCATTGTCTCTACTGCTTCAACTGTCAGTCCGCGAACGGTTCCATGAAGCGATGCATTGCCAGGAATAATATTGTAGGTGGAACCGGCCTCCATTTTCCCGATTGTAATGACACCTGGTGTAATTGGATTCAACTTTCGGCTGACAATTCCATGCAATGCCTGCATAACATGTGAAGCGACGTAAATAGGATCCACTGTTTCATGCGGCGAAGCTCCATGTCCCCCATAGCCCTCTATTGTAATTTCAAAATCATCACAGGAAGCCATCATCGGACCAGGTGCCAAACCAAGGTTTCCTTTTTTCATACCTTGCCATAAGTGAAGGCCAAAGATGGAATCAACGCCTTCAAGTACACCTTCTTTAATTAATTGATCCGCACCGCTTGGTGTTATCTCCTCAGAGGATTGAAAAATGAGAACAATATTATGATCCACTTCATCTCTATTATTTACGATCCATTCTGCTACGGCGAGAAGCACTGCCGTATGTCCATCATGGCCGCAAGTATGAGCAACCCCTGGATTCTTAGAGATATATGGTTTGTCCCCTTCCTCACGCATTGGCAGTGCATCGATATCTGCACGCAAAGCAATCGTTTTTTCTCCTACCCGTCCTTTTACAAAGCCGATGACACTTGGGGGCTGAAAATTAAGGATTTCTATTTTTAATGCTTCAAGCCTGTTTCGGATATAGGTACTTGTTTCATATTCTTGTCCAGACAGCTCCGGATATTGATGAAGATAGCGGCGGTCTTCTACAGCCTGCTTATATAACTTTTCACTGATCGTTGTCATCTCAATGTAACCCCCTTAAATTGAAAACCTGCTAGAATATTAGTTTATTTATCTATATAACAACATAATAATTATACAGATATATCTATAAAAATAGATAGTATGCTTTTTAAAAAAGGCTATGTTAGATCACACTGTGGAGATTCAAATAAAACGAACCTTCGTTCTCTAAAAGTAAAAAGGGACACGAGTGAAATACTACGATTAAGTAAAATGATCATTGATAGCTGTCTGTTCTTAACAGATGTCACATACAAGAGCCTAAGATTAACAGAGCAGAATCTGTAAAATTTTATGAAACAAATATATGTTCAAAACGTAAATAAATTATTGAAATCAGAGGGGGAACGTAAATGTTGAAGTTGTTTTTTATTGTTGGTGTCATTGGCATTATTATTTCCGGTATTTTTATTGGGGCTTGGACGGATGGACAACAACAAAGAGCCAATTTTCATTCAGAAACAGAAGACCATAGGAATTTCAGAACAAAAATAGCAATGATTTCTGGTTTGGTTGGATTAATTTCTCTAGGGATTGCTGGATTCATATACTTTTTATAAACCAAAAATGGACCTTAAAAAAGGCCTTTTTTTCTTACAAAAATCAACACTATTATTTAACATAGCCATAAAAATAGTAAATCCTCATATGTAAAAGGGAGAGTTCACCAAATATCTTGGTAACTCTCCCTTTAATTTACGTTATGATTTCCCTAAAGCTCATCAAACCCATTAACATCTGATGTTTTCGTATATTGTCTTGATTTTTGCTCGAAGAAGTCTGTTTTGCCAAGGTCGACTTCCTGGTACGCGATAATCCATCTTAATGGATTGGTCCGGTATCCTTCGAATGGTGCTTGGAAACCTAATTGCTCTGCTCTTTTATTGGCCATGAATTTGATATATGCTTCTAGGTCTGGCATGAGCAGGCCATCGATTTTGTTGCCGATGATGTGACTTGCCCATTCGATTTCCAATTCAGCTGCTTTATAAAAGGTAGCAGTTCCGAATTCTCTTAGCTGCTGGGTATCGTATTCAGGATTCTCTGTTAAAATCTCCTTGAAAATCTTTTCAAACAATCCAACATGAAGCTGTTCGTCACGATTGATATAATTGATCATCGTGCTGGTTCCGACCATTTTTTGATTGCGGGCCAGGTTGTAGAAGAAGGCAAATCCCGAATAAAAGAAGAGTCCTTCCAAAATGACGTCATACACGATTGAATGTAATAGATTCTCTACTGTTGGTTCTTCTGCAAATCCTTTATAGCCGTCAGTTATAAAATCATTTCTTTCTCGTAAAATCGGCTCTGTTCGCCAATAGTCAAACACCTCTTCCTGCTTTGCTTTGGGTACTATGCTTGATAAAACATAACTGTATGAGTGGTTATGGACGACCTCCTGCTGCGCCAAAATGATCATCAGCGCATTCAGGCTAGAATCGGTTAAATAATCAGCGACTTTTCCAGCATAGTCCGTTTGGATACTGTCCAGCAAAGCTAAAAGCCCAATGATTTTTAGGAATGCATCCTGTTCATCTTTTGAAAGTCCTGGAAACTGTTTAATATCCTTTGACATGTTGATCTCAAAGGGTGTCCAGAAGTTCCCTAGCATTCTTTTATACTTTGGATAGGCCCATGGAAAACGGACATCATCCCAGTTCAGGATATTTGAACTCCTGCCATTGATAATTCCTGTCGAGGCGTTAGGAGCCTCTACATCTATAATCGAACGTTTTTTTATCATGTCAATCATCCTCCCTCATTAGCTATGGCAGCTTTCACATTCAGCCATTTCACTACTTGAAGTTGAGCGAATATAGTAGGTTGTTTTCAACCCGAATTTCCATGCATCTAGATGAAGGTCGAGGAGGGCCTTTGCTTTAATATCATTCCTCACATACAAATTAAAAGAAATAGCCTGGTCAATATGGCGCTGGCGTTTAGCATTCTGCCTGATGCTCCAATGCTGGTCAATATTGTAGGCAGATTTGTAAAACCAGGTCGTCTTTGGTGATAGATCCGGTGCTGTGACTGGTATTTTATAATCCTTTTTCTCCTCGGAATACTCAAGTCTGAAGATTGGATCAATGCTTGCCGTTGAACCAGCGAGAATCGATGTAGAAGAGTTCGGAGCAACAGCCATTAAATAACCATTCCGAATACCATCTTGTTTTATCTCAGCCATTAGCTCCCGCCACTTTTCAGAGCTATAATCCCTCTTTTCAAAATACCTGCCCGTAGACCAGTCTGACCCCTCGAAGTATGGGTAGCTTCCCTTTTCCCTGGCCAGTTCATGGCTTGCCTTGATAGTGAAGTAAGCAATTTCCTCATACAGGGAATCACAATACAAAACCGCCTCTTCACTTTCCCATTTGATCCCTTTTAAAGCGAGCAAATGGTGCCATCCAAATGTACCAAGCCCAATTCCGCGATAATTCTTATTGGTAATTTGAGCTTGTAAAACAGGAATCTCGTTGATATCGATCACATTGTCGAGCATCCTTACCTGAATTTTAATCAGCCTTTCCAGAACATCCTCCATCACGCTTTTGGCCAGTGAGATTGATGATAAATTGCAAACGACGAAATCACCTGGCTTTTTATAAATAATGATCTTTCCATCCTCGACTTTTTCCTCTTCAAGTATGGTAGGGCTCATATTTTGGGCAATTTCAGTACAAAGATTGCTGCAGTAAACCATCCCTTTATGTTGATTGGCATTCAGGCGGTTAACTGTATCTCGGTAAAACATGTAAGGTGTGCCAGTTTCAAGCTGCGACACCATCATCGCCTTGAAGATTTCAATCGCAGGCACCACCTCACGAGATAATTCTGGCTCGTACACACACTCCCAATATTTTTCTCGAAAAGATCCCTCGCCCTTTTCTTCATCGTAAAAATCCTCTAGCGAATATCCCATCACTCGCCTTACTTCATGCGGATCAAACAAGTACCAGTCTCCACGCTTCTCCACCTGCTCCATGAATAAATCAGGAATACAAACACCCGTGAACAAGTCATGTGTTCTTTGCCGTTCGTCGCCATTGTTTAATTTTGCGTCAAGGAATGGAAAAATATCTTTATGCCAGACATCTAGATAAACGGCGATTGCTCCCTGTCTCTGTCCTAACTGGTCAACAGAGACTGCGGTATTATTCAGCTGCTTCATCCACGGAATCACACCCGAGCTTATCCCCTTAAACCCTTTTATATCGCTCCCGCGGCTTCTGATTTTCCCAAGATAAATCCCGATTCCCCCGCCATTTTTGCTTAGCGTCGATACATCGGTATTCGAGTCATAAATGCTCCTTAAATCATCCTCGACCGTATCGATGAAGCAGCTAGACAATTGTCCATATCTTTTCCCAGCATTTGAAAGCGTTGGAGTCGCCACTGTCATATAAAGGTTGGAAAGTGCCCAGTACACTTCCTCAATCAGCGCGATTCGTTTAGACTTTTCCTCATTCGCTAATAAGGTCATCGCGATAATCATGAATCGCTCTTGTGGCAATTCGAGAAATTCACCCTTATGGGACCTGGCCAGGTACCTTTCCGCCATTGTCAAAAGGCCTATGTATGTAAATAATCGGTCCTTCTCAGGATTAATCATTTTTTCTAAGCAGTCAATTTCATCCCTAGAATAAGATTTCAGTAGCTGAGTATCATAAATACCCATGGCAACAAGCTTGTTTATCAATTCATAAAAAGAACCATAGCCACGGTCTCCACTAGTCTTTCTTGACTGTGCACTAAGTCTATAAAGTCTTTTTAAATAAAAATGAGCCGCGACAAAAGTCCAATCTGGTTCATAACTGCTAATTCTTTCTACCGCAGTTAAAATGAACATGTTCTCAAGTTGATCTTGAGACATATCTTTAACTTCCAAATTTTTGAGGACCTTTACTATAAAGTCAGTAAAATCTATTTCAGGATGTATTCGTACAGCTTCACTTATTAAATGTATTGTGTTTTCTTTTTTCATTGTGGCAATCATTTGTATACCCTCCCAAGCTTATGAGTTCCTCATTTCCATCCGTCGCTGCTTTCTTAATTCCGCCGTTTTTAGCAAGGTACGTTCCTCTTCTGTTTGTGGAATTACGCCCGGAACAGGTACAGGGATCCCATTGGAATCTTTTGCAACCATCGTTAAAATCGACGTGGTCGTTAACGTTTTTTCTGCTTTTTCTAGATTTTCACTTTCCACTTTTACAAAAACCTCCATCGATGTTCGGCCTGTAGAGATGACAAAGGCTTCAAGCATTAATATATCTCCGACCTTCGCTGAGGATAAAAAGTTCACAGAATCAATTGAAGCCGTCACAACCACCTTTCTGCTATGCTTCATCGCAGCAATCGCGGCAATTTCATCCACATACGCTAGGACAGTTCCTCCAAAAATGGTACCCATATGGTTCGTATCAGGCGGTAAAACTAAGTGTGTTTGAATCGTTCTTGAAACGTCCGATGATATTGCTTCCATTTTCCTGCTCCTTTTCAATTGAAACACTGCTCCAGGAGAAAAATGGGAATAAAAAAACCCATCTCGAAGGATGGGTTTTGTAAACGTTGATCTACTAATAGACAAATAGATATGGAGAGTCTGCTAGTTGATCCTCGTTTTACCTTCCCAATTCCCGAAGAAGATAACACGTATAAACATGGCAGGTCTCCTGACTTGTGCTTCATCCTACTTTAAGTCCTTCCCATCTATTTTTTAGACAGTGGTCATCACTTATTTCGTCATCACTTACAGTTGCGGGAACAGTTCTGGACTTTCACCAGATTCCCTATTAAGCCTTATTCAGGCACCAGATTTACCGGTATATTCAATATGTAGTATTCCTCTTTTAAAAATAACACAATATATCGCGTGTTATATTAGTAGATGATATATGAGTATTAAGAGAAATACAACCATTTTATCTTAATAAGATAAAATTTTTTCAGAGTTATACCCTTTATGATTATTCCGCTACCCCTCCATATTGAAATGATATGCTTTCTCTTTCAATACCTTATACAGCTGCTCGATGTGATCATGATTTTTGGTTTCTACTGAAATTTCGAGCTGGGCGTACCCGGGATAAATATGTTTACCTACGTGGTGGAGATTGACATATTGAATGTTTGCATCCATATCCGTTACTAAGCTAAGAACTTTTTCAAGCTCACCTGGCTTATCTTTTAACGTAATCGTAGAGTGAGCAAATCTTCCGGATTCCACCAGTCCACGTTCAATGATCCGCGAGATGAAATTCACATCGACATTACCGCCACTCAGCACAACGGCAATTTTCTTGTCTCTGAGATTAACTTTTTCATAAAGCAGCGCAGCAAGCGGACTGGCACCTGATCCCTCGACTAGCAGCTTATTTCTTTCTAAAACCATCAGCATCGTCCGGGCAATCTCCATTTCATCTACACAAAAGATATCGTCCACATATTCTTTAATGATTTCAAAGGTCTGCTGGCCTGGTTTCTGGACAGCAATGCCATCTGCCATCGTAGGCGCTGCTTCAACCATAACAGGTTTCTTTTCTAACAAGGACTGCTTCATGCTCGGACAGGCAAGTGTTTGAACACCATACACAGAAATAGCAGGATTTTTCTGTTTGACAGCCATAGCGACCCCAGCAATAAGACCGCCTCCACCAACCGGGCAAATAATCGCCTCCACCTCTGGAAGCTGATCGATGATTTCCAGACCCACAGTACCTTGCCCTGCAATGACCGCCTCATCATCAAATGCATGAATAAACGTGGCTCCTCGTCGATCTTTCAGCTCCAAAGCATAGGCAAGAGCTTCTTCAAAAACAGAACCTTCCAATATGACCTCCGCACCATATTGCCTTGTGGCCAGAACTTTGCTAAGGGGTGCTCCTTTTGGCATCACAATGGTACATGGAATACCAAGCATTTGACTGGAATAGGCAACCCCTTGAGCATGATTACCAGCTGAAGCCGCTACCACTCCCTTTTTGAGGTCCTCCTCTGACAAAGAAATCATCTTATTATAAGAACCTCTCACTTTAAAAGAGCCTGTCTTTTGAAGGTTTTCAAGCTTCAAATATATTTCATTGTGAGAGAGTGTACTAAACGTTTTGGAATAATCAAGCGGAGTTTCGTGGACAATGCCCTTCATTTTCTCCCGGGCAATAATGACATCATCAAGGTTCATGCTCTATCCTCCTGTTTACCATTCTTTCTTAATAGAATGTGCAGGAGGAGGTAAACTATGTGGCATTTGCTTGATTAGACACTCAATTAGGCTGGTGAGTAAAAAGAAAATGGTTAAGATATTTTGAAAAAGGTTCGAATGTTGATAGCAAAATGGGAGGTTTGTTTGAAATGAGAAAACAAAAAGGATTTGTGAGTCTGAAGATTAAGGTTCATCTAATTAGGAAAAAAGATACTCGACTGGTCATCACAGTCAGTACTTGCAGGAAAAACAATCCCGTTTAGTTTGTTGATCTCACTGAGCTTTTTTCTTTATTGATGTTGAGAAATTTTTGGTTTTTATTTGAGCAATCCACTCCCTTTTTTCAAAGCCTCTGTGATAGACTATTCCTTATTCAATCTATTCGTATACAAAGAAGTTAAAGGGGGATTGAACATGTATAACAGTGGTCTAGTTCTTGAAGGCGGAGGCATGCGAGGTGTATATACTGCCGGTGTTTTGGATTATTTTTTAGAAAATGAATTATTTTTCCCTTATGTTATTGGCGTGTCTGCAGGTGCATGCCAGGGGTCGTCCTATGTATCAAGGCAGCATGGACGTAATCGACAAGTCACCATTGATTATGTGAGACATCCTGAATACATTTCCTATCGTAACCTGTTCCTAAAAAAGGAATTGTTCGGAATGGATTTTATTTTTGACAAGCTTCCTAATGAACTTGTTCCCTTTGACTTTACCGCCTTTAATAGCTCAACAGACAAGTTCCTCATTGGAACCACGGATTGCATCACGGGAGAACCCGTTTACTTTGAAAAGAATGACTACCCTGAGGATGTTCTCAAGCTGATCAGGGCCTCGAGCACCCTTCCATTTATGGCTCAAGCAATTGAATTCCAAGGGAGGACGCTGATGGACGGAGGGATTGCTGACCCGATTCCAATCAGGAAAGCCATACATGATCAAGTGAAGAAAAATGTCATCGTTCTTACTAAGCCAAAAGGTTACCGAAAGAAGAAATCCTCCTTCTCCTGGCTGCCTAAATATGCTTATAAGGAGTACACAGGGTTAACTACAGCACTTGCAACTCGCTATAGAATATACAATGAGACATTGGACTATATTGAAGAACTAGAAGCCAAAGAAGAGGTTTTGGTCATAAGGCCTTCCAGGAGCTTGAAGGTTGGCCGTGCCGAACGCAATCCCGCCAAACTGACAGAACTGTACAATTTAGGTTATGAGGATGCAAAAAATAATTTTGACAGTATTATGAAATGGGTTAATAAGGATGAATCATTGATAACTAGCTAAATCATAGAGAAGCAGCCTTTAAAATGGCTGCTTTTACATTTTACAGCTGAAATCAAAAAAGAGAGAAGGATACTTAATCCCTCTCTCTTTTTTCCATTTATTCTTCAGTTGATTCTCCTTCAGATCCTTTCGAGCTTCCCTCAGGACCTAAATATTGATAATCATTGGGATTTATTGGTTTATATCCTGTTGGTGTATAAAAACGCAATAAATCTTTTGTGACCACTTCGTCGGACATTTGAAGTTCTGTAGTTACCTTATTCATGATTGATTTATAATCATTTTGATTTGGCAATAACTCACCCGTTGCAGGATTGTAGAATTTTTCACCTATTTGAGTAATGTTAGGTGAAACGTAATCCCCATTCCTGAACAATGCCCAGTTGCGGTGATCTTTTGATAATAAATCTGAACCGAACTCAAGGTAATCTTTTGTATCAATTCCAAGTAAATGAAGAACCGTAGGACGCACATCTACTTGTCCGCCATACTGGTGCTGTACTCCACCTTTTACACCTGGTACGTGAATGAATAATGGAACTTCCTGAAGCTGCGCATTAATCGTTGGTGTAATTTCTGGAACACCAAGAACTTCAGCCATCGCTTTATTGTGGTTTTCGGAAATACCATAATGATCTCCATAAAGGACAACAATGGTATTGTCATATAAACCATCAGCTTTTAAATCATCAAAAAACTGTTTTATCGCTTCATCCATATAATTAGCAGACTGGAAATATTGATTTACCACTGGATCGCCAAAGTCACCAGCAGGGAATTCGGTATCCTGCGGATCCATTTCGAATGGGAAATGGTTGGACAAGCTAATAAATTTCGTATAGAAAGGCTGCTTTAAGCCTTCAAGCATCGGCATCGATTCCTTGAAGAACGGTTTATCCTTCAGGCCGTAATTCTTTGTGTCTTCTTCAGTCATATTGTAATATTCGGCATCAAAAAACTGATCGTAGCCTAACGCTTTGTACATCACGTTTCGATTCCAGAACGTCTTATAGTTTCCATGGAATACGGCAGAAGTATAGCCGTGCTGTCCCAAAACAGCAGGAGTTGCCTGATATGTGTTTTGTGCTTTGTT
Organism: Bacillus sp. JJ1609; assembly: GCF_036967045.1. NCBI lineage: Bacteria > Bacillati > Bacillota > Bacilli > Caryophanales > Bacillaceae > Bacillus > Bacillus sp. JJ1609. Next base: position 25,641 of record NZ_JBALSS010000016.1, on the reverse strand, counting down.
AACAAAAACTGCGCCTTGGCCCAATGGATAGATTGAGTTTTCCATCAGGAACTCAGCATCAGATGTTTTACCTTGTCCAGTTTGATGATAAAAATTATCAAAGTAGAAGGTGTTGCCATCGTGTGCTAATGAGTTCAAAAATGGTGTTACCTCTTGCCCATCCGGCATTTTATAATCAATCATGAAGTTCTGGAATGATTCGAGTGATACATAGATCACGTTCATTCCCTTTGCTTTTCCAAAATACTCTGGGTTTGGTTTTGCATAATTAGCCGTTCTATAGTTCTCGATATTTGTAATATCGCTATCACTTGCCAATGCCCTCTGGCTGGAAGCCTTGGCATTTTGAATGACATCATAGACAGTAAAATTGTATGCTCCCAAATATTTAACCAAGTAATTACGGTCAAAAGAACGGGACAGTAATTCCGGGCGGTCCTTTTCTGCTAATGCAAGGTTAAACAGGAAAACTGCAACCGCTAATGCAAGGACAACTCGATAGGATTTGCGGCTTTTCAATACCGCTTTTTTAAATACCGTTAATGCCAGAACAATAAGGATGATCGAATCCGTAAAATAAAAAACATCCATTATGGACATTAAGGAATTCGCGCTATCGCCCAGCTGACCAGCATTTGATTTTGCCTGCATAAGGACCGGGACGGTTATGAAGTCATTGAAAAATCGATAATAAACGATATTGGCATATAAAAGAAATGACATTAGAGAGCTGATTGCAATCATCCACTTTTTAGCATTCTTTACAGAAAGCAAACCCAATCCTATAAAGAATAATGCAGAACTAAGCGGATTAATCGCTAACAGAAACTTTTGCAAATTATTATCGATGCCTAATTTGAATTCCATTTGATAGGCTGCATATGTTTTGATCCAAAATAATATAACCGCAACGGCAAAAAAAGCTATATTACTATTTTCATATTTTTTTAGTAGTTTCATTTTTTCCATACTAATCTCCTCTCACCCAATAATAAGCTTAGGAAAACGCGATAAAATATATTATAACATATTTTCAGCTTTACTTTAACCCCAAGCAAATTATACATCCTAATTATGAACAAATTATGAACAAAAACTGACTGATTGGCAGATAAATTTCAACATTTATTTTTAATCTATCTTAAACCACAAGTTACATCATACAACGAAACATGTAACAACTCAAATTTTTACTAATGAATCTTTTGTTAATCATCCTATTTAAGAACCATATGAATAACCATTGTTTTCCCGCTTTATTTTGGAATTTTATTTTACCCAAAAAGAAACGCACTGCATTAAGTGCGTGATCGATTGGGGGTAATACTCAAAATCGTTGTTCCATGAATTCCCTGACAACTTTGAGCGGCCTTGTATTGCTGACATTCTGCCATGCAATCCATTCTAAGCTCAGGATACAGAGAATCAGCCATATTGCTCCAGCTAAATGCCCTGCTATGACATCACTTGGATAATGGGCGTCTAGATAAATGCGCGAAGTTCCAATTAAGATAATTAATATGCCCGATATTACAGCTACAGTCCATTTTAATGGTTTGGAAATCTCTGAACGCACGATAAAATAGGCAATGAAGCCATAAAAGATAAGCGAGCCCATTGAATGGCCGCTTGGGAAACTATAACCGACCGCATCGATGTCAGGATTAATCGAAGGCCGGCTTCTCGCATAATATACTTTTAAAACCTTAGTCAGCAGACCTCCGCCACCGATGCCAATCACAAAAAAGAGCATGCCCCACTTATCTCTTTTTTTAATCCAGAGGGTAACAAGAGTAACAATTGTCATCAAAGATAAGAACCATAACGACCCAAGCTCGGTCACAAAGGTCAACACTTGATCAAGGGTATCGGTTGATATGTTTCTAAAAAAGGTAATGATTGCGTCATCAAACGCTTTTACTTCTTGTTCCAGCATTTCTTCTGCAACCTCTGAAAACAAGTATATAAATAAAATGGAAATGACAATTCCAGCTCCCATGAGCAAAAATGGAAAGCCTACTTTTTTCACTTTTTCCTCGGTATTATTCAAGATGTATCACTCATTCCTTAAAAAAATTCACTTTCAAGCAATGTTCCCCTTAAGTGCAGAACGAACTCCCATTAGCCTATACCCCGGTGCGAATTCAATAAACTTTGAAAAGCTGCATCCTTTCCGTTACCGCACGAAGATTATTGCGCATTGCAAGCACCCCCCCGTAACAGAAAAAGGGTCACCAAATTTTGATTCGGATGACCCTCGACTCGACTCCTGATTTTACACCTCAACTGACTGACCTCACCCTTCCCTGTTCTGGTTTGCTTTTTTTAAAAACAAGAAAAAGGGTCGATAGAATAACTGTTATGGTCGTGCTTGCATAAAGGACTTCTCCCCAGATTGTTTGGGAATCTGACCCTAAGAACAGTCCATGAATGGATGAAAGGAACCAAAGTGGAAATACGAGGTAATGCGTTTTTTTCCATAAAGAACGGCCTATTTGTTTCATAAAGTCAGATGTGACAACAACAATGATCAATAAGTAAGTCGCGATCGTTCCCAATCCATTTAAAAGAGGTTCATTTGGAGCCGAAAATGGAATTAGAATGGATCTTATTGAGAATGGCTCATAGTGATCGAATATCAGTAAATAAGCATGAATGCCAATGAATAATAGTCCTACCTGACCAATGATCTGGTGAAAAATCAGCACAAAGCTTTTTTTCCTTGGAACATGGCTGTATATTCCCACTAATAATGTTAATGTCAGTAAAAAATAACCTGTCAGACCCGCTACTCGAATCGCAATCCAAATCCAATTCATATAGATACCTTCAAGCTTTCATATAACCTGTCATCTCCACCGAGGACGAGTTGATCATCATCGAAATATACGATATAAGCAATATTCCGGAAATTTTTATAAAGCAATGCTTTGGCTTGATCAAATGGCAGAATGCACAGGATCTTCGCAGCTGTTTCAGCTTCCATAGTCGTTTTAGCTATAACACTCGCCTGCAGCACTCCATTAGACGCAGGTTTTCCAGTTCGGCCATTTAGAATGTGATGAAATTCAGCTTCATCCTTCATCCATCTGCGATGATTTTTACCGGACGTCGCCAGCGCGCAATCTGTTATCGTAAGCCTCATCATGTCTTTTCCTATAAGAATTGGATGTTCGATTCCTACTTGGTGCGTACCAGCCACTGCCAGGTCGCCGCCTGCATTCACCAAGAATCGGTGGCCCTTTCTTAACAAAAGTTGCTTTTTAGTTTGATCAACAATATATCCCTTCCCAAATCCGCCAAAGTCAAAAGAAAAATCTTGCTTTTTAATAAGCCACCTTTTTGAAAGTCTATCAATCGGTTCTTTTAGGAAAATTTTTTCCCCATGATTCCCTTCCTTAAAAACAGGCTGATAGTTATCATGAAAAGAACTTGTATAACCTATTGACTTCATAGCTTCTCCCACAAAGGGATGAACATAATAGCCAGCCTTCCTGGAGAGCTTTAGGGATCTTTCAAGAAGGTCCGCCAATGTCTCGTCCAAATATACGGGTACATCCAGTGGACTTTTGTTTATGAAAGATAGTGGATTATTTTCAATGAACCTGCTTACTTTCTGCTCGAATTCATACAACCAGCGCTTTACTTCCATTTGAAAAATAGGCTCTATACCCTCCAGAAGGACCGTACTATTCATAGCCTTAAATTCTGTCTTCATTCTTTAGAAGTCCCTGAACTTCCGTGTGTTCATAACCCCTTCTTGGAGCAGGCTGATACCGATCCTGTCCCCATGAAGAATCTTCATCGCTTTCTTCATCCTCAGAAAAGAAATCATCGTCATCCCAATCATCTTCGCTAAAAGAAGAAGGCTGATCCCGAAAAGTATTAATTTCGGATGTGCTGCTCATAAGGTTTTTGTTTTGATGATCAACTACTAATCCGCCGAATGTTAAGGCTGTTGCCGTACTGACAGAAATCACCGACCATTTTACTTTTTTGTTCATTCCAGTAACTCTCCTTTACGAAATGGATTCTTTATGCGCTTTACTATAATCGTGTATGGTGAAAATATAGTGAAAAGGAAAATGTTATAACATTTTTTTATCGCAGATGACCATGAGACCGTATTGATGACCTGTTTATCCTATATTTGTTTTTCTAGGTATCCCATGGGTTCTATTGGTGATCTATATTTCCATTTTTTGTACATTCAGGATGCTAAGAGGCTTTATTGGCTTCTTCTTTTTACATATTTTCCTATTTTCGAAAACCAAGAACCCTTATTGGCACTCTGTTTTTCCAGGTTTTTCAATTATTGATAACCAACAAGGCTTATTGGTGACTCCTTTTTCCAATTACTGTTTTTTTAGGTAACCAAGAAGTCTTTTTTTTCCATTTTTTCTATTATCGATAACTTAGAGTACTAATAGGGGTCCTGATTAACCAAATTTTCCACTTTTAGGTATCCAAGTCCATGAAGTTTTTATCAATCCTCCTACAGAACCAAGTGCCTGGGAGCGAACTCTACAGAGAGTTTAACGCTGCCAATAAAATAAAAAAGCATAAACCGATGGACGGTTTATGCTTTATCATAGTTTTTTATAAAGAATGGAATTTTCACGATGAACGTGCTGCCCTTACCAAATTCACTTTGAACGTCAATTGTTCCATTGTGAATATCAACAATCCATTTAGCGATTGAAAGTCCTAATCCGTAGCTGCCTAGCTGGCGTGATCTGGCTTCATCTGCACGGTAGAATCGTTCAAAAATCAAATGATGCTCTTCATGCCGAATCCCAATCCCTGTATCAAGGACTTCGATCGTTAACTCTTTTGGATTCCTAAAAAGAGTTAATCCGACCTCTCCTCCGTTTGGGGTGTATATTAACGCATTATCCAATAAAATATATAATAATTGCGTCAGTCTTTGCTGATCTCCTTGTCCGATCATGCTCTCAGGTGCCTCAAAGTGCAGTACAATTTTTTTCTCATCCGCTAATGGCATAACGGAATCGATCACCTTTTTTGCTGAAGCTGTAAAATCAAACACATAATTATGACGTTCTATTTTTCCGGAGTCAGAACGGGCCAAAACTAATAAATCGCTGACCATACTTGTCATTCTCTTCACTTCATCTTTCATGTTAAACAACAGCTTATGGACCATATCATCCTTTTCTGCATCTATTGTCATTTCAACAGCATCAATGGACGATAGCATGACGCTTAAAGGTGTCCTAAATTCATTCTTGTTTAGCTATGCGGAAACCAAATTAATGTTAGAATACATTTTATACCTCAAAAAGATGGATATATATATAAAAATGCATTCACCCACCCAGATGCAATATAATACATTAAAAAAGAACCTGAATTCGTCTGGTAACAATAACAGGTCTATAAAGGAGTGACATTATGCTCGAATTTTTTATGGAGTTGAATCCTGTAGTCCAGGCACTGATTGGAACCTTGTTCACATGGGGAATGACAGCGCTCGGTGCAGCCCTGGTATTCACAACGAAGAACCCGAACCAGAAATTCCTTGATAGTATGATGGGGCTCGCAGCTGGTGTAATGATTGCCGCAAGCTTTTGGTCGCTGCTGGCACCTGCCATTGAGATGGGCGGAGGCGGCAGTCTGCCAAACTGGTTTCCTGCCGCTACAGGTTTTCTTCTTGGTGGATTATTTTTAATGGTTGTAGATAAATTGATGCCCCATTTGCATCCGAATTTATCATTGGAAAAAGCAGAAGGAATCCATCCTGAAAAGAAAAGAAGAAGTACGTTAATGGTGTTGGCGATCACCCTTCATAATATACCAGAGGGTTTGGCGGTCGGTGTTGCATTCGGTGCGGTAGCAGCAGGCTTCCCATCCGCTACATTAATGGGTGCCATTGCCCTCGCAATCGGCATCGGAATTCAAAACTTCCCTGAAGGTGTAGCTGTATCCTTTCCTTTACGCTCAACTGGAATGTCCAGGAAGAAAAGCTTTTTATACGGCCAGTTCTCCGGTATGGTTGAACCGATAGCCGCGGTCATCGGGGCGGCGTCAGTTATTTTTATTGAGCCTCTTCTTCCCTATGCACTCAGCTTCGCTGCAGGGGCAATGATTTTCGTTGTTGCGGAAGAAGTTATTCCTGGCTCACAGGAAAATGGAAATAGCGATTTGGCTTCATTAAGTCTTATGTTCGGATTTGCCATTATGATGATTCTTGATGTCGCCTTGGGCTAAAAAAAGTAAGATAGGGCAGGATTATACATCGAATGATGAAATGTTAGAAATGCTCAAAGCTTTTTATGCTTTTGAGCATTTCTTTTTTTGCTGCCGAACCGGCAATATTGATTTTTTCATCATTATAACCAAAGAAGCTAACTTAAAAGGTTACCAAAACCTTACATTATTTCGGTTATCGAATAAAATTATAGACCATCGCCATTAACCTGTTGTATAGTTTGATTATTGAATCAATTCGAAAAATATGGAGGGATTTATATGCAATATCGCCGGTTAGGGAACTCGGGTTTAAAAGTAAGTGAAATTAGTCTTGGAAGCTGGCTTACTTATGGAGGATATGTCGAAGAGCAAAATGCGGTTTCATCCATTGATTTAGCCTACGAGTCAGGAATTAACTTTTTCGATACTGCAAATGTATACATACGTGGAGAAGCAGAGAAAGTCGTTGGAAAGGCATTACACAAATACCCTAGAAGCTCCTATGTTCTGGCTACGAAGGTTTTTGGAAAGATGGGTGATGGACCCAACGATCAAGGATTATCCCGCAAACATATAATGGAGCAATGTGATGCAAGTCTGAAGAGACTTGGGATGGAGTATATTGATATTTATTATTGCCACCGGTTTCATAACGACACACCATTGGAAGAAACGCTCCGAGCCTTGGATGATCTTGTGAGACAAGGGAAGGTCCTCTACTTGGGCGTCAGCGAATGGACGGCTGAACAAATCTCAGAGGCTGTACACCTTGCAGATAAAAAACTGATGGACCGGATTGTTGTGAACCAACCGAATTACAGCATGCTTCACCGAAAAATCGAACAAGAAATCATCCCTGTCAGCGAAAAGTACGGAATCGGCCAGGTTGTCTTTTCCCCTCTTGCTCAGGGTGTGCTGACAGGAAAATATCAAAAAGGCCAGCTTGCACCTGAAGGAAGCCGTGCTGCCCAACAGAATATGAATATGTCACATATCCTTACAGAACAAAATCTTGATAAGGTGGAACAATTGAAGGGTATTGCAAATGAAGAGGACCTTACATTATCCCAACTTGCACTCGCCTGGATTCTAAGGCAGCCAAACGTATCAAGTGCCCTCGTTGGCGCAAGCCGACCTGAACAGCTTGCTGAAAATGTTAAAGCTTCAGGTGTAAAATTGGCCGATGAAACACTTGAAAAAATTGATGGAATTTTGAAAGCTTAAGAACAGGAAAGAAGGTTATAAAATTTTCAATAACAGCGGCATCTCCTTTTGATTGCCGCTGTTTTTTACCGGTTAATACCATTTAAAAAATCACTTAACTAATTTGTACATCAAAATATCATCCACATATTCATGATCATTCATCTTAAATTCCTTCACTTTACGTCCTTCTTCTATGAACCCCATTTTTTTGTACAAAGATATTGCTCTTTGATTTGTTGAGAAAACTCCTAAACTTACCTTTTCAATGAAAGGATTCTTCTCTGCCCAGTCTAATAATGCCCCTAGCAGCATGCTTCCAATACCCTTATCTCTGTGTCTATTACTTATCATCATTCCGAAAGTACCAGTATGCGATAATCGCCTTCTATTCTGGGTAACTTCAAAAACAATCCATCCGACAACTTCGCCATCTTTTTCAGCAACCATTAATGTTTCTCTTTCATTCTCCAAAATACTCTGTACCCATTCTCTATACTGAGATGGCGTTTTACTAAACTCATCGGACAGTGAAATAAGGTACTCGCCTTCTGAAACAACAGATTTCTGTATGTTAAATATGGCTTCTGCATCATCTATTTCTCCTGTGCGAACAATGTAGCTTGCTACATTTTTTGAAATTGACAATCATATCCCTCCTATAAAATTAAATTCTACGTTTTTGATTATTCGGCAACCACAAGGAATATTCCTTCCTAAATTCCAGCTGGAAACCGGCACGCATCTTAATAAAGACCTCCAAGAAGAACGGAGTCACTTCGGAAAAGACTCTTTCAATATTGAAGTAATAGAAAGACACACCATTATTTAACTTAAAGAAAGCTCTCCAAGAAATTGAGGATAAGTGGCTAGAACAGCTGCAACCATTTTGGGAACGAGGATATAACAAAAAAAATTCCGTTAGTTAACAACATAACAAAAACCAACTCCAAGTTGTGAGTTGGTTTTTGTTATTTTGGGGAACCAGGAGAATAATAATATGGTGGAACCTTAAGCCATCCTCTTTTACGCATGAGCGTTTTTAATGTTGATCCAAACATTGCCCATTCAAGATAGAATTGTAACCACATGATCCCGATGTCATCTCTGATAGCATCCGCTTGTCCTTTTGAACACGCCTGCAAACATGTAACTAACTTAAAAGCAACACCATTTGCAAGTTCATCATCGGTTAACTTTACGCCTAAAGGAATATCATTTGGATCTGAGTTTGGTTTTGCTGATGTTGCATCCGGTAGAGGAATTCCTTCTTTTTTCATAAATTCATTTAACTTTTGTACTTGTGATTCACATAATTGAATGACATCGTTTAACATTTCTCTGACCTCATCATCGGTCGTCGTGTTTAATCCGGCTTCCTCATAACGAATGAACTCTACCATCAAGGTTAAATATGTCCAACAGTCACCAGCTTCAATGATATGTAACGGGGATTTAGGTTCGTTGGTTGTATCAATTGATATTTTAAGCATGTTCCAAATCGCTTCGAAAGGATTAGACATTTTACACCTCCTTATTCATTATCTTTCCAAATTCTGTGTAAATCATGTAACACTTAAAAAATCATTCTCTCAGTTCTACTACAACCCTGTTTGAGAACTTCAACAAAAAAGCGCTAATCCATTGGATCAACGCCCCAAATATGTTTCTATATAAACTTTAAAATGCAATTGTTATTAATAGCATCCAATCTGTGTATAAGAGGATCATTTAATGTGAGTTAGTAATTGTAAACTCCAAATTCTGATGACATTTCGTTGGACTGGGTTTTAATTGTTCTGGTGTTCCTTCACCAATCTTGGATGGTCTTATTCTACATTTTTCGGCTGAAGTGGATCATTCTCTAAAATTTTTTCTACTTCTTCATATCCCTCTAGAAACGCAAAGTTATATCTAGCTGGAAGCGCGAAAACATATTGATTATTTTGTCCCAGTATTCTTGGACCAATAGGTGCTGCACCAATATGGAATTCCTCTTTTTCAAGGGAGGACCATTGATTAAGAGTGAATACCATTATCGGAATATCTTGTCTAGGTTTATCCTCCGTCCATTGTGGATGTCTAATTGAAAAGATTGGACCATTTTCAATTATATTATTTTGTTGTTGATCATTAGAGATACCTTCCCAGGAATCCGATACAATCTGGTAATCTTGCCAACTTTTTGGCAGCGCAAAGGTAAATCCATATTCTGTATTCTCATAAAGAATGGTATCTGTTAATTTATCATCAGTTTCGTTCTGGTTAACTGGATCTTTATCATCGTCGACTTTGTTTTCATCCTTTGTATTACTTTGTTGCCCTTGATCATTTGAATCAAAACTTAATGGAGGGTCTTCATTTATCGGAAGAGAAAGAATAGCGAATAACACTAGGGCAGCAACACTCGCTAAACCTACTGAAATCTTTTTCATTATTGCAGATCTTCTTTTCTTCTTTTCATATGACCTTGCATATTGCAGCAGGTTCTCATGAATGAAATCCTGGGTATCGCTAATAAACTTTTTATCATAATCAGGTTCTGGTAATGATCGAATTTCTCTCTCTAAATCATAAAATCCCTCATTCTTTTTCATAGAGAAATTCCTCCCTTCCTTTCTGCAATGATTTTAACGCGCGATGATAAGTTGTTCGAACCTTATTTTCATTCCAATTTAAAATGGATGCTGTCTCAGATACAGAGAGTTCTTTAATCCCTCTAAGGATGATTACATCTCGATAATTTGCTTTTAAAGATTGGATAGCTTGATAAAGCAACTTGTTATCTTCATTTAGTTGGAGAATTTTCTCCGGTGTTTCCTTATTCGTTTGCTCATCCCAGAACCAAATCATTTGCTTCACCCTTGAACGCTTTCTTTTTCTAATTTCATCTATTCCCACATTGCGCGCAATCGAAAAAAGCCAGGTTTTAGGACTTGATTTTTTCTGATAAGTATCAAAGCCTTTAATGGCTCGGATAAAAACTTCCTGCACCAGATCTTCTACATCAGTTGACCCGATGTAATAAACTAAAAAATGGTATATGTCTTTGTTGTACAAGTAAAACCATTCCGAAATTTTGTTGCTCATCATCAGCTGGTCAACTCCATTTTCCCTCCGATTTTTCAAACTCATAAATTAGTCGAATCCGTGCACCATTTATTTCACTTTATACAAATATTATTTACATTTTTTCTATATTTGGTTAAACACCTAAATTAACGCCCTTATAGTGCAATAAAATAAGGAGCTTGATAATCCAAGCTCCGTCCTTCCCCTCTTTTTCACTTAACATTAAGAACAAAGCTGGACTTTTGTATTCGATGAAGTATCAGCAACTTCTTCGAGTACCAACCTGCTCCAGCAGCACAATAAATAATTCTATAAAAAGAGCGTTAATCCTTCCTGGATCAACGCTCTCGTAATATTATAAACTTAAATTTTCATCTTTTTTAAAGCTAATCTAATTTTATTTAAATGACTAGATAGTACTAATATAAAGTCATGAGGGATAGGTAAATACAGATAATGGAACAAGCAAAAAAGATTACAGCTGTTTTTAAATTCCTCCTAAATTTAAAACCATAAGCACAAAAGAAGATTGCTGCTGCTAATTTGGAACAGGTTTGAAAATAAGCAGTATTCGCAAAAAATGAACTGCTAAAAACAATTGACATAACCAAAGTTGTCAAAATTAGTATTCTAAACCATAAAGGCTCTTTTAGGAAATGGGTAATCATAAATTTTATCCGCTGCATGACCATAAAACTCCCTTCATGTAACGCTTATTACTTAAAGGTATATGTGCATTCTACAAAAGTATCACTTCGTCCACCAATAACGCTTCTTGGTTACCTAAAAGAACAGAAATTTTAAAAACAGGTCACCAATTAGGCCTCTTGGCAACCTGAAAATACTAAAAATTGGAAAAATAAGTCACCAATATGCCTCTTGGATATCTAAAAATATAATAATTGGAAAAACGGGTCACCAATAACGCCTCTTAGCTATTTAAATGAACAATAATTGGAAAAACAAGTAACCTGTAACTTTACTTGACTACCTAAAACAGCAAAAATTGGAAAAGAATTGGTTTAAGATCAGAAACTCTACTAGAACCACAAAAAAAAAACTAACCGGATATGCCCCGATTAGTTCTTCATGTATCTTTTTTTCTTTTTTGAAACCGTCCAGTACGCTAAAGGATTTAAGCTGCTGGATTTACTTCTAATTCAACTTTAATTTTGATGTCTTTTCCTACTAGCACGCCGCCTGTTTCTAGTGCTGCATTCCATGTAAGACCAAATTCTTCTCTGTTGATTTTTGCTTCAGCTTCGAAACCGTAAACTTCTACTCCCCATGGGTTCGTACCTTTGCCGCCAAATTCAACATTAAATGTAACTGGTTTTGTTACATCCTTGATTGTTAAATCGCCAGCTACTTTATAGTCTTCCCCATCTTTGGTAATGCTGGTAGATTTAAAATCAATTGATTGATTATTTTCTGCATCAAAGAAGTCAGCTGATTTTAAATGATTATCGCGATCCTCATTACGCGTGTTAACACTTGCTACGTCAATTTTGAATGCGATTGATGCTGTTGTTAAATCTGTTAGATCTGCTGCTTCAACGTCAGCTGTATAAGAATCGAATTGACCTTTTACTTTTGATACCATCATGTGTTTCACTTCAAAGCCTACTGCTGAGTGCGCTTGGTCTACTGTCCATTTTGCCATTTTACAATTCCCCCAGAATATTAGTAAATTTCATCTCGAATTCGAGATAATTGGATAAAAAAAATAAAGTCCTAATAGTTATCTCGAAATTGATTATCTTTATTTCAAGATAAATTTATCATATATCCATTTTGTTTGTCAATACTTTTTCACCTTAAAATTTTCAATTTATTTTGACACCTTTGTTGTCAGGAAATTTTACCTTGTTATTCATTTTCAAAATTTCATATCCAAACTGTACAAACCTTGTCGTATGTTTAATATGGACTTAAAAAAAGTGATCTAATCCTACCTGGATTAATGCACCCTTGGGAACTCATATATTAATTATTGCTCAACAAGCAGCTCGGCTGGTTGTTAAATCCTTCCTTCTATACACGCTAAGCACAACTCCCATGATAAAAGTATTTAAAAGTGTTGGGACTAACCCATAGCTGATAAAAGGGAAGGATATTGAGGTCAGCAGCAAAGGCCAGCGACCATCCCCCCATTATAAACAAACTGAACCAAGTAAAGAGCCATACCACCTACTAACAGCAACTGAGCTGACTATAGGGAATTAGCCTATGAATATGAACTGCAAGATAACTAAGTTCCTCATTTGAAATAGTGTTACGATATACTAGGTGAATATATTCTTTAATATAAGCCAATAGCATTTTTTAGAGCATTCGAGTGCCTGCCGTTCCAGTCAATAAAGATTTAAAATTCATAATACAGCCTAATTTTTAAGGCACCAATCATAGCTTTAGGGTACGATGTGAATACAGCGGTCGATAATTTCTTTTATCTATAACTCTGAGATTTCATTTTTGATAATTCTTTTGTTAATTTATTTATTTGCAGCTGTATTTTTTGAAACTTTTCATCTAAATCTTTGGCATCTTGCTTCTCTTTTTCTTCCGCAATTTTTAATTCATCAATAGCTGATAATGCGGATAGGACAGCAAGACCGTCTGCAATTGTAGTAAGAATGGATGCGGTTAGTGCAAGCCTAAGGCTGGCAGGTAGTGTTTGCTGGTCATTTTGTTTTGAGTTTGAATCTGTATTATTCATACAAACGCTCCTCTTTTACCAATTACTTAAAGAATATATACATATTAAATATATGCTATCGTAAATGCATTCATTCTAAAAATAAATTGTCCAGTTAGACGATCGTATTGGCAGGGCATGTAATATCTTTTATCAAGGCTGTTTTCGCATTGATTGTTGCTTTTCGAACAAGTACTTGTATCCGCCTTTTTAAAGGTATCGGGGCTCTTTTCGAGGAAACTTCTGAACTAAATTTACATTAAAACTCGTAAAAACTCAGGTGCCAGGTTTTACTTTCGTTGAGAAAGCAACAAAGTTTACGAAAAGAGCCTTAATCAAAGAGGCAAAGGAATGGTTCCTTACCCTTTTTGGGAGAACTGATCACTCTAAGGATCTGTATATTATTAATTAACCCCGACCTTATCGCTTCGTCTTTCCAATAAAACTGTATCACGCCATACTCCGTCCATTTTACCGATTCGTTCCCGCCTTCCAAGCTCCCTGAATCCGTTTTTTATATGTATTTTAATGCTGGCAGCATTCTTAGGGAAAATTGAAGACTGCAGCGTCCAAAAGCCTTGTTCTTCACTTCTTCGGATTAAATTGTCTAGAAGATTACTGCCTACCCCTTTACCAATCATGCGTTGACTGACATAAACACTGACTTCAGCCACACCAGCGTAGACACAGCGACTTGAGACAGCTGTCAAAGCTGCCCAGCCAACTACTTTACCGCTGTATCTGGCAACAATACGACATTCAGAAACATGGCCACGATCCCACTCTTCCCATGAAGGGGCCTCCTTTTGAAAGGTTGCTTGTCCAGTCGCAATCCCCTCGAGGTAAATAGCTCTGACTTGTTCCCAGTCCTCCTGCAACATATCACCAATCAACACATTGTGTTCCATTCATCCCATCTCCAAAACCATTATTTTGTTATGACTAATCATGTGTTGTGCATTTGCTATTCATTCAAACACTTTTTCTACTATTTCCATGGTGATTAAACCTTCCTCATCGATTTCCTCAAAGGTAATGATCACCTCACCAAAATATCCTTGTTCAAAATATCCAAAGACGGTTTCTTTATGAATCTTCCCATTAATATCTTCGTAATAAAGAATCATAGAATTCTCGCCGAATTCTTCTGTTGGATGAACATTTATGGTGATTTTATCTCCTGCCCCAACCGGAGGAATTTGTATGTCAGAATAAATATTATCGTAAGTCAGGTATAAACCTTCAACATCCACTTCTGTTTCATTTTTAATCGTCACGTCAAATCCTGCATGACCTCAAAGTGTAAAGCAAGTATTGCACTTATGCATCCAGTCACTAAAACTAAAAAAAAGATCCTCTTCACGTAGCTACCTCATTAAAAATAATTTTTGTATCTATAAAAGACGTCACTTTCTCTGATCTAGTTTCCTTTAAATTTCCATCATGTTATAGTTTATTTCCTGCTATTTCATACATTTATCACATTTCCATCTTAAGATAGATAAAAATGCAATTTACAATGAATGGAGCTAACGCTAATGAAGAAGATGATGATATTGTTAATCACATTGCTGTTCTTGTCAGCATGTTCGAATGAAGAAACAAAACAGCAGGAACAGGCACCAGAACTTATAGAAGTGACCATTACAACCCCAGAAAAAATTAAAGTTCAAGAGGAAACCACAATCGAAGCGTCCGTCGTTCAAGGTAAAGAAAAGGTCACTGATGCGGATGAGGTAAAGTTTGAAATTTGGAAAGCCGGCATGGATGACCATGAAATGGTCGAAGCCAAGCACCAAAAGGATGGTATTTACTCTATAAAAAAGACTTTCACCGAGGGCGGGAACTATTATATAGTAGCTCATACAACGGCCAGACGTATGCACAGCATGCCAAAAAAAGAGATTACCGTTGAAGCTGTCGAAGGTGAACAAAAAGCAGAAGGTACGGAACATTCGCCTGATGATCATCCATCCGAAGGGTCAGAGCATGAACATGGTGATCACCATAACAGCGAGGTTGATTTTGATTTCCATGTGCACGAACCAATCAAGAGCAATCAGAAAACGGAACTAACTGTTCACCTGAAACAAGGCAGCGAGCAGATTACCGGTGCATCAGTAAGATTTGAAATTTGGGGTGAAAACCAAAGCAAGCATGACTTTATCCCAGCTGTCGAAGATGCCAATGGAGCTTATTCATTAACCAATACTTTCCCTTCATCTGGAACATACAACGTAAAAATTCACGTAGAGAAAGGTAATATCCACGATCATACAGAGAAAACGGTTAACGTGAATTAATTGATATGAAAAAGCCCTTCCAATTTTGAAGGGCTTTTATGCATATAGTCCTATGGTTACGGCTCCATTAATCTGCGATTGAATTCATCCCAAAATTCTTGATACATCTCTTTATCATAGTCATCAACAATTATTTTTGTATCAGATTCCTCAAAAAAGTTCTTAGCTTGTCTGGCAAAATAAAGAATTTTATTCTTATAGTCAGCATGATTTAATGTAACTATGAGTCCTGGATAATATATAGATCCCGTTTCCGGATTGGTCGTTTCCACCTTTACAAAATCAGATAATTCCACTTGATCCCCAATGTGTTTGACGGTCCAGTGTATTGATATTGGGCAGCTTACCATCAACAATAAACCACAGCCGTGCAAAATCAGTCCCTCTCCATTCATTGGATCTGAAATATATTCTTTTTCAATTGTCCTTAACAAAGACAAAGCAGACTCACTTAGTCCCCATACCTCTTCGATTCCAGAATGAGTGATGATGGTATCATTAACCTTCAAGTGAATTTCACCATGTGAACATAAATCCTTTCTTGGCGAGCCAATCCAATGCTGATTAACGATTTTTAATTCAAATTGCTGATCCATAGCTGCCCTGCCTTTTCTTCATGGAGAAATTCACATTTATTTTTTTACCTCATAATGCAGCTCCGCAAATTGGTTAAATTGCTTCATCCCTTTCAGGGACAATTCCAGGTCAAAATCAAGCTCTTTAAATAAAGGAATGCCTTTTCCGATTGAAACTGGAGCTACTGTCATAATCAGTTCATCAACTAGTTTTTCCTTTAAAAACGAATGAATCAGCTCGCCTCCACCGACAAGCCAGATTCGTTTTCCTTCTTCCCTTTTCAGCTTATTCGTAAAATCAACGACATTTCCGCTGATAAATTTTACGAACTCAGTATCTTCATGCGATGTCCTCGAGAATACGTAACATTCTTTGTTCTTGTAGGGAAAATCACCATTTTCATGTTCCATCACCCAATCATATGTCCGTTTTCCAATTAAAATCGTATCGACTGTTTCATAAAAGTTTGAATAGCCATTATCCCCTTCACCTTCAACCTTGAAAAGCCAATCCAAAGTGTCATCCTCTCTGGCGATGTATCCATCCAAGCTTGTGGCAATGTATATAGCTAAAATGCGTTCATTGTTCATCGGTTACCACCCTTATTAACTATAATAATCATTATGTAAACTTATTTATTTCCTGAATTTTTCCGGATTTTCTATTCGGATCGAACGAACTTCCCCACAGTTTAAACAAAATGTATAAATCTTATTAGACCCTGTTGAAAATTTTTTATCCAGAGGTCTAATTGCCATAAAGTCCGTTCCCTCAGTAAATTCGGTTCCATCGCATTTTACACATTTCATCTCGTTCATCCGCCTCATCTCCTCTTAATTCCTTATAGGGTTATTAACGTTTTAGCTGTAAAAAGGTTTCATTTATTAACCAACTTTAGCTTGTCCAGAAAATTTTTTCTTTTTTTCCTAAAAAACCCTTTTAATAGGTGTAATTTTACACTATATTAGTTATTAGGTAAATAAACAGGTGGATTTCCGTAATCTTGGAGGAGGTTTTTACATGAAAAATAAGAAGCAACTTTTGATTAGTATCACGGTTACAACTCTGATGCTTGTTGCGAGTATAAGCTATCTTTTATTAAGTGACCGGGACAGCTATAAGTATTACACTGGGCTCGGTAGCGGTCTTGCTATATCCGATGATGATCAGCGTCTGGCTTTTTCCTATTACCAAGACGGCCGCGAAGCGATCTATATTGCTGAGTCTGACGGTAAGAACCCCAAAAAAGTTACCCATCCAACAACTGAGCAGCACCTTGATCCTGAGTTTTCACCAGATGGCAGCAAGCTTCTATATTTATCAAGAAATGCCGATAAGATTCAATCACTATTTATCGCCAACCAGGATGGCGTTAATCCAAAGAAACTATCTAATGATGAGCTGCATGTTTCTGAAGCCATTTTTTCAAAGGATGGAAGTCAAATCTTTTTTTCCGGTATGCCCGCTAAGGACTTTAAAGATTGGGAATCCAGTACAGACGTAGGATTTGATTTATTTTCAGTCAATAATGACGGTAAGAACCTAAAACAGCTAACGGATGATAAACGACTATCGATGGAGAGCATAGCCCTTTCTCCTGATGGCAAAGAACTTCTCTTTAAGGATTATACGGACCTTTATATGTACAACATCGAAAAAGAAGAAATTTCCTTTTCTGAGTTTACGAAGATGATGCCGTCAGAGCCATTCTATCTCACGCTTTCCCCTAAGAGAAACGTAGTCGCCTATACAGCAGTCTCAAAGGAATCTACAAACTCTTCCCTCTATGAGTATGAGTTGTTTCTTAAGAACTTGGAAAATGGTGAGAATACTAGATTGACTAACCTGAAAAAAGCGGTTGTTTCTCCTGTGTTTTTTCATTCGAATGACAAAATCCTGTTCCTAGAGCATACAAATTGGCCGAACGACCCGAATCATTTCAAGCTGATGACTGTCAATCTGGATTCTAAAGAAATTTCTGAGATTCCGCTGGAACTACCTGCCTCGAATGCTAGCAATATAATGATGCAGGCAGTCGATTATACCATAAACAGCTGGACAATTGGTTTGCTGTATACCATCATACTCTTCCTGTTAACATTGTATATTCAGCCTAAGAAAGTATTTTTACCATCATTCATTAGCCTGGCAATAGCTGTTCTTTCAATCATTGCCAGCTTTATTGTGGCAGGAATGGTTGATCCGTGGATGGGCATCGGCGTCGGAATGATGTCAGTTGGAATTGGGCTCTGCACGCTTGCATCGTTTCTGCTTGCTTTCGGGATCAAATTTTATAGAAAAAAAGCTTAACGAGAGGAGATAGAAAAATGTCCGATGGTTTAGGAATGGCATTGACGTTTATCTTGGAGATTATTCTATTTGGCTTAATCAATTACTACACGGTAAAACTTTCATTGAGAAATGTAAAAAAACGGATCTGGGGAGGAATCATATTCCTCCTGCTAACCCCTATTATCTTTTTCGGCACGCTTTTTTTCGTTGGGATCTGGGATGAAGGTGGTTGGGGTGCTGGCATATTGGCAGTCATTTTTACAGGTATTTATATTTTGAATGGAATAATCATGCTGCTATCATCCATTCATATTTATTTTAACAAACCTAGGTAAAGGAAACTTTTTCCAACCTTCTTCGTAAAATAATTTACAGTTTTTTCAGATGGCTGACGCAAAAATGACACTCTATATCTATTCAGGAATACTGATGATATTTTACTATCCATTTTGATTTTGCCAATTCAATATCGATTTATCAAAGCCATTAAGGCCGAGGAGAACAAATTAAGATCGAATGGCAAGAAGCAAGCGACATGTATGACAAATTGGATGCTGGCCAATTAGTTTTACATGAAAATGTCCAAGGGAACGGACTATTTTTTCTAGCTAATGTTCTTGCTTCAAGTATTTATCGAATAAAATACCGCAAATAATTGTTCTTGGGCCTATTTGGGTCCTTTTTTTATTTCTAATGATAGCCACCCTTTTAAAAAAGGAATTAATATCCCCGTTCGCAGCGTTTTACCTAAGTTTGATTAAATATATTTATCATATCATTGGTTGGACTTATTTTAATACCAGTTAGAATCGACTTAATACCAGTTGAACCGATTTTAATACCGGTTGGAATCAATATAATACCAGTTGGACCGATTTTAATACAAGTTCGACTAATTTTATAAATGGTTGAAGAATTTACCCAATAACCATTCATTGCACAAAAAAACTGCCAATATCATTGGCAGCTTAAAATTTAATGCTTCGTATCCTTGTTAATATCTTCATTGATTTCCTTCTTGATATCATCCGTGATTCCTTCGGTAGCCTTCTTGAACTCTCTCATTGACTTCCCTACTGCACGTCCAATTTCAGGTAGCTTGTTTGGCCCAAAGATGATCAGCGCGATGACGAGTATGAGGATTAATCCTGGAAATCCTATATTTGAAAGCATGCTATCGTCTCCTAATTAAAAGATATGTCCATTATAGCGAATAATCTTTTAAAAATGAACCCATATCTTATTTCTTCGCATTATCTAGATGGTTTGGAAAAAATTGAACTAGAGCATTTTACCATTAAAGGAGTGAATAGAATGATACAGAAATATTCGATTGGCCTATTTTTAACGAGCTTGATCCTATTTTCGCTTTTATCCGGAAACGTACAAGCTCAAACTACAGTTCCAGCTGATTTTGGTGCCAAGGGAGCACTTCAGGATACTTCCATAACAATGGAAGAGGCTCTTGTTTATGCGATCCAGGATGAATACCTTGCCCAGGCAAGATATGACGCCATAATCAGCAAATTCGGTTCCATCAGACCATTTAGCAATATTAAGGCAGCGGAACAGCGGCATATCACAGCTTTGCTCAGTTTATTCCAAAAATACAATGTGAAAATACCGGCGGATACAGCCAAACAATACGTTTCAGCTCCGGCTACTTTAAAAGAAGCCTTCCAGCAGGGAGTCGATGGCGAAATCGACAACATTGCCATGTACAATAAGCTTGCTGCCACCCCTGCCCTTCCGCAGGACGTAAAGTTGGTCTTCACGCAGCTCGGCGATGCTTCAAAAAATCATTTGCAGGCTTTTAGAAGAGGATTGAGCAGTAATTAATAAGAATATCAACTTAGAAAGCAATGGACTTCCATTGCTTTTTTTAATGACCGTAATCGAAGAGTCCTAACACACGACTGTTCCGCTCTTGACGATATTCTTTCCATATTATAAATATTTTTCAAAACACCTATTTACATTGACGCAGCGTCAAGGTGTAAAGTAAAGGGTGTCAGGAGGTGACAGCATGGAATACACGATTCAGAATCTAGCAAAGATGGCAGGAATCACAAGCAGGACATTGCGATATTACGACGAAATTGGGATTCTTAAGCCGGCAAGAATCAATTCGTCCGGATACCGCATTTACGGAGAGGCAGAGGTTGATCGACTGCAGCAAATCCTTTTTTACCGAGAGCTTGATGTTGATTTAGAAAGCATTAAGAAGATTATTACCTCTCCGTCCTTCAATGAAACAAAAGCACTTGAAGAACATCGCGAAAAACTTCTGACAAAAAGAGAACAATTGGATCAATTGATTGCCAATGTTGAGAAAACATTAGCTTATAGAGAAGGGAGAATTCATATGAGTAACGATGACAAGTTTGAAGCTTTTAAAGAAAATATGATTGAAGAAAATGAAAAGAAATATGGGGATGAAATAAGGGCTAAATATGGGGAAGAACAAGTCGAAAAATCCAACCAACAGCTGAAAAATATGTCAAAGTCTCAATTTGCAGAAGCGGAAAAGCTTGGGGAAGATGTTCTGGAAACCCTAAACAAAGCATTCCTGACTGGTGATCCGGCAGGCGAACTTGGCCAAAAAACAGCCGATTTGCACCGCAAATGGCTGACTATTTATTGGGGAAACTACTCAAAAGAAGCACATGCAGGTGTCGCACAAATGTATGTAGATGACGAGCGATTTGCAAAGTACTACGATAAAAAGCATCCTGGCGCAGCGAAATTCCTGAGAGATGCTGTTCATATTTATACCGGCCAGAATAAATGATTGTTATGGGAAATATAGCAGCAAAAATGGAATTTCTATATAAAGGCCAACTTAAGATTAAAAGATAGATTAGGCAATATTGTTTGCTTAATCTTTCCTTTTTTGTACCTTCTAAACTCCCCTGTTACTACAAAATGTTATTAAACATTCTAACGTTTCATATTATCCTCATAATTTTTCCGAAAAGGAACATGTTATTTATGAGGAGTGAGAACGTGAAGGATAAGACATTATTAAATTTAATAACCACCTTCGGAATAATCGGAAGCGTATTTTTTTTATTGAGAAAAAAAGGTGCATTAAAAGACTGGTTTCTCATTTATTTATTTAAAACGTTAATTTCAACGTTATTAGATGGACCAGTAATAAAGAAAAAATATTTGCAGTATCCGCTCCGGTATTTCCCGCATTTATTTGACTCAAATATTGTATTTCTATATATTTTGTTTCCTTTATCGTGTGTCATGTACAATCAATTCACCTTTAAAATGAAGCCCTTAAAAGCAATTTTAAGTGTTTTCCTTTTTAGCGGTCCAATGACACTCATTGAAAATTGGCTTGAAAAGAAAACCAGATTAGTGAGATATCGAAAAGGCTGGAACGGCTTTTATACCTTTTCTGTTCTCTCTTTTACTTTTTTGTTAGTCAAGGTGTTCATTGAATGGATTCGTCTGTTAGATAGAAAAAGAAACGCCAGTCTAAATCCTTAAAAAACAAATAATAAATCCCCTGGGTATTGCCAAGGGGATTTATTTACCTTTACTTCGTCATTCTGTTGGCTGAGCTTGAGAAGCTTTTTGTGCTAGATTTACGGCACTTAGTGCTGACGAAATTTCGTTCGATGCCTGTTTAATTGCTTCCTGAGCAAGTATCGGATCGGCATTTGCTTTTTCGATCGCTTTTGTTAATAAATCCTGGGTTAGTGTTACATTTGCTTTTGCTTGATTTAGTTGATTCACATCAATTTGCGGCATGAGTATCTCTCCTTTTATTTTTGACTACCCCTATATCATGAACATTGATGTTCTTTTTATTAAGGTAAAAACTACTACCTTAATAAAATGGAGAAATCGAGTATAAATCCGTTCTGTATAGTTCTCCTGTTCAAATGAAACTATATAAAAGTGGAGGTGAATACATTGACGAGTGAAAAAAATGAAAGTCAAAACAAAATTAAATACAGCATTTGGGATACAAGAACGGATGAAAAACAAAGTAAGATTCTTGAAGCGCCTAACTTAATTGAAGGATTCAACCGAGATTCAAAAAAAAGAATTCATAAAGAAGAGTGATTTGATCCTTATGGCGAGTTTATTTCTTACTTTAAATTTTCTGCTCAATTTAAAAAGGGCTGCCAGAGCAACCCTTTTACCAGTTATTAAAAAATTTCCTTTTAATTTAATGCATTACTGAAAATCACATTCTGATTTTTCCCATTTTGCTTAGCCGAATAGAGTGCCTGATCCGCGGTCTTCTTCAGCTTTTCAATACTTGAACCGTGATCCGGATAAATCGAGAGACCGGAACTATAGGTAATAGAAATTTTATTGCCAGAGGCAAAAATGGGGTTTAAAGTTAAATAATCATTTAATCTAGAGTAAATATCAGTTGTAACAGCAGTGTCTTGGGTATCCACGATTAACATAAATTCATCACCGGCATATCGAAACCCTTCTATATCCGTGCAGCAAATGCTCTTTAATCCCTCTGCAAAGGTTTTCAGATATAGATCCCCAGTTTCATGACCATACAAATCGTTAATGCCCTTCAAGTTGTCCAAGTCCAGCATAATTAACGAAAAGGAACTATTCACTTCTAGTCGTTTCGTGATATGAGAATTGAACGCTCTTTGGTTTTTCAACCCGGTTAATTCATCCGTATTAGAAAGGGTATGTATTTCTTCATAAAGTCTTGCCGTTTCGATCGAAGTCATCACCTGGGCTCCGATCAGCTGCAAAAGTTCCTCATGTTCTTTTCGATAGGCAAACTCTTTGAAACTTTGAGCTGATATGACAGCTTTTACATGATCATCGATTATGATCGGAACAAACAAATGCGAGATCGTGTCCACTCTTCCGACCATTGTCTTCATATCATCATCTTCTTGAATACGATGATGAATGATTTTGCGGCTCTTGATTACTCGAGTCGTATTGTTTTCCCCATATTCTATTGAAAACTTTGGCAAGGGTTGACCATCTTCCATTAATATTAAGAAATCTATGTTATTTTCCGCTTCATTAGGAACAGCCAAATAAAAAGAGTCGGTTGGAATGACTTCTGAGACCATTTCATAGGCCTTTTTCAACAGAGCTTCTTCATTTACCGTTTTACTGCATTCCTTGGCAAAATTCATGATTATTTTATAATGCTCAGCCAACCAGCTCATACTCTCCAATTGAAGTGTATGATCTGCTTTTCTTTTTAAAAAATAACGTTTTTTCGTGAGTTTTGTATTTATCATATTAGCACTTCCATAAGAGATTACTATATAGACACGTTAATTATTATTATAGAGCACTAAAAGCGTTTTTAATATATGATAAATTTAATGTCGTCAGTTATTTGTTAAGGTCAGCTGATTTTGGCAGCACTTATAAGTTAAGCCTGCCCATAACAATCGTGTCATAGTAGTTGCCATCGGAAAGCAGCTTGTCTTTTTTCAACACCCCTTCTACTTCAAATCCGTATCTTTTATATAGCTCGCACGCTTTCTCATTCGTTTCGAGAACATGTAAGCAAATTTTCTTAATTCCATTTGAGTCTGCCCATTTAATCGACTCTTCTAAAAGTTTTTTTCCAATCCCATATCCCCAAAATTCTTTAAGAACTCCGATCCCAAATTCCACTCGATGAGAGCTTCTTTTCAAATTGTTGCCTGCACATCTTGAAAAACCAGCAATTCTCCCATTCACTTCAGCAACTAAAAATAGATTATGTTCACTTTCGGTATCGTTTTTTATGATTTGGATAAATCCAGCTTCATCTATGTATGCTTCGCCGCGTTCCCGATCCATATTTTCCGTTTCTCCATCAATTTGCAAACGGACTTCGGACAATACTTTCGCATCTTTCTCCTCTGCAGACCTGATATAATAGTGCAATTCACGAACATGAAACTCTTTTGGTTCTATTCTCATTTCGTTTTCTCCTATCAATCTATTTTTATACATTTATTTCCTATTAGGGATTTATATATTATCATCAGTTCATGGCTGTGTCACTTATTTTTCACGTGAATGCTAGTCCAATTTTAAATTTTTTTTAATAGTTCATATAAGAAATGACAGAACATACAAATAACAACCAACAGAATGGAAGAGCAAGATTTCGAATTAAACTTTGAGCAGATATATGGTAAAACTAATGTAAGAGAATTCATATTTCTTTTTGCAAAGTTTCTGATATATAGCTTACTGACGTTAGAAAAACAAGAGGAGTAAATCGATGAAAGCAAAAGATATTGGAGCGATGTTTGCGCTTGCTGCCTTGTGGGGAGCCTCATTCCTATTTATTCGGATCGCTTCACCAGTAATTGGCCCAATTTTCACGATTCAAGGCCGTGTAACAATTGCAGCAATAGCGTTGTTGTTTTACATATTTATGATCGGGCAATCAACACAATTTAAACGACTTTGGAAACAATATCTAATTATTGGTGCATTGAATGCAGCATTGCCATTTACCTTGATTGCTATCGCTGCCCTTCATTTAAATGCATCCATGTCGGCAATTATCAATTCCATGACACCACTATTTACAGCGCTTGTCGTTTGGGTATGGATGAAGGAAAAGTTAACTATGAGAAAATGGCTGGGGATTTTAACAGGTACGAGTGGGGTCATTATTCTCGTAGGGTGGAGCCCGATCCCCTTAACAATAGAAGTGCTAATTGCGATCATCCTATCTGTTCTTTCCACAGTATCCTATGGCATTGCAGGTGTGTATGCTAAGAAGAATTTTGGAGGAGTCCCTCCTTTGTCAGTTGCTTTTGGTCAACAATTGGGTGCAAGCTTGCTACTCATTCCATTCACCTTATTCCATTTGCCAGAATCAACTGCAATCATTACCCCAATCGCAGCATTTTCAGTTGTGGGTCTTGCTCTTCTTTGCACCGCCATTGCATACTTACTGTATTTCTACCTGATCGAAAGTGTAGGTCCGACGAAAACCTTAAGTGTGACATTTTTGATTCCGTTTTTCGGTATGCTATGGGGTGTACTATTCCTGAATGAACAAATTAGTTTAGGGATGATCGCAGGTCTTATCGTTATATTAAGCAGCATTTTCCTTATTTTTGATTTCCAGCCTAAAAGAGTAACTAGGAAAGCGGCGTAAATACCCGTTATTACGTGTTAAGCTGGTCTTATTTTGTCTTATTAAATTAAGTTAGGAAAAATATCTAGTGGCTCAGCAACGCGGTCTATAGTTTATTAAGGTTTCAGAAAATACCTTTAATTAAACTCGCCAATATTGAACTGCACCTCCATTGT
>NZ_JBALSS010000015.1:82658-119674 GCF_036967045.1 Bacillus sp. JJ1609 | reverse complement strand
GAAAGCGAAGCGCCTGAAATGGAAATCAACAGACCCGTTTTACATTCCAATTAAAAAACTGTAGAAAAGCACAATTTTCAGCGAGTTTTGTCTACAGTCTAAGCTGCCTGCACAAAGCAGCTTTCTTTATGGCATCCTATTTCTTTTTCCTATAACTTCATTTAGCCGATCTGGGTAATTAGTGAACATTCCTGTAACGCCCCAATCTAACAGCATCTCCATATCCTCTTTCTCATTTACTGTATAGGGATAAATCAGTAATCCGGAATCCCGGACCTTTTTTACATAGCCAGGGCTGATGGCAGTATAATGCATTCCAATTCCGACTGCATATGCCTTGATCTTCGCTACTTCCTCATTCGCTATGATGGCGGGGGCATAGTAGGACAAAAGCTGGATCAATGGGATGGATTCATCCATCTGATGGATTTTTTTCAGGCTCTCCGCACTGAAAGACTGGATAATAATCTTGCCAACAGGCTGTTTCTCCCCGACAAGATTGTATTCATATAAAATATCAAGAAGCTTTTCTTCCATTCCAGGATAGAATTCAGGTGATTTAGTTTCGATATAATACCTGGCTTTAGGACCCATTCGTTCAATTATCTCTCGTAGAGTTGGCACCTGCAGACCCAGATATTCCGGCTTTGCCTTCTGGGGGAAAGTTTCGTTAAACCAGGCTCCTGCATCAAGCCTCTTTATTTGTGCAAGGGTGAAATCCTTGATCATGCCCGTTTCCTCAGTGGTGCGATCAAGTGTTTCGTCATGCATCGCAATCAATTCTCCGTCTTTCGTCATCTGGAGGTCAATCTCTATATAATCCCCTTCCATTATGGTACCAAGTTCATACGCCGTAAAGGTGTGTTCAGGGGCATGTCCCGAAGCACCGCGATGGGAAATGTTGATCGGTTTGAATGGTCCAAATTGAGAAGGGCTTTTTGCCAAAGCTGATTCTGCTGGTAAAAAGGAAAAGCAAAAAAGAGCAATAGCCGCCATTCGAAATATGCATTTCATCTCCTCACTCTCCTCTAAGTGTGAATTCATAGCTGATTTGATTCGGAGACATCTAGAGAAAATAGGTTACTTTGAGATAAAAAATTTTTAAAAGTAATTTAGCTGGGTGTAAATATTATTAACAACTTTGCTTGAAATATGTTCTTTTCGTAAGGCGGATTTCACAATCGTTTATTACAAGAAGGATGCACTCTTATAGTCAATGAAGCTTTGATTTTTTTTGTCTTGAATTTAACGACATATACGAAAAAAGCCTTAGCCGAACAACTATACTATTTCCAAACCTTCCACCAATTGCGTTTATGATGTTTTGAAGCAGCAGTCTCACGGAAGCTTTCGACCATATCTTTAAACATTTCGTCACGCTGCCTGATCTCTTTCCGGAATTCTTCGCGTTCGGTTTTAATGGTCTTGACAAAATAATCTCTTTCTTGCGTGAGTATCTCATTTAAATTTGAGAGTTCCTGATTGGTTGCTTCACGGCTGTTTGACACATAATCAGCAAGAATTTTAAACTCCTCAGCTACCGTTTCTGTCGTCTCGTTCAAGCGTTCAGACAACACTGATAATTCCTTGTTCGTCCCGGACGCCAGTTTTTCAACTGAACTTGATAGGGTTGCAATCTTGTCATTCGTTCCTTTCGAAGTCTTTGTCAGGCTGTTTGCCAGAGAAGCGATCTTTTCGGAAGTTCCTTTTGAAACATTCGCAATGCTTCCTGATAGGGTATTTATTTTTTCGGAGGTACCCTTCGAAACCTTCGAAACACTCTCAGTTAGCTTGGTAATTTTGTCTGTCGTTCCTTTGGATGTTTTTTGAATATTGTCTGAAAGCTGGGCAATTTTTTCGGATGTGCCCTGTGAAGCTTTTACGACACTTTCAGAAATTATGCCGAACATTTCTGTTGTGCCACGAGAGACTTTTGCAATGCTGGTGTACAATTCAGAAGTACCCTTCGATACATTCGAAAGCTCCGAAGAAATGGTTCCGAGTGTTTCGGAATTCTCTTCCGAATTTCTCGCCACTGTATCTGTGAGCTCTTTAATTTGTTCGGTAGTCCGTTCTCCAGATTTATAAATCGAGTCAGAAATCGTTTTGACTGTCGTAAAAGTACCCTTGGATATCTCCTTTTTAACTTCTTCCAGAACCTCCTTACGAATGCCGTTCCTGATTTCCGCTTTTACTTCGGCAATTAGAGTTTCTTTATATTGCTCCATAGCAGCCATAAAAGCTTCGTAGCCTTCTTCATTTTGTTCGTGAAGCTGGGCGGGGACACCAGGTTCAATCATTAATGCACTTGTTTCTGAAAATGGCCCAGTTACTGACTGAGGGTCATTTCCTATATGTCTTTGCAGAAGGTCACGAATCATTTCCTTGCTTAAATTTTTATCGCGCATTTGCTTGATTTTCATCAAAAATTCAATCTCTATATCTGTATAAAATCTCGCGCCTTGTTTAGTCCGCGGTATGATTAGCAATCCTGAAAGATCCTTTTCCCATTGCCTGATGGTTCCAGAGGGAACATTAATTTTCTTGGACACCTCTTTAATCGTATATGCTTTCATGAATTGAGTGTCAGTCATCATGCACATTCCTTTCTGTTAATAGTTTTAATAAAAATGTGTTACAAATAAATTCCTCATTGATATTCCAATTTTCCTGCATGCTGACAAAAGCTATCAAAAGTAGTGGTGTTTCTCCAAAAGAGACAGAATTCATACAGTGTTCGCGCACTTTTTTCGATTGTGTCCCAAACATCAATAGTAAATTTTCAGGATGCCAGGAATTATTTTCGAAAATCACAGTTAAAAATAATGATTTATCGTGATGATTTAGGCGATTTGATTTACAATAGGGAGGCAAGCTAACATTGCAGTCCAAGGGGGACAAGCGTAAAAACATATCAGAATATACATGTCGAATACTGTTATGAATGGTTAGCTAAGTACATATTCTTGATTCTAATAAAAATACTAACCAACTTTGTGGAGGCGTAGAAAATGTCAGAGGTAAAAGTCCGGATTGAAAAGGATTTTTTAGGAACAAAAGAAGTATTGGCGGATGCCTATTACGGCATACAAACGTTAAGGGCCGTTGAAAACTTTCCTATAACAGGATATAGAATACATAGTGAACTCATTAAAGCAATGGCAATTGTTAAAAAGGCAGCAGCGCTTGCTAATATGGAAACTGGAAGACTATATGGCGGACTTGGTGAAGTCATTGTCAAAGCGGCTGACGAAATCATCGAAGGAAAATGGCACGATCAGTTTATCGTCGATCCGATTCAGGGCGGAGCTGGAACATCCATTAATATGAATACAAATGAAGTAATCGCCAACCGCGCCCTGGAACTATTGGGTGAGAAAAAAGGGGATTATTTTACATTAAGTCCAAATTCTCATGTAAATATGGCCCAATCAACAAATGATGCTTTTCCAACTGCGATCCATATTTCCGTTCTTTCGTTATTGGACAAGCTCCTTGACACGATGAGCATTATGCGTGAGGTTTTTTCCCAGAAAGCAAGAGAATTCGATTCAGTGATTAAAATGGGAAGAACGCATCTGCAAGATGCTGTGCCTATTCGCCTTGGACAGGAGTTCGAGGCGTATACTCGAGTCATCGAACGCGACATCGAACGAATCAAGCATACTCGCGGCCATCTGTACGAAGTAAATATGGGAGCAACAGCGGTCGGAACTGGGTTAAACGCTAATCCAAAGTATATTAAAAATGTTGTCCTCCATTTGTCCGAAATTAGCGGATACCCGTTAACGAACGCAGACCATCTGGTTGATGCCACACAAAATACCGATGCATATACCACTGTTTCTGCTGCATTGAAAGTATGTATGATGAATATGTCCAAAATCGCAAATGATTTGCGTTTGATGGCTTCAGGACCACGCGTGGGATTCAATGAAATTATCCTTCCTGCTCGCCAGCCAGGTTCTTCAATCATGCCCGGTAAGGTAAATCCTGTTATGCCTGAAGTCATAAACCAGGTAGCATTCCAGGTAATCGGAAATGACCATACGATTTGCCTTGCATCTGAAGCTGGGCAGCTCGAACTGAATGTTATGGAACCTGTCCTTGTGTTCAATCTGATTCAGTCTATCAGTATCATGAACAATGGGTTCAAAGTATTTACAGACCATTGCTTAGTAGGCATCGAGGCAAACAAAGAAAAGCTTGAGAAGGATGTAGAGCGAAGTGTAGGGATCATCACAGCAGTCAACCCGCACCTTGGATACGAGGCGGTTTCACGGATCGCACGCGAAGCGATCCTTACAGGAAAATCAGTCCGCGAACTATGTCTTGCGTACGATGTATTGACAGAAGAAGAACTAGATTTAATCCTCAATCCATATGAAATGACAAACCCAGGCATCGCAGGGGAAGAGCTACTAAATAAAGACTAAACAGTTTAACACATTAAAGCGCTGGGGGTCAGACCCCCAGCGCTTTAATGCGTTAAATTAACTGTCCAGAGTCTGAAAACTTTCTTTAGGTTCTTGATTTATTCGAATTGATAAGGCGAAAGCTCCGAGAAAGAAGGTCGCTATTCCCGCCCCAATTAAAACAACTGGAACACCAATGAGCTTTGCCAGCAAAGCTCCTGCGGCTGGTGCAACTAACATCGAAAAGGTCTGGAGTGACATTGCTGAGGCTGAAACCCTGCCCATCATTTGTTTTGGCGTTTCTGATTGTAGAACGTATCCATACGGTACTCCCTGAGCTGAGCCAAGAACCCCAAGAAGGAAAGCACCCGCCATCCAGCCAATTTTCGGCAGTTCAAATACTCCTTTAGCACCAAGTCCGATAAATAAAATAAATACACCGCTGAACAAAGATGCTGCGGCCATTAATTGAATCGTCCTTTGCTTCCAATGTGTCCATTTGCCAAGCAGCAATGCCCCAATCACACTTCCGAATCCAACTGAGCTGATCAGCCAGCCGAATTCCTCTTTTCCAAAGCCAAGCTTCTGAGCAATAAAGACAAACAATCCATCATATAAAAAAATGATAAAAAAGGCAATAGAGGATAAAATGATAGCTGCTTTTAGAATGCGTGTTGAAAAAATATGATGAATGCCTTCGGAGAAATCCTTAAGAAATGATGGTTGATTAACTCTTTGTTCAAAATTTAATGCTTCTGTTTCGATTTTGGGCAGAGTCATTAAAAATAAAACAGCAATTAAAAAGCCAGCTGCTTCAAAAATAAAAGGGCTTTTTACACCAAAAAGCGCGATCAATCCTCCGCCGAGCGCTGGTCCAATTATTTTCATTGTATTGACCGAAAGCTGACTTAGTGTGACTGCTTCAGGAAGCTCATCCTCAGGAACCGTAAACCTGATGGCACTTTGTCTTGCTGGATCATATAGAGCAGCTACGGTTGCTTTTAGGAAGACGAAAACTAATAAAATGAACAGGTTAGGCGCAAAAAACAGGCCTGCTACAAAAAGAACCCTGAGCAGGAGACAGGAAATCATCAGCATTTTTTTGGGGAGACGGTCGACAAACACGCTCGCAAGAGGACCGATTATTACCCATGGAAGTCCCAGAACAATAATGACGGAGGCAATCGCTGCTTCACCAAGTCCCCAATGATAAGCAACGATCACTTGTATCGCTACAAAATCAAGCCAGTTGCCGAGATCCGAAAAAACCTGAGCTCCGAATAGCGAGCGATAAGATTTATTTCGCAAAGGCTTAAACATTCCAGAATTCATCTTTTAGCCTCCTATATTTCATTAATTAATGCTATTTTCCTGCGTTCAAGCTGTTTTCCCTCTAATTGGGAGGGGTCTTGGCCAACAGGCATATCGTTGTTCTCAATCGCGTCGAGTGACTCGGTTATCCATTGCAGTTCAGCTTCCAGCTTCAGCTCAGCATACCTGATTGCCAGCATTCCTACACTATTGATGAATGATGTCTTATTTTGCTTCCAATTTTTAATGTAGCTGAGGAGCTCTTTAGATTCTGATTGTCTTGCCTTTAGATGGGCGCAAAGATTTTCCAGATCCATTTCCTTATGCCAGCCTGCCATTTTCATGAAGAGCTCATCCTTGATCACAGGAGGAGCAGGGGTTTGCGCCAGCCAATTTTCCAGCTCGCGCCAGCCTTTGCCGGTCAAATCATACAGTTTCTTCTTTCGGCCATCCTTGTCTTCCTCAAGTGTGGTGATGTATCCTTCTTCTTCGAGTTTTTTCAGCTTCGGATAAAGGCTGCCGTAGCTTAAACCCCAATATAAACCCGCAGCTTTATGTTCAAATTCATTCTTGATGTCATAGCCAGAGCTTGGGCGGTAGCTTATAACGGCTAGGATAGAATGTTCAATTGACATGGCTTTTTTCCTCCTCACTTAATATATATCACTTTGATATATAAATATGATATGTCTGTCATAAATAATTGTCAAAAGTTATCCAACCATTTCTATTTATTCGGAAAAGGCTGTTTTTTTGTTGCATAAAGGGGAATTAAGCCTGTAAAAGGATAAGCATCGCCAATAACTATCTATACATCTAAAGAACAGGAGGAATTAAATTGGCTTTTCGAAAACCGCAGGAAATTGCCCAACTGGCTGTAGACGCGGGTACTTACAAAGCCTCCATGCCCATTAAGAATATGCTTGTGCTCGGCTTTTTAGGTGGAGCATTTATCGCTTTGGGATATTTGCTAGATATCAGGGTAATCGCTAACCTGCCACATGAATGGGGAACATTTGGTACTTTTCTCGGTGCATCTGTTTTCCCGCTTGGGTTGATTTTGATTCTGCTTGCAGGTGGGGAATTGCTGACAGGAAATATGACCGCAATTTCAATCGCGAGCCTGGCAAAGAAAGTGACTGTAAAAAAGCTGCTTAATAATTGGTTTTGGATTACAATCAGCAATTTTGTCGGTGCTTTGTTCGTCGCCTATATTTTTGGACATGTAGTGGGGTTGACAGAAACTGGCCCATTCTTGGATAAAACAGTAGCGGTTGCAGGAGCAAAATTAGATGACAGCTTTTGGGCCGCTTTTTTCTCAGGAATCGGATGTAATTGGCTGGTAGGATTGGCAGTCTGGCTTTCATACGGAGCATCGGATATGACAGGAAAAATCCTGGCTATTTGGTTCCCGATTATGGGATTTGTAGCAATTGGTTTTCAGCACGTTGTGGCAAACATGTTTGTAATCCCAGCAGCCATTTTCGCTGGCCATTACAGCTGGACTGAATACTTTGGAAACTTTGTGCCAGTTTATTTAGGAAACGCAGTAGGAGGGGGAGTTTTTGTCGCTTTAATGTATTGGATCAGTTATAAATCCCAGCTACAAAAACAAGCAGCACAGCCAGAAAATCAAATTTCGCAGGCAAGCGCTCGTAAAAGGGCTGCAAAATAATATTGATTTGGCAGAGGGAACCTCATTTTTGCGAGGTTCCCTTCGTTCATTTCATTAGACCAAGTGACTTCAAACCATTATAAATCCCAGAATTAGTGACCTCTGTGGTCTTGTGTTTTGCATGCTGAAATAAATCCGGATGGGCATTACCCATTGCGAACCCATCGCCAACAGTGGAAAGCATTTCTTTATCATTCATCCCATCACCAAAAGCAATAGAACTTTCACGCTCGATCCCAAGTCGTTTCATTAAAAATCCAACTCCAACACCTTTATTGACCCTGTCCCTGATGACGTCAAAGCAATGTTCCATACCTTCTATATTTACCTGTGATAAATGAATACCCTCATTGAACACATAACGTTCATGTCCCAATCGGCCCTTCGTGATGATGGTCATTCCCAAAATATCATGGATGACCTTTTCAGTAAAAATGTCATTTCTCCTCAAATGAAATTGTTTAAGAAAAACCTTCACTAAGTCGGAATCAAGGTCTGAGAGGTAATTTTTTTCGGCAGTATAGAGCACTACTTCATGTCCGTGTTCCTTCGCGACATCGAGAATGTATTGAACTTCGCTTGCTTGCATTGGCTCAGCAAATATGGTTTTGCCTTCATATATCCCAAGGGCACCATTGTACCCAATAAATGACGTAATTTTAAGCTCATCAGCAATTTCCGAGATTTCATGGATAGGCCGGCCTGTCGCAAGCACAACTTCGATATGCTGATCCTTCATTTCTGCAATAGCCCTTTTAGTTGATTCTTCGATTGTATCGTCAGGTCTCAAAATCGTACCGTCGATATCCAAGAACAAAATTCTATAGTTCTGCATGTCAAGCTCCTAACTGAAAAGTATTCTTTTCTATAGTTTTACATAGAGGTAAGAAAGTTATCAAACATTTGGCTGCAAGCATGCTTGTTTAATGAAAATGTACAAAGGGTAAGATTAAATTAAGAAAAAATAAATTGGAAGGGGATTTTCATCATGTTATGGACAATAGCAGCTATATTGCTAGTTTTTTGGGTACTTGGATTGATCTTTCATATCGCGGGAGGAGTTATACACATACTCTTAGTAATTGGACTAATCTTAATCGCATATAACGCAATCAAAGGACGAGCTAGGGGTTCTAGATATTGATAATTAGACAGTGGCTTTTGCCACTGTCTTTAATTTTTGGCTGTTATATAAATATTTAATAAAAAAACGCATACATTAATTTTCACTTATTCTAATTTAAAAGCCATTTCCTTTCTTTTCTGTTCATATTCATAATAAAATAAGATAAAAACTGGTACAGGGAGTGTGGAGTCCAATAACAAATATTAGACAGATTTCAGAGGCTTTATCAGGGCGTACACCCTCAATTCTTGGCCATGATCAATTCTTGAAATTCGCGGTTCTATTGCCGCTGGTGGAAGTTGATAATGAAGTCCATGTATTATTCGAGGTTCGCTCATTGACTTTAAGAAGACAACCCGGAGAAGTCTGTTTTCCGGGAGGGAAGATTGAAAAGGGTGAAGATCCGCAAAAAGCCGCAATCCGTGAAACTTCAGAAGAGCTAGGCATAAAGGAAAGTGAGATTACCGATGTCTTCTCATTGGATTATATGGTTTCAGCTTTTGGGACGATCATCTATCCTTTTGCTGGCACAATTAAGGATTCTAAAATGATATCCCCGAATGTGGATGAGGTTGGTGAGATTTTTACTGTTCCATTATCCTTCTTTAAAAAGAATCAGCCTGACAGCTATAAAATTAATTTCCAGGTAGAGCCTGAAGATGGCTTTCCATTCGATTTGATCATTGGCGGTGAAAATTATAAATGGCAAACCCGGACAATGGATGAATATTTTTTTAGGTACAACGGAAAAGTCATCTGGGGACTGACCGCAAAAGTACTGACTCATTTTATCGAGTTAATGGATGTCATTAAAACTGATGAAGAAGGCACGTAAATAATTACGTGTCTTTTTTGCATGTTTACTTATCCTTCGTAAACCTAATGTTTGAAGTGCACTCCAAAAGTATTATCTCGCAAAAATTCTTTTCTGATTAAACTGTCTCATTTATCTAAAAACACGGACGTTTCATCCATTTTCTTCCCATTCCTTATAAATCATCAATGAAAATCACCAGAGAAAATATTATTCCATAAATAGTTTTTTATTAACAGATACTTAGGGGGTCAAATCTACTATTTCTTTGTAACAGACCAATTTTATGGGAGAAAAGGTTGCTAATAGTAGATTTATTATTTATAATTTTAAGATAATTATTCATAGAAAGTTGGGTCAAAAATGAAACTATACATATCTGTAGACATGGAAGGGATTACTGGTTTGGTAGATTATACCCATGTAGATTCCTCGAAGCATAACTACGAGCGTGGCCGTAAAATCATGACAGAGGAGGCGAACCATGTCATCACTGCTGCTTTTGAAAAAGGCTGTAAGGAAGTAATCGTAAATGACAGCCACTCCAAGATGAACAACCTACTGATCGAGGAGCTGCATCGTGAAACTCAGTTGATTACAGGGGATGTCAAACCATTTTCAATGGTACAGGGACTGGATAATAGCTTTGCTGGAGCTGTGTTTGTTGGCTATCACGCACAGGCTTCCATGAAAGGCGTAATGTCTCACTCGATGATTTTTGGAGTTCGCCATATGTACATAAATGATGTCCAAATTGGAGAATTAGGCTTTAACGCGTATGTTGCAGGTTATTACGGTGTACCGGTCATCATGGTAGCAGGGGATGATGGTGCTGCACGAGAGGCAGAAGCACTTATACCAAATGTTACTACTGCAGTTGTAAAAGAATCTATTTCAAGATCAGCAGCAAAATCACTCACTCCAGTAAAAGCCGGGCAGCTTCTCGCAGAAAAAACGGAACTAGCCCTAAAAAACAAAGACAAAGTGAAACCGCTTACCCCTCCGGATAACCCAGTGCTGAGAATCGAATTCTCCAATTATGGAGAGGCAGAATGGGCAAATTTAATGCCTGGCACAGAAATTGAAGAAGGAACGACGATTGTCCGTTACCAGGCTAAGGATATTCTAGAAGCCTATCAAGCTATGCTTGTCATGACAGAGCTTGCGATGAGAACTACTTTTTGCTGATTATTGCAGAACTAAACTCAACAAGACACTCGGATAAAGACAAGATAAGGAAGTGAGTAAATGCTCGGATATATTCTCAAAAGATTGGGTGCAATGGCCGTAACGTTGCTGGTCATTATCACCTTAACATTTTTCCTGATGCACTCAATCCCCGGTTCGCCTTTTAACGAAGAGCGGGCCACGAGCGAGGCTGTGCAGAAGAACCTAGAGGCCTATTACCATTTGGATGAGCCATTGTATGTTCAATACTTTTTGTATTTAAAGTCTGTCGCGACATTTGATTTCGGACCTTCAATCAAAAAGTCCTCCCAGTCAGTTAATGAAATGCTGGGAAGGGGATTTCCAGTATCGTTTGAACTCGGAATGGTCACTCTCATCGTCGCAATATTTTCCGGCATTTTATTAGGGATCATTGCGGCACTGCGCCATAACGGCATTATCGATTATCTTGCGATGACGATCGCCGTTCTCGGCATATCCGTTCCAAACTTTGTAATGGCTACACTGCTGATCCAGCAGCTCGCAGTCAACTGGGAAATTCTCCCCGTAGCAACATGGTCAAGTCCCAAGCATATGATTCTGCCGACACTGGCGCTTGCGACAGGTCCAATGGCTATCATTGCGCGTCTGACACGAGCCAGCATGCTGGAGGTCCTTACACAGGATTACATAAGAACTGCAAAGGCAAAGGGATTATCACCTGTAAAAATCGTTTTCAAGCACGCATTGAAAAATGCAATGCTTCCGGTCGTAACCATTCTTGGTTCATTGGCTGCAAGCATCTTGACAGGAACCTTTGTCATTGAAAAAATCTTCGCTATCCCAGGAATGGGTAAATATTTCGTTGAAAGCATCAATCAGCGTGACTACCCAGTCATCATGGGCACAACTATTTTTTACAGTACGGTGTTAATCATGATGTTGTTCCTTGTGGATTTGGCATATGGAATACTTGATCCAAGGATCAAACTTCATAAAAAGGAGGGAAGATGATGGCTCTGCGGAAATTTCAAGAAACACACGAATCATCAACAGTTCCCGACGAGTGGTTTGTTCCGAAGCAGGTAAATAACTCTGAAGCCGAGGCTGTGGTAAGGCCAAGCCTATCATATTGGCAGGATGCATGGAGACGTCTGTTGAAAAACAAGCTGGCGATGCTAGGTCTTTTCTTTTTATCCTTCCTGACATTTATGGCGATTTTCGGACCAATTATTTCGCCGCATACAATGGATCATCAGGATCTTGTGAATCAAAATATGAAGCCTTCGAGTGAACATTGGTTCGGAACAGATGAATTGGGAAGAGACGTTTTCACTAGGACATGGTATGGGGCACGCATTTCCTTATTCGTAGGTATCGCAGCCGCACTTATCGATTTCTTGATCGGAGTCATTTACGGTGGGATTGCAGGCTATAAAGGCGGCAGGACAGACCACTACATGATGAGGGTAATCGAAGTACTATATGGCCTTCCATATTTGCTGGTTGTCATTCTGATTAGCGTAGTAATGGGTCCAAGTCTTGCAACGATCATCTTTGCACTTACTATCACCGGCTGGATTGGCATGGCCCGAATTGTCAGAGGCCAGGTCCTGCAAATCAAGAATTATGAATTCGTATTAGCATCTAAAACGTTCGGAACAAAAACTGGCCGGATCATCCGCAAAAACCTGCTGCCCAACACTATGGGCCCGATAATCGTTCAGATGACTCTTTCTGTACCTTCAGCTATTTTCGCCGAAGCATTTCTAAGCTTTTTGGGTCTGGGTATTCAGGCACCAATGGCAAGCTGGGGTTCAATGGCAAGTGATGCTTTGCCGGTTATTTTGTCAGGAGACTGGTGGCGCTTGTTCTTCCCGGCGTTCTTCATCTCGATGACCATGTTTTCATTTAACGTTTTAGGTGACGGTCTTCAGGATGCACTTGATCCGAAGCTAAGGAGGTAAGCATCATGGAAAAAGTACTTGAAGTAAAAGACCTTCATGTTTCTTTTAAGACGTATGGCGGTGAAGTAAAAGCGGTCCGCGGTGTCACATTTGATTTACATAAAGGAGAAACACTTGCCATCGTAGGTGAATCGGGCTGCGGCAAAAGCGTGACATCCCAGAGCATCATGCGCTTAATCCCAGAGCCGCCTGGTAAATTTGATGGTGGTTCCATCATCTATAAAAACAAAGATTTAACGGAGTTAAAGGATGCCGAAATGAGGAAGATCCGTGGCTCCGATATTTCGATGATTTTCCAGGACCCAATGACTGCCCTAAATCCTACACTTACTATTGGAGACCAGCTGACAGAGGGTATCCTTCAGCATATGAAACTTTCAAAGGAGCAAGCAAAAAAAACAGCTATTGATATGCTTGATCTTGTAGGGATTCCCAGCCCTCATGTCCGATTAAAACAATATCCTCATCAATTCAGCGGTGGCATGAGACAAAGGATTGTTATTGCAATGGCTTTGGTTTGCCAGCCTGATGTCCTTATTGCGGATGAGCCTACGACAGCTTTGGATGTAACAATCCAAGCCCAGATACTTGAGCTTTTCCGTGATATTCAAAAGAAAACAGGTGTTTCGATCATCCTTATTACTCATGACTTGGGTGTGGTTGCCCAAGTGGCAGACAGGATCGCCGTCATGTATGCTGGGAAAATCGTTGAGACCGGCACGAGGCGAGAAATATTCTATAACCCTCAGCATCCATATACAAAGGGATTGTTAAACTCAGTGCCACGGCTTGATGTCGAAGGAGCGGAGTTGATCCCTATTGGCGGCACGCCGCCGGATTTATTCTCTCCACCAGTTGGATGTCCATTTACTGCTAGATGTCCATATGCCATGGAGGTTTGTGACAAGGTATATCCATTACATACAACGCTTTCAAGCAGCCATGTAGTTGATTGCTGGCTTCAGGATGAACGGGCAAAAAAAGTACTTGCAAGCAGATAATCTTGTTCAATCAGGCGTAAGCCTCTTTGATATAAATTTTCACATAAATTTAAAGGGGGAAACAGAGTGAAGAAGTTTTTGACAATGCTGATGGCAGCCATGCTTGTATTCACACTTGCTGCATGTACAGCAAATGAGAACACAGGCAAAGAAACAGATGGAAAAGACAAAGGGGACAAAGATAAGGGCGGAGAAAAAGTCCTTTACCTGAACAATGGTCAGGAACCAACTTCATTTGATCCTCCAATCGGTTTTGATTCGGCGTCATGGAGTGCGCTGAACAATTTGATGGAAGGTCTTACGCGCTTAAATGCTGAGCACCAGCCTGAAGAAGCTACTGCTGAAAAATGGGATGTATCCGAAGATGGCAAAACTTACACATTCCATATCCGCGAAAACGCAAAATGGTCAAATGGCGATGATGTGACAGCGAACGATTTCGTGTTCGCATGGAAGCGTCTTTTGGATCCTGCTACTGGTTCTTCTGCAGCATTCCTTGGCTACTTCATTGAAGGTGGAGAAGAGTTCAACAGCGGCAAGGGATCTGCTGATAATGTAAAAGTTAAAGCAGTTGACGCTAAGACTTTTGAGGTTACTTTAACAAGCCCTCAGGCATATTTCTTAAGCGTTATCGCTAACCCTGCATTTTTCCCAATCAATGAGAAGGTTGCAAAGGAAAATCCAGAATGGTTTGCAGAAGCAGATTCATTCGTAGGAAACGGACCTTTTAATCTTACTAGCTGGGAGCATGACACGAAATTCGTCATGGAAAAGAACGAAAAGTATTGGGATGCAGAAAATGTAAAGCTTGATAAAGTTGAGTGGGCGATTGTCGACGATACAAATACTGAGTACCAAATGTTCACGGCAGGAGACCTAGATGTTTCTGATGTGCCTTCTGAACTTGCCGATAAACTGTTCAAGGAAGGAAAGGTAAAAGTTGAAGACC
Organism: Bacillus sp. JJ1609; assembly: GCF_036967045.1. Classification (NCBI taxonomy): domain Bacteria; kingdom Bacillati; phylum Bacillota; class Bacilli; order Caryophanales; family Bacillaceae; genus Bacillus; species Bacillus sp. JJ1609. The sequence goes on along the minus strand of NZ_JBALSS010000015.1, from coordinate 105,249 downwards.
AGGCAGGAGATTACTTCTACCGCTTCAATGTTACGAAGGAACCATTCCAAAATGTGAATATCCGTAAGGCGTTCGCACTTGCAGTAGACCAGCAAAAAATCGTGGATTTTGTTACAAAAAATCAGGAAAAAGCAGCTTATGGATTCGTCTCTCCAGGATTCCAGGATCCATCAGGCAAAGATTTCCGAGAAGTTAGCGGAGATTTAAATAAGACTGATATCGAAGAAGCCAAAGCTCTTTTGAAGAAGGGTATGGAAGAAGAAGGCTATACTGAACTTCCTGAAGTCACACTAACATACAGCACTGATGATGTTCACAAGAAGATTGCAGAAGCTCTTCAGCAAATGTTCAAGGAAAGCCTTGGAGTTGAAGTGAAGCTGGCTAATATGGAATGGAATGTTTTCGCTGAAGAACAGAAAGCACTAAAGCACCAGCTTTCACGCAGTTCTTTCCTTGCTGACTATGCAGATCCAATCAACTTCCTGGAAAACTTCCAGACAGGTCACTCTATGAACCGTACTGGCTGGGGAAATCCTGAGTATGACAAGCTGATCAAGGATGCTAAAAATGAGGCTGACGAAACAAAGCGTTTCGAATTAATGTACCAAGCAGAGAAGATTCTCTTTGAAGAAGCACCGATTTTTACTGTTCACTTCTATAACCAAGTTTATATGCAAAACGAAGCTGTAAGTGGCGTTGTTCGCCATCCTGTTGGCTATCTTGAATTGAAATGGGCAGATAAGAAGTAAATTCTTTACTTTTATTGTCTAGCTTCAACGATTGTACTTTCTAAGAAAGAGGTGTCCGTCTTGGATCGCCTCTTTTTTACTAATTGAGGTTTTGGCCGATTTTTTTAAAGGAAATCAATGTAGTTTTTAAAATTAGGCTGTTTTCGTATACTTTGTTGCTTTAATAAGTTGATTTCCTTTCAAACAATCCATATAAAACAGCATTCTTTGAGAAAACAGCCTAAAATTAGGACTCCTTTATAACTTTGTGTATAGGTTACAAAAAGAGTCTTACTAATACATACTCTCTGAAGATATACATATTGATAGCTTAGTACTTTTAACTAAAGGAGTCGATCAATGATGTTAATCAAGCCTGAACGGCTGAAAAAAGGGGATACAATCGGCATTATCGCCCCTGCAAGTCCGCCTAATAAAGAAAATCTTGAACGCGGATTAAAGTTTTTTGCAGACTTAGGACTGAAATATAAACTCGGAAAATCACTTTACAGAGAATATGGATATCTTGCAGGTAGTGACGAAGAGAGATTAGCAGATTTGCATGAAATGTTCCAAGACGATGAGGTGAAAGGGATCATTTGTGCAGGAGGCGGTTATGGAACTGCACGGATAGCGTCAGCGATCGATTATAAAGTCATCAGCAGGAATCCTAAAATCTTCTGGGGCTACAGTGATATCACCTTTTTACACACAGCAATTCGGCAGCAGACAGGCCTTGTTACCTTCCATGGTCCGATGATTGCTTCAGATCTTGGTAAAGCAGACGCCAACCCGATTTCCAAGGATCAGTTCAAGCAGCTTTTCCAACCTACAGAATTACGTTATACCGATTCTACATCAGAACTGGATGAACTGGTTTCAGGGATAGCGGAAGGAGCATTAGTAGGAGGGAACTTGTCACTGCTCTCAAGTACGATGGGTACAAAATTTGAAATTGATACAGCTGGGAAAATTTTATTGATAGAAGATATCAATGAAGAGCCGCGCGCAGTTGACCGAATGCTGAACCAGCTATATATGGCTGGCAAGCTTCAGGATGCAGCAGGGCTCTTAGTTGGCGATTTCAATAATTGTGTACCGGAAAGGGAACTGTCCCTTTCTCTCGAAGAAGTTCTCGATCATTATATTAAACTGGCAGGCAGGCCTGCTATGAAGGGCTTCAATATGGGCCATTGCTCACCTCATATAGCCGTCCCATTCGGCATTCATGCACGACTGGATACAGAAAGCAAAACTCTCATTGTCGAGAGCGGGATTAATTAAGCTAATACTAAAAGGGGATATTAATATGATCATTGAAAAAATCGAGACATTCCGCACAGCTGTCCCTCTAACCAAGCCCTTTAAAACGGCGCTTCGCACAGTAACAGTCGCAGAAGCTATCTTTGTTAAAATTAGCTGTGACAATGGGATTGCCGGCTGGGGGGAAGCACCTCCGACATGGGTCATCACCGGAGACAGCCTGCCAAGCATTGAATCTGCGATCAATGATGTAATAAAACCATTTCTGATAAAAAAGAATCTTTTAAATTATGAAGCTATATTCCAGGGACTCAAGTCAGCCCTTATAGGCAATTCCAGCGCAAAAGCTGCAGTTGACATGGCGTTATATGATTGCATATCTCAGAATTGCCGCTTACCACTTTATCAATTCCTCGGCGGCTACAGAAACGAAATAGAAACTGATTTTACCGTTAGCGTAAACAGCCCTGAGGAGATGGGGGAGGATGCTGTTGCTTATGTTGCCAATGGATTCAATGTCCTGAAGGTAAAAGTTGGAATTGGTGATATTTCTACAGATATCTCTCGTATTCAAGAAATTCGCCGCCGCATTGGCAATGATGTAAAAATCCGACTAGATGCTAATCAGGGCTGGAAGCCAAAGGATGCGATAAGGGCAATTCGAAAAATGGAGGACCTGGGTCTCGATATTGAACTGGTGGAACAGCCGGTAAAAGCCGAGGACATTGATGGCCTTAAGCAGGTCACGGATTCTGTAGAAACGTTAATTATGGCAGATGAAAGTGTATTTACGCCGAAACAAGCTTTTGAAGTAATTAAGCGAAGAAGCGCCGACCTTATCAATATTAAATTGATGAAGTCGGGAGGGATTTACCAGGCTCAAATGATTAACCAGATGGCAGAAACTGCGGGGATTGAATGCATGGTTGGCAGCATGATTGAAACGAAGCTTGGAATCACGGCAGCCGCTCACTTCGCAGCAAGCAAGAAAAACATTACACGGTTTGATTTCGATGCTCCGCTTATGCTTGCAGGTGAAGCGATTACAGGTGGGATAAAGTATAATGGAAGAACAATCAGCCTTCCAGACCGGCCAGGTTTAGGAATTGAAGATGTCCTAATAGAAGGAGGAATATCAAGTGGAAAGCAATAATTTATGGCTAGTCAATGTTCCTGTCGCAACGTTGTGGACTTCTTATGATTCTGCAAGAGAAATAGACCAGGACGCTGTCTCCGGTTCAGTAAACTTGGAGGCATGGCTTGAAAAATTAACATATGAACCAAGACTTCAACTATGTGACGCTAATCTAGTCCAATCACAGGTGCTATTTGGCCAGGAAGTTCTGATCATCGATGAAGCAGATGGCTGGGCACAAGTGGTTGTTCCTGATCAGCCTTCAGGAAAGGATGAACGTGGATATCCGGGCTGGATTCCAAAAGCACAACTAATCCAGCAATCGGATTGGTACATAAAGCATGGACCAGTTGTTGTGGTTACTTCAAAACATGCGCTCCTATTCTCTGAGAAGGATGAACAGCTTATGCAATTAAGCTATCAAACTATGCTTCCGGCTATCGAACAAATTGGGGATCGTATCCGCGTCAAGACACCGACCGGAATTGGCATTTTATGCTCAGAGGATGTGGTTCTCTATCCTTCAGAAAAGGGAGTTCCTAAACAAAACGGCAAGGGGATCGTCGCTGCAGGTGAACAATTCCTCGGATTACCATACCTTTGGGGCGGGATGAGCAGCTATGGCTATGATTGTTCAGGATTTAGCTATAGTATGTGCCAGGCCAACGGATACATCATTCCGAGGGACGCACATGAACAGGCAGCGAAAGGTGAAAATATCGAGTTATCTGAAATCCAGCCAGGTGATTTGCTTTTCTTTGCTTATGAGGAAGGCAAAGGAAGTATTCATCATGTAGGGATTTATTATGGAGACGGGAAACTGCTCCATTCACCAAACACAGGAAAAAATATCGAGATTATTTCACTTGAAGGAACGATTTACGAAAAAGAACTCTGTGCAGCAAGACGGTACTGGTTTGATACGGAGGAATAAAAAATGGAAAAACAAGTTTTATTGAGTGTTAAAGATTTAAAGAAACATTTCTATATGGGCAAAAATGAAATCCTAAAAGCAGTTGATGGGGTATCCTTTGATATTTACAAGGGTGAAACCTTCGGGCTTGTTGGCGAATCAGGCTGCGGTAAGTCTACTGCAGGAAGGACGATGATCGGTTTATATGACAGAACCGATGGAGAAGTCATCTTTAACGGGAAAGATGTTCATACAATGTCTGAAAAGGAAAGATTTCAGTTTCATAGGCAGATGCAAATGATTTTCCAGGATCCATACGCATCTTTAAACCCGCGTTCAACTGTCAAAGAAATAATATCTGAACCAATGGAAGTCCATGGCTTATACAAAGACAAGAAAGAGCGTCTAGAGCGCATATATCAGCTACTTGAGGATGTAGGGCTTAATCGTGACCACGCTAACCGATATCCACATGAGTTCAGCGGGGGACAGCGTCAGAGAATCGGTATCGCAAGAGCACTTGCCCTGGACCCGGATTTCATTATTGCTGATGAACCGATTTCTGCTCTTGATGTATCTGTTCAAGCCCAGGTTGTAAATCTTCTTAAACGTCTTCAGATGGAAAAAGGGTTAACGTATTTGTTCATTGCCCATGACCTTTCAATGGTTAAACAAATCAGCAACAGGATTGGCGTGATGTATCTGGGCCACATCGTTGAGCTAACAGCTAGCAATCAGTTGTATAAGAAGCCTCTCCATCCATATACACAGGCATTACTGTCGGCCATTCCAATACCAGATCCGGATATTGAAGATAAGCGTGAACGGATCATTCTTGAGGGAGAGCTGCCAAGCCCAATGGATCCCCCAAGCGGCTGTGTGTTCAGGACTCGGTGCTCTCATGCTATGGAGGTATGCGCGCAGAAAAAACCAGAATGGCAGGAAATCGACTCAGACCATTTCGTTGCTTGCCACTTATACGACGAAAATCTCCCTGACAGCAAAAATAGAGAAGTGCTTGTCAATATGCGATAAGGAACGATTTAAATGAACATAGAGCAACTAAAGAAGAAGGTTTATAGTGAACTCGCCGGGTGCAAGGGCCGGGCGAGTTTGTTTATGGAGATCAAAGGCAAGATTATTGAGTTTAACAGCGAGGAAGTTTACCAATCTGCAAGCTTAATAAAAATTCCCATTCTTTACGAAGCCCTTCGACAAATAGAAGTTGGCATCATCAATCCCGATGAACATGTGATCATTAGAGATGGTGATAAAATCGGGGACACTGGTGTCCTGCAGGCTTTACATGCTGTTAAGTCTTATGCAATAAAGGACTTACTTACTCTTATGGTCATCGTCTCAGATAATTCGGCTACAAACCTGATCATTGATCTCCTGGGTATAGAATCCATCAATAAAACGATTGGGAGTCTATCAATGGAAAATTCAATTCTTCAGCGGAAAATGCTCGATTTTCAATCTGTTAAATCAGGCAAAGACAATTTCACGACTGCTGCAGATATTGTTGCCTGCTTGAAAGCAGGTGTGAAAGGAACAGATTTAACAAAAGATTCGAGTGACACATTCCTTTCGATCCTCCAACAACAGCAGTTCAAAGAAAAATTGCCGGCATATATGATGGAAGAATTTATGAAAACAGGAAATAAAACCGGAGAACTGCCTGGACTTGAGCATGATTGTGCTGTGATCTTGTATGGCGAGAGTGAGGCTTTTGTCGCAGTGTTAATTGATCACCTCTCAGATTCTGAAATCGGCAAATCAACAATTCGACAAATAGGAAAACATCTAAATGGCTTTATTAGAGCCAATTCGACAGAATCACACACAAAACGCTATTAAGTGATAGTTAACTAATATCAACTGCTAGCAAATCGCTATTAGTTTAAATAAACTTTTAAAATTCTGGTGTATAGGTGAATTGTACTATTCTTTCAATCTATAATTGAATAAGCCATTAGAATTTTCATGGTATCAAATCGAGTGTTCAAGGAGACTAGCTGACTGGCATGCTATCTTCTTGCTTTCATCACCAAAAAGAACGAGGAATCTGGATTCCTCGTTCTTTTACATTCAGATAATTTTCTTAATCATTTTTAACTTTTCTTTTTGAAGGCTGAATCTTAGAGACCATACTAAAAATATTGTTCCTGCAATAATGTACATAAGTCCACCGAACAATCCTACTAATCTAGGATCAAACCACTCTAAAGCCACCCCGGTAAATAGCATGGACAAGCCGATAACGGTGTTGGAAATCGTTGCTGTAAGCCCAAAGTACAGGCCGTGCCATTTTGATGGAATTGTATCCATTGCTACCGTATCAAGGAGCGTGTTGCCGATGCCGCTGAAAATAGCCGTAATGCCGAATAAAACTGCTGCTAACCCAAAGATATTCGTCTGACTGATTGTCGTTAGAAATAACCCTTCTCCAATTATGCATAAAAAGGAAAACAACAGAAATCGTCTTTTAATCAATTTCGAAAACAAAGGACTGATGATCAGACCCAGCCCAAGAAAACTGTAAAACACCCCAACTCCTAAATCAGCTTTTCCGAATGTTTCCACGGCATAAACACTGAGAAGGATATTTTCGATGCCGTTAATAAGTGGTATGAACATCTCAAATAGCATTAACATCATTAAAAATGAGGACGAAGCTATCACAGTCCATAGAGCTCCGTATTTTTCAGGATTGCCTTTCTTGACCTTCTCCGTTTTCAATTCAGCTTCTAAGGTTGGCAATGTCGAAAGAATCCAGCCCGCAATAATAAATGAAACAATATTAATCCCGAATGCAGCTTTTGATCCTAATAAATACGATACAATTCCGCCGCTTAGAGCTCCTATCACTAAAACGAAACCGATTAGAACTTGTTCCCAGGCATTTACTTCCTTTAAAGACTTTGGAGAAACGATGGCTGGAATGCTGGACTTTCTTGTGGGCGAATAAATAGCTTCACCAGAAGCTAACAGAAAGGAAGCAGCATAAACAATCCACATGTCTTCTGAGCTATTAATCCAAAGAAATGAAAGCGCGATTACCGCCCTTAAAAGATCCGTGGCAATCAAGACTTTCCTTCTTCCATATTTTAAAGATATGCTGATGCTTAATGGACTGAATAGCAGAAAAGGAATCATCCTCAAAGCCATTGTGATTCCAACGGAAAGACCAGAACCGGTCATCTCGAGAATCAAAGCAAGCAGGGCAACCTGGCTAAATCGGTCGCCAATTCCATTTATAATACCCGCTAAAAATAGTTTCCGATATGAAGTTTCAGCTTTTAATGTTTTTAGCACATTGTCCTCCGTAAATTAGATAAACAACTAATTAGATTTAAGTCTAATTAGATTGTATTCTAAATTCCCTGAAAAAGGAATTGTTTTTTTAATTTTTTTCATAATATTGCTGTTTTAATTCCCGCGCAAAAGTTGTTGCAAAATTATGCACCCATATTTATCAAAAGGTGTATTCATAGGAGGGAAAATGTTTTATAATGATTTTCGTATTTCCGAAAATTTGAATTCAAGATGAAAAATATCTTTATAGATACAGGGGGAATGGTATATGAAAATGAGAGTTTCAGCAGTCCAATACCATCTTCATACGATCCGATCGTTTGAGGAGTTCGCGCTGCAATGTGAGCATTATATTAAAACAGCCCAGGAATACGGATCGGAATTTGTGCTGTTTCCTGAGTTCTTTACTACACAATTGCTTTCAATCGGCAGTGAACAAGGTACAAGGCTGACCATTAATGAACTCCCTGGCTTTACTGAACAATATTTGAACCTGTTCCAGAACTTCGCTATGGAAACTGGTATGCATATCATTGGCGGAACGCATGTGATTGCCAGAGAGGGCAAACTTTTTAATGTCGCACATATGTTTTATCCAGATGGAAGGATTGTAGAACAAGCGAAGCTTCATATTACGCCTACAGAAGTTAATGAATGGAATATGAGTGCGGGAGAGGATTTCAGGGTATTTGATACAGATAAAGGCCGTATTGCTCTTTTGACTTGCTACGATATTGAATTTCCTGAAATCGTCAGAATGGCAAAGGCGAAAGGAGCGGATGTGATATTCTGTCCATCTTGTACTGACGATCGCCACGGCTTCCATCGAGTAAGATATACCAGCCACGCACGAGCAGTGGAAAACCAAGTATATGTAGTATTGACTGGAACAGTCGGCGCTCTGCCTACAGTTGACTTCATGCGCGCTAACTTTGGCCAGGCAGCAGTTATCACGCCAAATGATATACCATTCCCTCCACAGGGATTGCTTGTTGAAGGTGAACTAAATAATGACATGATTGTAACGGCCGACCTTGATTTAGAGCTGTTATACGAAGTACGAGAAAGAGGGTCCGTTACGACTTGGCGTGATCGCCGCACTGATCTATATCCAGATTGGGAAGAAGCAGAAAAAATCTAACTCAATAAGGAGCAACTTTCATGGAATACATTCGCGTCACAAGTATTGAAGACCCGCTTTTTACTAAACTTCATAATTTAATGAATGACGTTTTTCCTCCTGAGGAGGTTCTAGAGTTCGATCTATGGAAGGAGCCGCTTGAAGATCCAGGGATTCGTGTTTTTGTGGCAGTACATGAGGATGAAGTAGTTGGTGTCACAGAATATCGCTACTATCCTGACTGGAACATCGCAATGACCGATTTTACGATTGTTGGTAAGCCGGGGCTAAGCCTTGGCCGTTTCCTAGCAAACAAGCGAATGGAAGACCTGCAACGGCTTGCTGGAGAAAAAGGTGTTGAACTGTTTGGCATGTTCGCAGAAATTTATGATCCTTACAGAAAAAAGGACCATGATTTCGGCGGTGTAAAAACAATGGATCCATACGTTCGACGTGAAGTGCTATCCCATCTAGGCTATAAGCGTCTTGACCTTGAATATGTTCACCCATCCTGGGAGAATGACGGAGAGGCTGTCGAAGGGTTAGACCTTTGCTTTATGCCTGGTGACGAGAATACTGCAGAATTACCAGCTGCATTGATTTCTGATTTCCTGACAACCTACTATTCTGTTTTAGAAAACAAGCCGGAAAAATGGCTTAAAATGGTCGATCAACTGAAGAAAAAAGATACAGTAGCTTTATTGCCTTTATAATAAATTTCAGACAGTGGAATCATGCTAATTCCGCTGTTTTTTTCTTTTTGGGGCTCATCATTTGTTTTAGATCAAAGGTTTTTCTATAATTAAGCCTTAACTACATATTCTGAAAGGAGTTATCATATGGAATCATTAAAAGGAAAAACAGCTTTAATTACAGGAGCAGGAAGAGGAATAGGCCGTGCTGCAGCATTGGCACTGGCAAAAGAAGGAGTCAATATAGGTATGCTTGGCCTGACACTTGCCAATCTGGAAAAGGTGACAGCTGAACTAGAAGAATATGATGTCAATGTGGCAGGAGCAGTTGCGGATGTGTCTGATTTAGAATCTGTCCAGCATGCGGTTGAACACATCACCTCAGAATTAGGTCCAATTGATATTCTGATCAATAATGCAGGCACCGCTAAGTTTGGTGGATTCCTTGAACTTGAACCACAGGAATGGGAAAAAATCATTCAGGTGAATTTGATGGGCACTTATTATGTGACCCGTGCTGTGCTGCCTGGTATGATCGAACGTAAAACTGGCGACATCATTAACGTCTCTTCAACTGCAGGGCAGAAGGGAGCACCAGTTACAAGTGCCTACAGCGCATCAAAATTCGGTGTCCTCGGCCTTACTGAGTCATTGATGCTCGAAGTCAGGAAGCATAATATCCGCGTCAGTGCACTAACTCCAAGCACAGTGGCCACAGATCTTGCAATCGAATCAAACCTGACAGACGGAAACCCAGAAAAAGTCATGCAGCCTGAAGATTTAGCCGAACTTATGGTGGCACAATTAAAGTTGAACCGCCGAGTATTTATCAAAACTGCAGGCATGTGGTCTACGAATCCGTAAACGAAAAAATTTACGACAAACGAGCATAACCTTCAAAAGGTTATGCTTTTTTTATTTGGTTAGACAACCTTGTAAAAAGAATATACTTAGAACATTTAAAAGATAATGCTAAAGTTTTCCATTTTAAGGTATGATATTAAGCAGTAATATTCAGGGAGGGGATTGGGTGTTAATCAGGATAGCGCAATCCAAGGAATTAGAATTATTAAAGGAACAAAGAATCATAGCTTATGAGGAGTATGCTGAAAAACTTCCAGAAAGTCATTGGGCAGCTTTAAGATCAGCAATTACAGCTGATATGGATTCAAATTCAGAGGGTGAAATATTGATTGCAGAGGATGAAGGGAAAATACTTGGCAGTGTGGCCTTATTTCCTGCAAAAACAGATGCTTATCAAGGTTTAGTTAAAGCTCAGGATTATCCGGAAATCCGCATGCTGGCTATAATGCCTCTGGCAAGGAAAATGGGTGTTGGAAGTGCCTTAATAAATGAATGCATCAATAGATCCAAAAGGAAAAATGCCCAATATATTGGATTACATACAGGTGAATTTATGATTCATGCAAAGAAGTTATATGAAAAATTAGGATTCCATCGTGTTCCTGAATTAGATTTTGTTCCTGCAGATGATGGGATTGTCGTTAATGCATATAGGTATACACTCAAATAATAAAGCCCTTATTGTAAATATACAGACTGAGGGAAACTCTGTGATTGAATCATAAGCTCAGACTCCTTGAACCTGATTTCACATTTACTTAGGACATGTTCGTTCAAAGAAGCATATTTAATATCCTCCTGGCTGCAAAAGAAGAATAAGTTCAAGTAAAAGCTGGCTGGATGGCTTATCAAAATGCTTTCGCGAAAAGCGAGCAAAAAGAGCGGAAATCAATAGTCATTTTTAACAAAATGTAAAGTGCAAGGCGCAAACCAACTGGTTTGCGCCTTTTTGATTCCAATAAACGGTTGTGTCTTCCTGAAAAAGACAGCCGCCAGAGATACTATTACCTGGTACTAATAAAGTGGTTTTCAATCTAATAATCTACTATAAATTCACCTAAAAAGCATCATCATTATACTAAAAATAAGTTTTATTATTCTAATATATAAATCCACAAGACAAATAAAAAAACGGCCGAAGCCGTTTTAAAATGCATATTGAAAGATGCCATAATACAAAGGCACTACAAAAAGCAAACCACTAAGTTTAGCACCGAGGGGCATTTCTTTTTCATCTTCCTCCAGCCCGAAATCTCCAGCGAATCGATCCGTGAAAAAAATGGTAAATAATACATCCCACAATAAGCCAAAAATAAATACAAACTTCCACACGATCGGGGTAAGCATTTCCGTACCGGTCACATAGCCGAATAAACCAAACCAGGTAATAATCGAAATAACGAAATCCAGCCTGGTAATATTATTCTTGTATTTCCCTTTAATCAAAAACCAGATTGCCGTTGTACCCATAAATCCAAGGTACATTAGCCATAAAAAGTCAGCCATACTATTAAACCTCTTTATTCATAAAGTATGTATTCCATTATAAAGGTGAAAACTCCCGATGAAAATAGGAATTTGTCGAAAAATCATCTGGGATATATTTTCAATAAATATTGAAATTATTTATAAAATGTGTAAAATTACACTAAACGGTTATAAATGGATTTCAGGAGAACAGGGGGATATAAATGGAATTCATTCCAAAAGAAGAACGGCGACGGATTTTCCGAAATGAACTCTATAATTTAAAAGAAATGGGTTACGTCACCACTGAGCAATATAAAAATGTATCAGAAGCGCACAATGAATACTTTTCAAATCTGCTCGCTCTAGAACAGCAGGAAAAAGAAACGGCAACAAAAGAACAGTTGGCCAAAAAAGCTACAATTCAGCTTGTTTCTGAAAAAGAAATGAAGTTACAAGTAAAACAAAAGCCTGTGAAAGTAAAACCGAAGAAAACAGCTGAAGAAATACGAGAACGAAATATTTCATGGTCACTGAATATAGGAGTAATTATGCTGTTGATCGGCGGCTTGTTTGTCGCAACGAGCAACTGGGAAACTATGTCTCCCTGGATGAAAGCTGGATCGATCGCACTTGTGTCTGCACTTTTTTATGGGATAGCTTTTGTCAGTTACCGAATTTTAAAGATTGAAAAGACCGCCTTTGCATTTGGCGTATTAGGAAGCTTATTTTTACCGATTTTCACCTTATCGCTCGGCTGGTTCGAATTGCTTGGACCTTATCTTAGCTTCTACGGAGAAGGAAGATTCATTTTAGGCTTTATAAGCAGTTCCGTCCTAATTCCTGTTTACGCCTTACTGGCGGAAAAATTATCTTCAAGATTATTTGTGTGGTTTGCTTTCATCGCATCGACAGCTGCCACGGCCTATTTATTAAGAGCAATTGGACTTGACGCTGATGGTTTCTATTTAGGATTAATGGTATACAACTCAATGCTGATTGCAGGATATCATTATCTGAAAAAGAAAAAGCTATTTTCTCTGTTCACCAAAGAGCTTGCTTTCTTTTCACAAGCTAACCTGATCTTATCTACATTATTAATGCTTATTTTCTTTGAAAATCAACTGTTTTATGGATTCAATATCATTATGACTGCTGTCATTTATCTTTCGATGATTTTTGTGAATGGCCGTAAAGAGTACCATTTTGTATTCAGCGCGATGTTCGTTTTTGGAGCCTATCAAATTTTAGAAAATATGGATTTTCGAGAAGCCAGCATCATCGGCTATGCGCTTCTAGGATTCGTTTTCTTGCTGCTTCCCAAATTCTTTAAAGATCAATTCGGCTTGAAGAAGGTCTTTCAGCTAACAAGCGCAATTGTATCAGGACTCGCTTTTATCATGATAACGGTAGAAGGGATGCTGTTGCATTCGCAGAATCCATCTTTTACACTTTTTGCGGCATATATGTTCATCGCGGTTAATTTTATTTACTTAGCGAACACTCATAAAAGCATTATTTTCCGCTATCTTAGCCCGATTTTCTTGGCATCGGCTTTGTTTGAAGCAGTTATGAAGCTGCATACCTTAGTTGATTTTGAAACGTTAATCTTACCGATTTACTTTATTGGATTCATTTTATTTACAGTTTTCGGATGGAAGCTTAAGGCGATAAACCTAAGGATCATTCAAAACAGCTCCAGAGATGTCGGTATGGTAATCATGTTTTCCATGATTATTGTTTCTTTCGCCATGTTTCATTGGTGGGAACTCGGATTAATGTTTTTCTTAGCAGGTATCTTATTTTACCTAATGATAAAAATTGAAAGCAGATCTATTTTACTTTTATTGGCACAATGGGCAGCACCCATATCCGTTGGACTATCAGTCGCTGCCATCTGTGAAGAAATCAGATCTTATTCCAGCATTTATGATGAATTTTTAGGACTGCCAGGAAATTTTGCAGTTGCTGGGCTGCTTCTATTAGCAATCAGCTTTATTTTGAAGAATCTCAAGGAAATTAAATTGGCTGATAGTACATTCTACAGCTCACATGGTTTTTATGCTGCAGCCTTATTTTTCACATTTACGGCCCCGGTCTCCAGTGTTCTAGGTGAATCACTGGTATGGCTTGGCGGCATCCTTATGTCAATCCTCCTCTTTAAAACAACAAAGGATGTCATTATTTCCTATCTGGCTGGTATTATTAGCCTTGCCTGGTACACCATCACCTTGAATTCTATTAACGAGGAATTGTATGATTTCAGTGACGCTGCAGAAACATTACTTTTCCCGGGAGGAGGATGGCTGCTTCTGGGTGCTGCAGCAGTACTTTTAAAGAAAGAAAAGGTTCTTGCAACCGACCTCGCCTGGGTAGCTCATTTCTACCTGGCTCCTACCTTGATCCTTTCTTATGTAATATATGGGCAAGATGGCGTATGGGGCTATTTGGTGGCTACCGGGGTCTATATAGCCAGTTTGTTGTTTGTTAAGCAAGAATGGAAAGTGAAAGCCATATTGTACGGGACCTTCTCGACGTTATTTTTATCAATAAAAACAGGAATCATCTATTTTTCAGGTGAAGATTTTGGCTATTATGCATTTTTGTCAACAAGCATCTTAATCGGAATTTTCTGGTTCACAGCAAGAATAACATTCAAGGAAAGAACCGTTTTTTATCTTGTTCCTTTTTCACTTCTTGGCATTGGCAGCTTCCTGGTTACTTATCCTTACACCTGGCCGCTTTATGGCATGACCGTTCTGTATGCTGTCGGAACATTATTCTTGCTCCATCGAATCAAATGGGATTTGCTCAATCTGTTACCGTTGCTGATGATTTTCTATGCATCCATCCAAATGATCTACCAATCAAGGACCGATATAATGTTTGAGATCGTACTTCTTGCTGCTTTCGGTGTCTCACTGCTGATTGCAGGAAGAATAATCTATTCCAGCCTATGGAAAAATGGCGGCGTTTTTGGACTTAAAAGCCTGGATTCTTATACAATTGTTTCGTTTTTCTTCATTGTTTCGATCTCTGGATTCAAGACAGAAACATTTTGGGCACAAATTATTCATGGCCTGCTGATGTCGGCAGCTTTCTGGCTTCAGCGAAAAAGGGTCCCCGGCGAATGGGGAATGGGATTAACCTTTATTGCAGGGGTGTATCTGATGATTCCTTATTACGCTGCAGTTGAACAGTTAAATATCCCTGCTTTATGGCTTTGGGAAGTAAATGTCCTGCCATTTGTTGCCCTTGTTATCTTCTTGCGGTTTGTCTTTAAAGGGAAATGGGAGAACATTACTGGCTATATTCAATGGGCCGTCCTGATCATTGTTTCACTGATCCTAATTAGAGACGGTTTGATGAGCAACACAGTATATGACGCCTTAATACTTGGATCCTTATCATTATTCTCCATGCTCGCAGGAATGTGGCTGAGAGTAAAAGCCTATTTCTTTGTTGGTGCAGGAGTATTGCTCCTAAATGTAGTCCTTCAAACCCGCCCATTTTGGGGCAATCTACCGTGGTGGGGATATCTGCTCATCGGCGGATCGATTTTAATCGCCGTCGCGAGCTTCAATGAATGGAACAAGCAGAAGGGAGCTAAAGGAGAGAAAACATTCCTCCTCACTTTAAGAGAGAAAGTCAGTTCAAAATTTAAAAATTGGAATTAAAATATTTACAAGCTGGTAAATGGTGAGGCATCCAATCCATTTCCAGCTTTTTTTATATACTGAATAATAATGATAAGTAAATTTTGGGTAAGTTAGATAGAGGCAAGTTGGTTATTCTCGTTGCAGTATAGTAGCTAAAAGCTGCATTTCTCCGGCATTTCTGTTAACATTCATTAAAATATGGGTATCACATCAGCTAAGGAGGTAATGAAATGAGGGATGTAACACTACTGAATATTTTCGAACACCATATTGCGCAAAAATATGTAAAGCGCTCTGGTATGGCTCACGCAATTGCCGTGGCATATCATGCTTTCCACCTAGCGAAAGAACATAAGGTAGATGTGGATATCGCCGCAAAAGCAGGTTTCTTGCATGATATCGGGCATTTTACTTGGTATAGAAATGGAAAATGGGACTACGAATTGTATAGAAAAAACGATATCCACCCAATAAAGGGAGCAGAGAGGGCTCACAAGCTCTTAATCCGGCTCGGCGAAAACCCCGTGCAGGCGAAAGCCACTTCACTAGCAATCCTTTTCCATACTGACTCCTTTTTGCCATCAAATGATATCATCCGCACACCGCTCCAGCAAGTCGTCAAATGGGCGGATGAAAAAGACGAAGAGGAAGGCGGAAACCACCATTACAGGAAAATCAGCCATGAACGGGCCAGAGAGAGTATTATTAGGCTCGACGCCATGATTGATGCTGAATTAGGTGAAAAACAAGAAGAAAATAAGCTGCTTTCTTAACACTATAATTGGCTACTTTTAGTGTAGTGCCATTAAATATACCCACTTCTTTTTTGCCAGTTTATGTTAATATGAATATGAATACTTTTAAAGAAGAGGTGGGTAAATGTTTAAGAGAGTCGCTTCAGATGTATTGGGCTTGAGTGATGTTGGGAGTGTAATCAGCCCGGCAGACTATGATAAAGTCGATGCTGATGATTATGTATTGCATGAGGATAACGAAAAAATCTACTTCTTGATAAAATCGAAAACAGATGAATATTGCTTTACAAACAAGGCATTGATCCATTTAGACGGGACAAGCGCTATTAGCAAAAAGCGCACATTGCACCGCTATAGTTTCAGTGAACACAAAATTACAAATGTCCATCTCGAAACTGCAGGCACTGTTGACCTTGACGTTGAGATTAAATTCGTCATCGGTTCCACTGCATTCTCCATTGATGTACATAAAAAACACATTGAAGAACTGAAGGATCTATATAAAGCATTAATTCGGATTGCCGAAATTACTAGAGAAAATGAATTTTCAATGGAATATGCCCAGCAAAGCTTGAACCTTGCTGCCACTACATTAAGCAGGATCGCCACAAAAGAAGAGAGTGTCGTCAATGATTTCAGGGATTTGAATGAAATGGCCTTTAATTGGCTGATGAATTCCCGTAAAAAATACAATGTAAAAGATTTTGGTTTTGTATATGAGCGATATATAAATAATTAACTTTTTGAAACTGGCTCTAAAAAAGGGGCCTGTTTTTTTATTTTTTACATAAAGCTCTTTCTGCATAATTAGTACCATTGATTTACATATTTTCATGATATTTCATGTTAAAATAAATATAGTAAATACGTGTAAAGGAGGCTTAAATATGATTTGGCTAATCCTGCTTTCTCCACTCATTGTATTAGTACCAGTTGTTATTTATTTTGATAAAAAGAAAGGGATGGGTGACCCTAAATTAGATACAGAAAACCATCGGATTGAACAAGACCAGGCAAGGAGCGATACTTCTTTTATATCACCTGGAGGGAACGGTCCAGCTCAATAGAAAGCAAAAAGCATCGGCTGAAAACCGATGCTTTTTGCTTTCTATTTTTCTTATTGCCAGAATTAGAACTTCTTTCATCTAATTCTCTGGATTGATGAAATTTTTCTTTTGGCGCAGCCTGTAAAATTTCCATACATCCTTAATTATGATCTTAATGACTGAATATAGCGGGATGGCGATGAGGATGCCTATAAAACCATAGATTGAACCAGCCGCAATCAATAATAGTATAACCGTAATCGGATGGATGTTAAGCTTTTTACCCATTACCTGCGGAGTAACAAAATTGCCTTCGAGCTGCTGGACCACAAGGAGGACGACCAGGACCTTGAACATCATCATTGGACTTGTTGCCAAGGCTACGAACAGAGCAGGCAATACACCAATGATTGGACCAAGGAAAGGAACAACAGTCAAAAACATTGTAAAAATAGCGAGGAGCAGTGCGTAGTCCAGTCCGATTATTTTATATCCAATGTACATAAGCGTTCCATCAACCATCGCTATGATGAACTGTCCGGTTACATAAGTGAAAAGAGTCTTATCAATATCTTTAAGGATTTTATTCCCTTCCTGTTCATGCTCATTCGGAATCAATTTTATAATATAAGGTCTTAATTTTTCCTCATCCTTCAAGAAGAAAAACACGAGGAAAGGGACTACGACCAAAACTGTCGCTACACTAGTGAGTAAAGAAATAATCGACATGACATTTTCACCAAGATTATTTGATACTTTGCTTAAATATGTGAGTGCCTTTTGTTTTACCTCATTTACATCCACCATCTCATACTTATTATCTTTCATTACTTTTTCTGATTCCTTTGTGACTTCTTCTATTCTTTGAGGAAAGTTTTCAGTCAGATTGCTGACTTGCTCACCAACAAGCGATCCAGCGAAATAGAAAAATGTTGTGAAAATCCCAATAAATATAGCAAAGACGATAAGAATACTGAGCACTTTTGGCATGTATTGGTCTAGCCAGCGTACAGGCTTTCTCAAAATGTAATAGATTAATCCTGAAATAAGAACCGGAAAGAAGATTGCTATGATGAAGTTCTGCAGTGGCCAGACAAAATAATCGATCTTCCCAAATAAAAAGATAATGAGAAGAACTAATATGATTCCTGATGCATATTTAAAAAATGGTTTTTTAACCCACATTTCTATACCCCCTGATTGTGTATATACCTCCTTATTAATTCCCACAAAGATCACGACTATAAACAAAACTCGCAATGTTGTCATAAGATGTCCCGGCAGACAATAAACTAATTAAAAGGATTCAAGTTTTAATTTGTTATTAACGGGTAAATATTCTGGTCAACAGAAAATAGAATTAACAGCATATAGCCACTGGTCATCTTCTGTGTAAAGGGGTCTCTGTATGGTTGCAGTCGAAGAGCATCTAATATTTATTAAAGAACTAGGGCGTTTGTTTGATGAGTATTCACAATGCGAGGATGAAAAGCTGAAAATCGAAATATATAAAGATATTCAGCTAATTGGGGAAGCAATTCAAATAGGAAATTGAAATAAATTATTACCCGGCAAACCAATAAAAATGGTTTGCCGTTTTTATTTTAGATTAGGAAAATCCTGTCCTGTACTGTCATATACATGAAACAAGCATATAAAGGAGGAGGTTAAAATGAAGATAGACCTTTCAAAAGAACAATACTTGACCCTTGTAAAATTGCTGCAGCTCGGCAATTGGCCGATCGGACTTACTGAAGCCGACCATACTCTGGTCAGCAGGGCAGAAGAACTTGAACAGTACATTTTTTCATTAGCCCACGAATTTGAAGCAAGTGACCAAATTTACTATGATAAAGCAGAAGAATATTACTATCTTTCAGAAGCCTTGAAGGAAACAGTGGAAGCAATTATTGATGAGTATGAGGAAGATGTCTTCTGGGATCAATTGACTCATAAGTTAGCAACGATTGACCTGAAGCGCGAAATCAATATCGATGCGCCGATCGAGGAAAAAATCAATAGACTCTTTCAGCTTAAGGCACGTTATGAAAAGTACTTTCTGGAAAACGGTTTGGAAAATATCGATATACTATAAAAATATTAAGCAAAAAAAATCCGGCCATGTGCATTGGCCGGATTCGTTTTATTTAATGAAAAATCGCGCTTTTTCAGAGATATAATCTGCAGCAAAAACAAGAATTAAATAACATAACAATAATAAAGTCAGATCGGTGTAATGAAAAAAACTCATGCTTAGCTTGAATTGCTGTCCAAGCCCGCCGGCACCAACAAAACCCACAACAATCGTAGTACGCATAATCACTTCCCAGCGGTACAAGATATATGTCAAAAAGCGGGGAAGTGCGGCCGGCAATACACCGTAAAGCAAAATTTGCACCCGTCCAGCGCCACTGGAAGCCAAGTTCCGGACTGGCCGTGAATCGAGGTCCTCAATCACTTCAGCACAAAGCTTACCGAGGATTCCAAAATTATGAAGAGCAAGAGCAATTGCCCCAGGCAATATTCCTGGCTTAATAATAAAGATGATCATCATGGCCCAGACAAGCTCAGGTACAGCACGTGAAAAAATATAAATAACGCGAATTATGCCAAAAGAAATCCAGCCATGCCATTTTTTCGCAAGTGTAATCGAACCATCTGCGACATTTCTTGCTGCTGGAACCACTGTTAGCAGTGCAGCAATGGTCGCAAAGCCGGTAGCCATTACACTCATTTTTAATGTATCGAAAGTAAGAGCAATCACAGTCTTCCAGCTGTCCGGGTTGAAAAATGCAGGATTTTCTTCTCCAATCCCGAAAAGTCCTTTAAAAAATTTAGTAGAATATGAAAGATTTTTTTCAGAAAAAAGAGCGAACAGACTGGCGTTTTCCAAGTTAACAATTGAAATCCAGGAAACAGCACCAATGAGCAGCAATGCATATACAGAGGCAGTAACAAAAGTGATTTTACGTTTTTTTTGAACACTCATTGTACCAGCCTCTTTCTTAATTGATTGCTCCAGGCATCAATGATGATAACTAGGAAAATTAAAAAGAACATGAAGGTCCAAACTTCATTGTAGTGCAGGTCATCTAAACTAAGCTGAATTTGGTATCCGAGCCCGCCGATGCCAACAAAGCTCATGATAGCGGATGAACGAACTGCACATTCAAATCTGTACATGGCATAGCTTGTAATACTCGCCCTAACCATCGGCAGATATCCATACCACAGGATTTGAAGCCGTGATGCACCTGTTGCCTCGAGTGCTTTAATAGGTTCTTGAGGGACATCTTCCAGCATTTCCGCAAAAATCCTTCCAAGTATACCGCCATAAGGTATGGCCAAAGCAAAAATTGCTGCAAATGGTGAAAGGCCGATTGAGGCGACAAAAAGCCACGCCCAGACGAGTTCATGTATTGCCCTCATAAATCCTAATTGTCCTCTAAAAAAAGCTTTCATAACCTTTTTAGTCTTTATTCTCCTATTCAAAACTCCTGAAGCGGGTATGCCATACAAAAACCCAATGATCAATGCTAAGCTCATGCCTGCTGCTGCGTATGACAGGGTGGTCCAGCTAGATTCAATCGCCAGCAGCAATATGTCACTTGATAAGTCAGGGTGAAAGAGTGCTTTAATAATTTGTCCCGCATTTTCCAGCCCTCCGCTGTGAATTAAATCTAGATTCCACTCCACTGAATACAAACTCCAGAAAAAAAACAGAAACAGGAGCAGGGAGAGAATTTTGCGCTTATGGAGATCAAATGATAACCAGCTTTTCTCCATATCAAGAAAGCTCCTTCAATTTATACAAGCTTGCAATATGATCTTCAGAAACTGAAGCAGCGGGGAGGTCAAAGAAAACCTCGCCATTCTTCAAGGCAATCAGCCTATCAAAATATTTTTTAGCATATTCTACTGAATGCAAACTGGTAATCAGTGTCTGTTTTTCCTCAAGTGCAATTTTAACTAAAAGCTCAAGGATATCTTCAGCACGAGCTGGGTCAAGTGAAGCAACTGGCTCATCCGCAAGAATGATTTCAGACTTTTGGACGAGGAGGCGGGCTAGGGCTACTCTCTGTTGTTCACCTCCGGAAAGTGTAGAGGTACGTTCATACAATTTTTCCGCAAGACCTACACGCTCCAATGCACTGACTGCATACTCCTTCTCTTGCGGAATAAGAAGGGAGATGAGCGACTTAACTACTCCCCAATCCCCAAGACGTCCGGCCAATACATTATGGATTACCGGAAGCTCACCAACCAGGTCAAACTGCTGACGGATAATGCCGATTTTTTTCGCTCTTTTCTTTTGGTCATCAAACTCTGATAAAGGCCGGCCATCAATGAAGACCGTACCCTGATCCGGAACCAAAATAGACGCTAATATATTCAGCAGAGTCGTTTTCCCTGCGCCGCTTGGACCAATAAGAGCAATTAATTCACCTTTTTTTACGGTAAAAGAAAGGGAAGATAAGGCTATCTTCCGTTCATAATGCTTTGATATTTGGTTAAGGTTAATCATTTCCTTTTGTAAAGCCATTTGTTCCACCTACTTGATGATCTTTAATTCCTTTGCAACCTTTTCAATTGCTTCATAGTTCTCATTTTTCGCCTCTATGAATTTGTCAGTCTGCAAAAGCTCCATAATTTCATTATCTTCAGCCTTCATTGAAAGAATGGCTTCTTTTAATTTTTCTTTTGTTTCCTTATCAACCTTATTTACTGTCCAGTTATAGTCATAATATTCAGGTGTTGTATAGAATACCTTCACCTTTGATTCATCAACTTTGCCTTCTTTTACAGCCGATTCCCAAACAGAGATGTTTAGTGCGCCTGTCTGGAACGCACCTGATTCAACAAGCTTGTAAGTTTTATCGTGTGATCCGGAGTAATTTGGAGCCCCATCAAGATCCTTGTCTGGATTAATGGCCGCTTCCATCATGAAATAACGAGGCATCAAGTGGCCTGAAGTAGAACTCTCACTGCCAAATGTAAAGGATTTACCTTTTAGATCTTCAAGGCTATCAATATCGATATCACTTTGGGCAATAAACACAGATCTGAATTTTTCGTCAATCGGCCTTTGGGCAAATGCTTCTGCTTCAGGAACGATACTTCTAGCCTGCACACCTGTAAGTCCGCCAAACCACGCCAGTTGAATTTCACCACGTCCAAAAGCAGTCACGAGTGCTGAATAATCAACAGAAGGGACGTATTCAACCTTCAATCCGGTTTTTTCTCCTAAATCCTTCGCAAAGTCCTCCATGCTCCTATTCAAATCTGCAGCATTCTGATCCGGAATTGCACCAATTTTAATGGTTTCCGTTTCTTTCTTAGTTTGAGCATTTTCGTCATTTTCACTTGAACAACCAGTCAAAGCGAAAATGACCATTAAACTAATTAACGTCATTAATTTCTTCATTAAGAAATCACCTTTTCATAAATAAATTTTATAGACTCTATAAAATTTATCAATAACCATGAAATAACTCAATACTTTTTATAAAAATTCCGTTTAATCCTTCCGACAAGCAAATAAATATGCTAAGTTTCAAAAAACCATTTTTTCTTGAAAGGCTGATTAAACTTGGCTGTTGATTTCCGTTCCAGGCGCTTCGCTTTCCGCGG